>CASGHD010000122.1 GCA_949319575.1 uncultured Anaerolineales bacterium | reverse complement strand
ACATTCTTCCTGCCTAGTATTACAGCGCAAGGTTAATCTGTTGTATGGGTAAACCGTCCACGAATATTCACGAATACACGAATGCCTCGATAGACTCAACACAAGCGCGCGAATGCCCGGCGCGAATTCGAGTATTCGTGGATGGTTTGGAGCGCTATGAGCCTCGATAGCGACTTTGCGTTGTAATACTAATGAGCGGCTACTTTTTTCATTCCTGGTAGACGCGGACGAGCGCAGGTTCATGCGGGAAGAGCCTTTAAGAGTCCGCTTCCTTAAAAAGGGAAGCGTCGGCTGGCGTTTAGGGCGCAAACTTTTTTATCTTGTTTCGCGGGGAAACCTGAGGGTTGAGGCGTGTTCCGCTTCGATGTAATATGCCTGCCCCGCGCAGGCGCGGCAGAGGATTTTCGATTCCCAGAGGACTTCGCGCTGGTTGATGATTTCTTCGCCACACGAGTCGCAGTTGACGCGCGCTCCCGCCTGACCGATGAGCGCGGGGATGTTGATGCGCATGGTCACCCATTTGAAATCCAGCAAATCTTCGTTGGGCATGAGTTGATAGCCGAGTAGTTGCGCCTCCCAGCGGTTTTTTGCTTTGGGGGCGTATTCCCGCGCCAGCTCGCGCGCGTCGAGTCGCGGCGCGATGCGGACGGCGCGTTCCGCGCGCGTGTCGAAGAAGGTGACGGCGGTCTTGCCGAAGTCTTCCACGCGCAGGGTGCGGCGCCCAACATAACAGCCTGTCGCGGCGGAGACTCCGTCCACGAAACAGCCGTCGGTTTCGACGAAGGCGAGCAGGCGCTTGTCAGGCTGGGGCAGGTCGAGGGTCAGGAGAGAAGCGGCGAACATCCCCACGCGCGCGCCCAACACCTGCCTGGGGCAGAGACGGCGATGGTGAGTCGCAGAGTCGCGGAGGAGTTCGTTGAGGGGTCTCATTAGTATCCAGTATAGCAAAACTTTGTAGAATGACAAACTTAATTACCCAGAAAGTCCCGATGGTTCAAAATTGGCTCTCTGGGAGTTACCGTGATTCTTGTACGCGGATCACGCGGATACTTCGGCAGGCTCAGTGCAAGTTTCACGGAAAAACCTTTAAGTAGTCTTCTTTCTCCGTGTTTTCCGTTAATTCCGTGTACCAAAAAGGTTTAATCGCGGCGATTCCAAACGAGCCTCAAAATTGATGATGGGGTAAAGGCATTCGTAGTGTAGAATATTTCTGGTGAACAGAACCCGCTATCCACTTGGAAGGAAGCGGGTCACCCCGGAAAGAAACCTCCATGCCAGTTAAAAAATCCACCAAGGGAAAACCAAAACCGAGGCGCGAGGAACCTGCCGAAGAGCCGGTGTGGACCTATCGCGGGTATAAACTCAAGTCGGGCGAGTTTGTCACAGCGATGGTGCATTTCTTTCGCGCCGAGATCCAACGCGCGAATGTCTGGCGCCAGCGCCTCGACACGACCACGAACTGGGCGGTAGTAGTCACCGGTGCAACGCTCTCGATCGCCTTCAGCCAATCGAATGTGCATCACTCGGTGGTGTTGTTGAATACGCTTTTGGTGTTGTGGTTTCTGTTCATCGAAGCGCGGCGATATCGTTATTACGAACTGTGGAGTTACCGCGTGCGGTTGATGGAAACGGATTTCTACGCCGCCATGCTGGTGCCGCCGTTCCACCCTTCGCCGGAGTGGGCAGAGAATCTTGCCGAAAATTTGCTGACCCCGAGTTTTCCCATTTCTATGTGGGAGGCATTTGGCAGAAGGTTGCGTCGTAATTATTACTGGATCTTTTTGATCCTGCTCGCATCATGGATGGCTAAGGTATGGCTTTTCCCCGACGCGCCCAATGACCTTGCCGAATTTCTGGAACGCGCCGCGGTGGGTCCCCTCCCCGGCGAGATCATAATCGGCTTGGGATTTGTTTTTTATCTTTCCCTTGCCGTGTTCGCGGTCGCCACCATCAATATGACACGCGCCAGCGGGGAGGTGCTCCCGCGTTTCGGCGATGAATCAGCCACAGCCGCGCCTTCAGAACAGGGCAAACAAAAAGGGTTGCGCGCAATTCTCGCGCCGCGTAACCGCCGCAGGCAGTTGCTTGCCATGGTCATCACAGATAACCCTGAACAAGTTTCCAGCCGCATCCTTGCCGATCTGCGGCGCGGCGTCACTGCGATCGACGGCAAGGGGATGTATACGGGCGCGGAACGAACCGTGCTGATCTGCGCGTTAACCGTCACCGAGGCGCATAACCTAAAAAACGCAGTGGCAAAGGAAGACCCGCAGGCATTTGTGATCGTATCTCCCGCGCAGGAAATTTTGGGGCGCGGATTCAACCCGCTCGAAGAAAAACAACGCTCAACCCGGTGAACACCCCTGAACCTCCGGGCGGATGAAATTTACAACAGCCTTGCCCCGTCAGACGCGCGACAAATATAAATCTCGGGGTGAAGACCAGTGTTAGATTCATACCCTTTTGCCAGGCGTTCAACGAATTCGCTGGCATGCTCACGCTCCACGAGATTGATCGTGCAACCGCCGAACCCCGCCCCGGTCAGGCGCGCGCCGTAACATCCGCGCAAACCTTGCGCAATCTCCACCATCGCATCCAGTTCGGGGATGGAAACTTCGTACAGGTCGCGCAAACTGACATGACATTGATTCATCAACTGACCAAACTGTTGGACATCGCCCGCTTCCAGCAACGATTGCGACTGGTTCACCCTCCCGATCTCTTCCACCACGTGACGCGACCTCCGCGCCAGTTCGGGGGGGAGTCCCTTTGCCAGTTTGTTGAAATCATCCAAGTGGACATCGCGTAACGAGGTGATGCCGGGCAAATCGTCTTTGAGCAAATTCACCGTTTCCTCACAGGCGTTGCGTCGGTTATTGTATTCGCCGCTGGTCAACTTGCGGCGAACGGTGGTATCTGCCACCACTAGCGATACGCTCTCGGGCAACGGCAGGGAGCGATATTCCAACGAGCGACAGTCGAGCAGTAACGCCTTGTTTTCTTCACCGCACGCCGAAGCGAACTGATCCATGATGCCGCAATTGACTCCCACGTATTGGTTCTCGGCTTTCTGCCCGAGCAGGGCGCGTTCCATGGGTGAGCGCGTCCAACCGCCGAGGGTCTGCCACGCCAGCGCGAACGCCATCTCCACCGAGGCAGAGGAGCTCAAACCCGAGCCGCGCGGCACGTTCGAGAGGAACACCGCGTCCATTGCGGGTGTGGCAAGCCCCGCCTCACGAAGCGCCCACATCAGACCGGTGGGGTAGTGCGCCCATTCGGGGAGCGGCGAACCATCGGTTTGGGATTTGGCGGATAACCCCTCAACGGAGAAAACAGCCGGCTGGTCGAAGTCCACAGCCACAATGGTGGAACGATCCGTGACAGAGGGGGAAAACGCGATGTATGTGGCGCGGTCGATGGCGGCGGGGAGCACGAGTCCATCGTTATAGTCCACGTGTTCGCCCAGCAGGTTGATGCGCCCCGGCGCCCGGACGATGCGCGCCGGGGAATATCCGAAGCGATTTTTAAATTGAGATGTGGCAGAATTCATGTCCATTGTGTATCATTCGGTGATCTCGGCAGGTCTTGCGCCAAGGATTCCCATAAGTGTACCTGAGCCTGTTAAATTTCCAAGCCTGTATTTGATACATTCACAAGAGAATCGGAGGACTTCATGGCTCGAAACATTGTAGCGCGCGCGTTGATCGTCTTGAGCGGGTTTTTCCTGGTGTTGAGCGTCTTTGGGATTCCAGCGGCGTGGTGGTTGAACGGCCCGTTGACGCGCGAGGGGGTGGCGCGGCTTGGGGAGGTCGAATCAGAATTACGTCGGGGTGAGGAAGCGTTGGATCGTTCGCGCGTCGAGTTGGAACGCGCGTTGGGAATCCTCGATTCTACTGAGCAGGCGTTGAATGATTTCACGCAGAATGATCCGCAGGCGTTCTTCGAAGATGTGCAGACCACGCTTGATGATGAACTCGTCCCTGAATTGAAAACGGCGAAGGAACGCCTCATCACGGCGCGCGACACGCTCGAGAATGCGCGCGTGACGATCCTGGGGTTGAACATCATCCCGTTCATCAACGTCAACATCCCCGATGAGACCCTGACCGACCTGATCGATTCTGCCGACGCGCTCGAAGCGAAGATCGGCGACGTAAGCGATCTCGCCGAGCAGGCTTCGGTCTTGCTCGATTCGGCGTCGCAACTTTTCAGCGGCGATTTCGACAAAACGCGCGCGAGCCTGGAAGGTTTTCTTGCCGGTGTGGATGAGTATCAGCAGAAGGTGTCAGGTTGGCGCGCGCAGGTGGAGGATGTCAAAATGAATCTACCTGTGTGGGTCGATATCGCCTCTGTTGCGCTGACGGTCTTCTTCCTCTGGTTCGGTCTTTCGCAATTCAGCCTGTTCCTGCATGGACGCGCGATCCTGCGCGGGGAGAATCCGTGGGAGGGGTTGCGGTTCAAAAAGTTAGACCGCGCTTGACTTAGAACGTTTGTTCTAATACAATAGCCGTCCTTATTTTCTTTTTGAGACTGGTGACGGCGAATGAACAAGCGAACGAAACAAGCGCGCGTATTCCTCATTCATGCGCATGACGACCGAAGAGCGGCGCGCAAACTGCATCAGCGCTTGAGGCGGGATTCGATCGATGCCTGGCTCGACGCGGCAAACCTCCAGCCCGGGCAGGATTGGCAAAGCGAGATCCGCGCGGCGATCCTCACGAGCGACGCAGTCATCGTGTGTTTATCACGCGCCTTCAACAAACAGCGCGGATACCGTCACCAGGAATTGAAACTCGCGCTCGAAAAAGCATCCCTGTTGGTGGATAAAGTGTTCATCATCCCCGCGCGGCTGGAGGATTGTGAGATGCCCGAGTCGCTGAGGCATTTGCATCGCGTCGATTTGTTCGTGAAGGGAGGGTACAAGAAATTGGTAATGGCGTTGCAGGAAGTGAAGAAATCCTAATATTACAGCGCAAGGTTAATCTGTTGTATGGGTAAACCGTCCACGAATATTCACGAATACACGAATGCCTCGATAGACTCAACACAAGCGCGCGAATGCCCGGCGCGAATTCGAGTATTCGTGGATGGTTTGGGGCG
>CASGHD010000121.1 GCA_949319575.1 uncultured Anaerolineales bacterium | reverse complement strand
TCGAGCGCGCGCATCAGGGTCGCGGCATCCTCCGCCGAGATCTTTCCCTCTTCCACCATCTGCAAAATCTTTTTGCGTTCTTCCGATGACATTATTTGCCTCCATCGAGCGCGTTCAAGAGTTCCTCTGCTTGCTGGGCGGTGATCTTTTTCTCGGCGAGCATCTTCAAAATTGCCATGCGTTCCTGCTCCGACACCGGTTCAGAAGGGGGTTCGGGAGGGGTTGGCGGTTTGGGCGCACCTTTGAAATCCCAATTCCAACGCCCGACGACCAGTCCCCTTTTTGGATGACCGGCGTGCCGCGCCGCATGACGTTCTGCCCGGCGCACCGCTTCATCTGCCCGTTTGGTTGCGCGCGCCGTAGCCTGCTCCACCTTGCGTGAAATGCGTTCGCCCAAATCAGACCAGTCAAAGTTTACCCCGGCAAAATTGCCCCACTCATCCGCAGATTCGCCGGCATCAGCGCGGTTCGAAACCCGCACCTCCCCGCCCGCATTGAGCGAGATCTTTGCCGAGCCGTCGCCGAGCGTGACCACGCGTTCGGTGGCGTCGTCGTTTTGTGTGCCGTTCCAATCCATCAAAATTTCATCGCCACGGATATCGAGCGTGGCATTCGCGTTCCTGGGCAGGATAACCAGAATATCCTCTCCAGCGTTGATGGAGTATTCGGCATCCGGCTTCGGGTCGAGGTACACCACCACATCCTCCCCCACATTCACGCGCACATCGCCGCGCGCGCCGCGCAGGGCAAGATCATCCGCCACCGAATCGAGGACGATGCTACCGTCCACCCCGTGGATGGAGGCGTCGCCGTTCAAGTTCATGACGCGTAGATTGCCTCGCACCCCGCGCAGGGTCAAGTCGTCAGCCAGCATTTCAATCGTCACATCGCCATCCACTTCACGCAGGGACGCGTCGCCATGGATATTTTTGATGAACACATTTCCCCGCGCATTGGAAAGTGAAATATCGCCATGGATGGTATCGATCGAGATCGAGCCAACATCGCGGATCGACAGGTCGCCGCTCACCTCTTTGAGTTCGCATCCTCCCGCCAAGCCTCGAATGGACGCATCCCCACTGACCATGTCGAATTCGATGTAGGCGTCGCGGGGAACTCGCAAGGAGAGATCATCAGTGCAGGAAACGGTAACAGCCTCACTGGTCGATTCGACGCGAACATCCTCATCGTCACCTTTGACCAGCAAGTCGCTCCCGTCCCAGCCGACGACACTCAGGTCGCCGCCTGCCAACTCCACATGTATTTTGGTTTTGCCTGAAATGGGATATGAGCGCGACATGGCTTATTGCTCCTCTCCGCGCAACATGCGCATGGCTTCATCGGCCGAGATTTTGCCGGACTCCAGGTCTTCGAGAACCGTGTTCCGTTTTTCAGGGGTGACTTCGACAGGTTCATCCTTACCCGGTTCATACCCCAGCGCGCGAATCACCTCGTGCAGTCGGTTGCGGATGGTTGGGTAGGAGAGATCGAGTTCCTGCTCCATGCGGTTGATTTTGCCTTCGCAGCGAACAAACGTGATAATGAAATCGAGATGTTCGGGCGTGAGATGCGCGATCGGTCCGCCGCTAAAACGACCTTCGATGGAGGTATCGCATGTGGAACAGTGCAGGCGGGCAATCTCCAATTCAGATTGGCAAACAGGACAGCGTGTGGGTGCGGAATACATTTTGAGCCTCCAGGTTATTTTTTATGTGGTTTCAGGCGCAGGCTGGGGTTGAGTTTGCTCTCCCCGGCGACGCGCAACGGCTGCGCGGTTGAGGTTGAGGAAACCCAGCGCCGACAACAAGCCAATAAAGCCTGCGATGTACCATACTTGTTCGGGGCGCGGTCCGTCGATGATGAGGCCGGCAAGGTAGGGTCCGATCATCAAAGGAATGGCCCAGGCGAGACCGGCAACCGCCATGTAGCGTCCGCGCATATCTTCGGGGGCGAACTTCGCGGTGAGCGCTTGTTGCACCGGCGCAACGATCATTTCGCCGAGCGTGATGATAACTATTGCGACGACAAACATTCCATAGCTGGAAACGTAGCCATACACGCTAAACCCAATGGCATATAAGAATGTTCCCAGCCCCATCATCAACAGGGGTGAGAATTTCTCCACGCGGCGCGTGATCGCAAATTGGAAGAGTACGACCATCGCGGCGTTGAGGCTGAGCAATAATCCGTATTTGGGGGCGGGCGTGCCAAATTGGTCTCGCAGATAAACGCCCAGGGTGGTGGTCATGTTCATGTATGCCAACACCTGCAAGAGCACAAACCCGAGGAAGAGCATGAATGCCAGATCACGAAACACTTTGCCATAGCCGGCAAACGTCTTAGCGACTGTTTCTTGAGGCGCATCAGCATGGCGTTGTGGTTTCGTTTCAGGCAAGAGCGCGGCAACCAACACCACCGCGAGCAGGGAAATGACCGCATCCGAGATGAATAACAGCAGATACGAAGCGCCCGCAAGCAAACCGCCGATGGCGGGTCCGATCGTAACGGAAAGGTTGAACGCAACGCGCAAGATACCATATCCGCTGGCGCGTTTTTCTTCCGGAAGAACATCGGCGATCATGGCTTCACGCGCGGGTCCAGCCACGTCAGTGAGAATACCGGTGAACAAGGCAAGCGCAAAAAAGGTCTGGAACGAATCGGCGAAGCCCATGGCAACCAGGCTCAGGGAGGAGGTAATCAGCCCGAAGATGATGATCTTCTTCCGCCCGAAGCGGTCTGTCAATGCGCCGCCGATGGCGTTCCCAGCAAAACTGGAAAGGGCAAATGTGGCAAATAAGATACCCACATCTGCCATGCCAACGTTGAATTTGCTGGTAAGATACAGCGCAAAGAACGGAAAGATCAACGCGCCACCCACCCGGTCAATGAAGGTGATAAAGATTACCTTCCAGAACGCGCGCGGATATTCGTTGAATAATTCAATCGCTTTTTGCCATTGCCTTTGAATCATGACCAATCCTTTTGAAATGGGAGCAGTTCAGCCTAAAATAAAAAGCAATCTTTCCGATTCTTTCAAAATTCCATAGAAGAAATCAATATTCTTGATCCGGTTGTTTCCATTCGTGATTGCATTTTATTCATTATTGATATTTTGTCAAGGATAAATTAAGAAAATAAACATTGAATTCTAGAATATTGAATTAGAGTTAATAATCCTAAACATTTTGGAGAACTCATGATCCGCTCGCTTTATTACGCACAAGGAAAGCCTATACGCAAGGATGTCCCTCCGCAAGAATTCCTCAAACTCATCCGAGATCGCCGCTCGCTTCTCTGGGTGGATTTCGTCAATGAGCCTGACGAAAACTCCCTCCCCATTTTGCAAGGCTTCGGCTTTCACTCGCTGTCTATCGAGGATGCCTTGCAACAGACCCACTCGCCCAAGCTTGATGACTGGGGAGACTACCTCTATATCGTTATGAATTATATGAACGTTGAAGAAAATGGAAAACTATGGGAAAGCGATGTGGACGAACTGGATATTTTCCTCGGACCCAATTACATCGTTACCCATCACGAATCGCCCATCCCTGCCATTGAGGAAACCTGGGCATCCTGCGACCGCGACATCCGCAACGTGCAAGACGGCGCCGATCACCTGCTTTACAAGATCATGGATTTTCTCGTAGCGGGCTACATGCCCACCGTGGAGCGGATCGACGCCGCCATTGACGAACTGGAAGACACCATCTTCGACAAACCCTCGCCTCGGACGCTGGAGAGGCTGTTTGCCCTCAAACGCGTTTTACTCTCCATGAGGCGGATTCTCCTTCCGCAACGCGAGGTGTTGAACAAACTCGCCCGCGACGATTACCGTGTGATCGATCCCAAAGACCGCATTTTCTTCCGCGACATTTACGATCATCTCGTCCGCCTGCACGACCTGAACGAGAACCTGCGCGACCTCGTCAGCGGGGCGCTGGATACATACCTCTCCGTGGTCAACAACCGCATGAACGACATAATGAAAACGCTGACGATCATCACCACCATATTCATGCCGCTGGCTTTCGTGACAGGCTTCTTCGGAATGAATTTCTTCGAGCCCCAGGGAAGATTAACCGACTGGACAACCAATCCCATTTTCTACATCACGCTGTCAATTAATTTGCTTTTACCCATCGGCATGTTCTTTTGGATGCGTCGGCGCACATGGATTTAGAAACAACAACCTTTGCCACATGAACACAGAGTCTCTGAGACAGTTCTCAAAATCTCTGAGCGCTCTTCGGCTAAAAAATCTGTACCCTGCACTTTCAAAATCGGGCTTGACACAGAACAGGCGTTCGGGTATTATTCATAGCACAAATGAGCGAAGAATGCCCAATTTCGGGCTGGAGGTTGCTATGATGATGGTTCGAAAAAGCAAAGGACTAGGCGAACGACACCAACGGATATTGGATTTTCTCGCGTCATACCAGCGTGAAAACCGCTACCCGCCTTCCATCCGTGAAATCGGCGAGAAGACGGGCATCACATCCACTTCGGTTGTGAACTATTACCTTGACCAACTCGAGAAAATGGGAAAGATCGAACGCGACCGCAAGATCTCTCGCGGCGTGCGTGTTGCCGGATATAGCGCCTCGGCAGACACTTTGCGGGTGCCGATTCTCGGACCAATTGCGGCTGGTATCCCTCTCCCTGAACTTGATCCCAACGCCAGCTTTATCACGGACAACGAAGCCAATGCTGTGGATATCGCGCGAACTCTCCTCCCTTCCAAAGAAAAAGGCGACAACCTCTTCGCCCTGGAGGTCAAGGGAGATTCGATGATCGACGCCATGATCAACGATGGCGACATCGTCGTGATGAGACCCGCCAGCGAGGCGCGCAACGGCGAAATGGTGGCTGTGTGGCTTCCCCGCGATAATGAAGCGACTTTGAAGTACTTCTTCAAAGAGAAGGAACGATATCGCCTGCAACCCGCCAACCCCACCATGAAACCGATCTTCATCAAAAGGTCCGAACCGTTGGAGATCAAAGGCAAAGTGGTTATGGTCATCCGCAAAATGGAACGACCGCTGGCGGCGTGATACAGCGCAAGCAAAAACAAGAGGCGACTCGGTTGAGTCGCCTCTTTTGATTCATCGCAAAACGAACTGCGTTAAGAACCTATTTCGTGATCTACTGCTACAAAAAACGACTGGCTTTCATGCCAGTCGTTTTTTGTAGCATCACTTGAGTTTGATTCGTCCGCTTGCAGGTTTGGCTTGTTGTTTGCCAAGCCCGAACCCTGAGCCGGGCTTCCTTCCACCTGCCAGGTTCGAGATGCCGCCGATCAATCCGGGTAGGAATAGCAAGACCAGCAGACCCGCCAGAATGGAGAGGAACAGGGGCAATGAACTGGCAGTAACTTCCGGCAACACGCCACCGGGGTTGTAGGTTCCCTCCGCAAGGGCGGGAGCGCCGGTCAACGACACCGAGATGTTGCGGTTTACGCCATCGCGCAAAGTGAACGGCGACACAAAGGTGACAGCATATTCGCTTTGATATGCCTTGCCGGTCTGTTGGTAAAGAGCGGTCAACGTGGCGGCATCGGTGACGTAGGCGTATTGGCCGCCGGTCCGACTGGTCAACGACTGTAGCCCGGCTTCGTCGATCCCAGCCTGCCCCGTGCCCGAGGGGTCGCCAAAGCCGATCGCGGATACGGTCAACCCGCTGGGACCAACGTTGCTGACGATACTCTCTTCTGTAGCGACGCTCTGGTTATCCAAACCGTCTGAGAGCACGAGGATCGCCTTACGACCCGATATGCCTTCGAGGGCTTTGGTGGCTTCCATGATACCTTCGTACATGGCGGTATCACTGCCGGTGCGCAGACCATCGATGGCGGCGGTCAACACGGCTTTGTCGGAGGTTATCTTCTGAATACGATACACTTGCGTGTCGAAGGCGATCACGCCTGCCTGGTCAACATCACGCATCCCGCTGATGTAGGTCTTTGCCGCGTCTTTGGCGGCGCCGATTTTATTTCCCTTCTCCATACTACCTGAGATGTCGATGACGAGCATGGTGGTGATGGGAATAGCCTCGCCGCCCAGCGCCTCCCCACCGCCTCGAACATCCGTCAACTGCATCAGTTGTCCGTCTTCGTGAATCTGGATGGTTGACGGGTCTATGCCGACAGGTTCGCCTGCCGCATTCGTGGCAGAGAGGTACACTGTGACGTTGGGGAAATTGGAGTTGTCCACTTGCGTGATGCGCACTTGCGGACTCTCCGGTTCCTGCGCGTGGACCGTCAGGGTTGGTCCAAGCATCAGGAGGAGGATCAGGCCGAAATTGGGAAGGAAGCGAAATATCCTGCGCATGGTTATCTCCTTTCGTGATAGACCAGGTCGGTGTTGCCCATACGAATCTTTTGTCCGTTTGTCAATTGCGCGATTTCGATCTTGCGGTTATTGATAAACGTGCCGGCGAGACTCATGTCTTTGAGAGAGAAAGCCGCGCCGTTTCCGGTTAGCATGGCATGTTGTGGGGCAACGTCGGGGTCGGGCAAAACGATTTCCGATTTGAGGGGCGAACTTCCAATGGCAACGGCTGGACCGCCCGCGCGCATGAACTTGTCGAGGATGAACTCGGTGCCTTTGAGTTTGCCTGAAGTAACTTCAAGCCAGGCGCGCGAGAGCAGGACGACGATGAGCGAGATGAACGCGCCCACCGATGCGCCGAGTAAAACCAAACCGACGGCTTTGCCAGCCAACGGGTCTTGAAGCCGGTTGTGCACAATTTCAAGCAGGATGCCGCCCAACGCGCCGCCTACCGTGCCGCCAAGCATGCCTTTCCATGCCTGCGATTTTCCGACAATGCCCTCGGCGAGGCCGATCAACAGCCCGAACACTCCCCAACCGAGCGCGCGACCGACAATGCCCGCGCCGACAGTTTGGAAGAGAAATTCGCTCAACGGTAAGCCAACCGCGCCCGCGCCGGAGCCGAGCAATCCGCTAAACACGCCGGATTTGACCGCTTGCACCGGGTTGCGTGTGACTGCGCCTTCGGTGAGACCGATGAACAACCCCACGCACAACCCAACCAGCGCGCCGACAACCGCTTCGCTGAGATACAGGTTCGAGGAGAACGAAAGGCCGACCTGATCGCTCACCTGCCAGCCGAACAATCCGCCCATCGCTCCAAGCAACGCATAGTAATAGGAACGCATACGTCTATTCATAGGGGGTACCTCCTTGGTCTTCATTTTCAGATTTGTGCAAATTCTGCCAGTGGACGACGCTCCTCCGTCCATTGGCTCCATCCATTTCGTAAAACCCAAAGTAGCGGGTGGGATCGAGCGAGCCATCGTTCTGGCGGATGAAAAATCCAGCCACCGAGGAGAACGGTTCAACAACCAGCGCCACCTGCCACGGGTCGGGGAAAAAATTATTGTGCAGGAAGGTGTCGTAGTGGGAGAGGAAGACTCCCATGCGCGGGTGGGTGTGATACCACCCCATAATCTTTTCGCCGGGGTAGAGGTTTTCAATTTGATCATGGACATCGAGCAGTGTGTCTTTGGTAAAGGTCAGGTAGACCGCTCCTTGCCGGGTGTGGCGGGCGGGAATCATGTGATTGATCACAATAAATTGACTGCCGCCCGGCGTTTCTTCGCACCACTGACCGATCAACACGCCGCCTACTTCCACTTCCGCGCTTTCGGCGTGAGCCGTGATGCGGAAGTATGCGAGCCGGTTCAGAAAGACGGCTACGGTCGGCTGGAGATCGCCGCGATCATAGGGAGAGTCCCAACGCCGGGCAAACTCCATCGGCGGCGGTGTGGTGTCGGGTTTTCCAACTTCGGGCGGGGCAATTCGAATAAGTGCTGGCATGGTTGTTCTCTTCGTGAAAGTAATCAGGGAATGGTTGCGCGGACCGCTCCGCTTGTGACGAAGCGGTCCGCGCGCAGGGACATTACCCCGCGGTGACATCGGCGGTCATCATCAGCCGGTCGCCTTCAGGGATTCCTGCCTGGGACAGGGTCTCTTCTTCTTTTAATTCGCGACCCAGCGCTTTGCTATCCAGGCGATAGGACATGGGGCGACCATCCGGACCAGTGACGGGGAGTTCGAGCGAGGTCGTCAACTCGGGGATCAACTCCTTCACCGCCACTTCAGAGGGTACCTCAGCATTGCGGCTACCTCCGGAGGGAAGCACGATCGTAACGGGAATGTCTGCCATTGTGTATCTCCTTTCTTGCTAAGAATGTGTTGGGCTGAACCACAGCCACGTTAAAGTTCCGCTATTGCGAGTCAGTGCGCACTGTCAACGCAATTTAATTTTGGGTTTGTCGATCGCTTTCGGCGCGGCAGGTTGAAGTTTCACCTGCACGGCTGGCTTACTCTTCGTCGGTTCAGAGAGATTCAGTTTTACGCGTTCCGGTCTCAACAACTCGCGACGATCCACCGGGAAATCATTGGGATGTTTCTTGCGATATTCACGGCTCCAGCGCGCCGCTTCGGCATCCCACGGGAAGGGTGGCTTGGTCGGGTCATCGTGGAAGTTTTTCCACTGGAGCATTTCGCCAAGCATCAACACGAGCCTGTCGAGCGAGCGGCTCGCCGCCCACCATGCGGCATCGATACACACACTGCCGTTCAAGTGGTTGATATTCGGGTGCCAGATCGGCGTTAACCATTTCATGCCGGGCCAGCGTTGCGGATATTGGTTATGCAGGTAAATTTCCACTTGATGATGCTCGGAGAATTTCGGGTTGCCCTGCCGGTCCACGTTCGAGATACTCTTGCACTTGAAGGTGACGATGTATCGTTCCGGCGGCAGGTTTGGGTTCGGAGAGGAAGCAACGAAGGAAATCAAATCACTGCGCGAGTTCAGTTCCATCATCAACTCATAGTCGCCGCGCAGTCGCCTCATGCGAGGCGTTTCAGCCACAGACATTGCGCCGGCAGTGATATCCGCAGTCAACATCAGGCGGTCGTTATCCGGGATGCCGGCTTCGGCGAGCGTTTCCTCTTCTTTGAGTTCGCGCCCCAGCGCCTTGCTGTCTGCGCGATAGTTCATCGGGCGTCCATCGGGACCGACCGTCGGAAGATTTAATATGGAGACCAGTTCATTCATCAAGTCTCGCACCTTCACATCGGCGGGCGCTTCAGCAACGCGCGCGCCGCCGCTCGGCATAACAAGGGTAATATTCATTTCAGACATAATTCAACCTTCCAAATCAAGAATTTAGATGCGGCACCTGGCAAAAGCCGGTGATCGCCCAACAATCTGCATGATGTAGCGCGTGACACACGTCGCACTCCTGCACGCCGCGCGCATCGTTTCGAATTACGGGGTCGAGGCAATACGGACAGCGATGCTCTTCAACCACAGCCAACTGGATGTTTGGCCTACGCCGCGAACGGCTCTTGCGTGGAGAACTTGCCTTCGCGGCTTTCCGCACCTCGGTCCTGCTCCTGTTCTTGGTGCGGATTCGGGGCCTCGGCGGCGCGCTCGGCGCGGGACTGCGAAACCAGGTTACAGGTTGGTGGATGCGCGGTTCCGCCGGTGAAATGTTCACACCGATGTTCCTCGGCTCCACTTCGATCTGCGCATGGCCCAGCGACTCGACCTCGATCACCTGCCGCGACGATTGCCTCCAAGCCTGCAAAGACAAAAGCGTCAACAACAAACTCACGGCAAGATGCGCCGCATCGCTCGGCTCCATTTTGCTGAGATCAAACAGGGTCAGCGGGTCGAGGTTCAAGTCGCGCAATTGAGTTGATAATGTGCCGTCAAAACTAAGCCTGCGAATCTGCGTGGAGGCGTCGCGCCCAAACCCAAGCGGGCCAATGCCCAACACCGATTTCGTCAACGAGCCGATCAAGATCATTCCGACGAGCGTCGCAAGGATGGCGGTGATGTGTTGCGCGACCAAATTCCAATTGCGATACACGACCCGCGCCCCATATCCGCCGACCAGCCCGATGCACGCATCCGCAAAAAACGTGGGCAGAAGCAATGGCAGGTCGCGGTCGAGGCGGAACCACAACACGATGCCCAGCGAAGCGTTGATAACCAGCAAGAGCAGGATCGTCAGCTTGCGCATGAACGAATCGGATTCTCTTGCATACATGGGGGCATGAATGGAACTCATCGTCGCGGCGTGGCTCGCCATCGGCTATTCCTTTGCAGGTTTCGGCGCTTCATCTGCTTTGGCTAAAACAACTTTTATCGATGAATGCCCATCGCCTTTCGCCTGGGTCTTGCCGGGTTGGGCGTCCGCAAGTTTGACGAGGCTTTGCTTGCGGATGTGAACCGGCTCGGAGGTGGCAGCGCGAACCGAAACAACTTCCTTCGCCGCGTCAGCCTTGATCCGAATTCGATCGCGGACGGTGACGCTGGCCGGGTCCATGATTCGAATCTCATCCTTCAACTTCACGCGCCCGCCGATCTTCAACGGGTCCGCGCCGGACAACTTGATCGTCTGCATAAAGTGACGGAAGTGCAGCGCCTCCGGCAGGTCGCCCGTCAACTCGTAGAAGCGATATTCCAGCCCGTTTTGCGCGCGGATGATATGCAAAGCCGGGATGCCCACGCTCGCCAGGGTTCGGTGTAGGAAGTTCTCTTCGCCGGTGATTGTGTGTGTGAAGCTCGCTTCGCGCAGAGTGCCGCACGTCGGGCAGTGCCCTGCCTCGAAGGTGATGTCGCTTAACGGTTTCAGCACATCTTCTTTCGTCTGGCATTTCGGGCACTCCAGCGATGTGACCAGTTCCTGGTCTAGTTCGATAAAGGCGCTCTCTCCCAGGTCGGCGCGCGCAATTCGAAGCAGGTCATGAAGCGTGGCGCGTTCGGCGCGCGCGGGTAGTTCGGTGATGTCGCCATACGTCCAGTGGCTTTCACAGTCCTCGCGGGGCACGTAGGCGGTTGTATGCATGTGGTTCGTCAACCCATTGAAATGCGTGACCTTGCCAGGCTCCACCGGCATACTGTGGATCAACTTCAATCCTTCCTGCGATTGCATACCGCCGATGATCGAGGCAATGGTTGGCGTGGTCGGAACCTTGCCAAGCAAAATATTTTGCCGCGCCAACAATTGACACGAGTAGCGCAGGGAAAGATCGCGCAAAGCCGCTTCGGTAAGCGTGCATTCGTAGCACGCGCCTTCACCGGGAACGAACACGCGCATCAACCCAAGCAGTTCTTGAATCGCGCCGTCTACCCAGGATTTGTTCATCCAATAACAAAAACGATTTACTGCCAGGCGGGCTTCACGATTGTCAAGACATCCGATGATCACATCCATGCGGCGGATGATTCCCAGCCCGAGACCGGTCGTCACATCGGCGTTTAAATATTGCACATGCACATCCGGGTTTACAGACTTCGCTCGCGCCGCCGCCACCTCGGCTTTACTGCGATTATTATCGGTTTCGCGGAATAGTACCGAACGGCTGAGGTTGGCGGCTTCGATCTTGTCGAAGTCGATAATGAAAAGGTTGCCCACGCCCATTAACGCCAGGTTCTTGATCACTTCGTTACCGAGCGCTCCAGCGCCGATCACCAACACCTTCGCATTCTTCACCTTTTCACGTTCCCACCACGAGATGAACTCAAACGTGCCAAGCCGGTCTTTTTGAAGGTTGGGGATGTGGATCGGTTTCTCCGGTGAAACCGGGATTCGGCGCGGACCCGTCAACGGCTCGCTCGCCGCAGGATTCGACGCTTTCATTTCCGCGCCTCCAGCCAATTCTTTTGCCTGCATAATATTCGACTCCTCGATCGTTCGCGCAAACCACCCCACGTGTGGGCGCGACTCAACCAGCCGGCTTTCTTCCATCATCTTCAACGCTTCGCGCAGGGTAGCGCGGCTGATTCCCAACTGACTCATGAGCTCGCGCTCCGGCGGAAGTTGCGCGCCTTGCGGCAGTGTCCCATCCAGCAGGGATACGACCAGCCTGCCCGCCGCAGTTTTTACAAGTGACTTCTGTGAAATTTTTTGTATTTTCATATTTTCTCTCGTGGTCTTGTGGTCAGACCAATTGCAGCCATTATAGGAACCGCCAGATCGAAAATCAACAAAATTCATAGGACATGTGTCGTGGCGATGCGCTTGCAGAAATGAAAAGACGACCCGCTGGTACTGGGTCGTCTTTCCTTGGTCGTTCTTATGTAGAAGAGATTTTCTTACTCGAGCACAACGTTCGCACCGGCTTCTTCAAGCTTTTTCTTGGCTTCGTTGGCGGCATCCTTGCCCACGCCCGCGAGAACTTTCGAGCCGGCGGTTTCCGCCATGGTCTTGGCTTCGCCAAGACCGAGATTCGTCAATTGACGGATCACTTTGATCACGTCGATCTTCTTCGCGCCGGGATCCTTGATGACCACATCGAATTCGGTTTTCTCCTCGACAGGTTCAGCGGCGACGGCGGCGCCACCCGCCGCGGCAACAGCCACCGGCGCGGCGGCAGAGACGCCCCACTTCTCTTCGAGTTTCTTGACGAGTTCCGCGGCGTCGAGCACAGACAGTGTGGAAAGTTCTTCCACGATTTTATCGAGCTTTTCAGACATTTCTTAATACTCCATGACTTATGAGATAGATTTAGTTGTATTGCGCAATGAACTTGCCGATTACGCCGCGGCAGGCGCTTTCTCGGAGAAAGCTTTGATGACAGCCGCCAAACCACGAGCAGGCTCGGCGATTGTGCGGACGAGTTTACCGGCGGGAGCCTGCAACACACCCAGCAACTGGGCGCGGACAACAGGCAACGGCGGCGTATCCGACAGGGCTTTCACCTGCGCGGCATTGAGCGCTTTCCCGCTCATGTATCCGCCTTTGACCTTGATAAAATCCTTGCCTTTCATCGCATCGGTCAGGGCTTTCGCCGTGGACGCAGGGTCGGTAAAGGCAAAGGAAATTGCCGTGCTCTTAACGAGATAATCAGCCGGGAATTCCATCCCGCTTGCGGCAAAGGCGCGGCGGACGAGAGTATTCTTGACCACATGGAATTCGCCGCCCGTTTCACGCACCTTGGCGCGAATACCGTCCAAATCTTTCATTTTGGCGCCGGTATATTCCACAAGGATCACCGCCTGGCTCTTCTTCAACCATTCATTGTAGGTTGCCAGCACTTCCCCTTTACGTTCTTTTGATACTGCCAAAGGACATTCACCTCCTTTCAATAAAAAGTCTTTGCCACGCGCGCGGCAAAGACTTCAGCAAACCCCAAAGGAGGGGATGATATGCTTGTCGTCTTCACCTGGGCAGGAAATTAAGCGGCGCTCAATGGTTGAGTAGAGCGGTTCTTTTCCGCTCGTACACTTGCGCCTACATGCAAGCGCAGGTGTCGAAACCGAGCGCCACACCCGCCGTCTTTGGCGAAGTGGCTTATAGGATTAACGAGTATATTCTACTCGGATACCTCGATCTTAAGTGTGTCGCTGGCGTTGATCTTGATGCCGGGTCCCATCGTGGTGGTCAGGGTGATGCGCTTGATGTAGTCACCCTTCGCGCCAGACGGCCGCGCTTTGTGCACGGCGTTCATCAACGTGCCGAAGTTTTCATACAACTGATCGGCGGAAAACGATGCCTTGCCAACCGAAACGTGAATATTGGATGTTTTGTCAAGACGGAACTCGACACGACCCGCCTTCGCCTCTTTGATCGCGCGCGGCAGATCATCGGCATTGACGACTGTCCCCGCCTTGGGGTTCGGCATCAACCCGCGCGGACCAAGCACGCGCCCAAGACGCCCAACCTTGCCCATCGCATCCGGCGTCGCGATGGCGACATCGAAATCTAACATGCCGCCTTCGATCTTCTTCAACGTTTCATCATCGTCAGCAACGAGATCCGCACCGGAAGAACGAGCGTTCGCGGCGCCCTCGCCCTGCGCAAAAACCAGCACGCGGACGGTTTTGCCCAACCCATGCGGCAGAACGACCACATCTCGCACTTGCTGGTCCGATTGACGCGGGTCAAGCCCGGTGCGGATGTGAACTTCGACTGTGGAATCGAACTTGGTGATGGTGGTTTCCTTCGCCAGCGCAACCGCGTCGCGAACGGAATATTCTTTGTCTAAATCCACCTTAGCCAATGCGGCTTTGTATTTCTTTCCGTGTTTTGTAGCCATAGTTTCCTCCGTGGTGCAAGCGGGTTGTAGTCAGATAGTCCGTTAGTCGAATAGTCTCACGATGAAACTATGCAACCAAGAAACTAACGAACAACCCTCCCACAAAATTAGTCGGTCACCGTAATGCCCATCGAGCGGGCGGTGCCTTCGATCTGTTTCATCGCGCCTTCGAGATCGATCGCGTTCAGGTCTTTCAGTTTCGTTTCCGCGATCTCACGAATTTGCTTGCGCGTCACCTTGCCGACCTTATCCTTATTCGGCACGCCGGAACCCTTCGCCACATTCGCGGCTTTGCGCAACAGCACAGCCGCGGGCGAAGTCTTCAACACGAACGTGAACGAGCCGTCGGTAAATACCGTAATCTCGGCGGGCAAAACCTCGCCGGGCCTGTTCGACGTGCGCGCGTTGTACTCCTTGCAAAACGCCATGATGTTGATGCCATGGCCCGCCAGCGCCGGACCCACCGGGGGCGCGGGATTGGCTTTTCCAGCCTCAAGCTGGAGACGAACGATTGCCTTGAACTTCTTTGCCATTTCTACTCCTATGTGGTTTTAGCGGGCGATTTCTTGTGCGGGACGCCCTCCCACTGCATCAGGTTGACGCTTCGGATTCACGCTTCACTCCGACCTTCAACCTGCTTCTGCCTGGATAATTTTTTCGACCTCAAGCTTTTTCTCAATACACAACACGCAGTATTACGCTTTTTCTACCTGTAAAAAGTCCAACTCCACCGGCGTTTCGCGCCCGAAGAAATTGACAAATACGCGGACCTTCGTGCGTTCAAAGTCGATCTCCGACACGTTGCCGCGGAAATCGTTGAACGGACCATCCACAATGCGGACGCGCTCGCCAACCTTGAACGATACCTTGACCATCGGCGCTTCGGCTTCCATACGCTTGACGATCTGTGAGACTTCCTCCGGGCGCAGGGCGGTGGGCGTGTTGCCCATGCCGACAAAGCCAGTGACGCCTGGTGTGTTGCGAACCACGTACCAGGATTCTTCGCTCAACGCCATGTTCACAAGCACATACCCGGGGAAGATGTGTCGCTCCACAGTGCGGCGTTTGCCATCCTTGACTTCGACCTCTTCCTGGGTCGGGATGACCACATCGAAGATCCTGTCTTTCATGCCCATGGTCTCGATGCGTTGCTCGAGATTATGGCGGACCTTGTTTTCGTAACCGGAGTAACAGTGGATCACATACCACGCGGGCCCTTCCACTTCCCCAAGGTGAGAAGGCGCGTCCGAGGCTGGGGCAGTTTTCCCGGGAGAATGAGGCGCCGGTTCCACTTCCTGTGTTGTCTCTGACGAATCGTCAATCGAGGCTGGTGTTTCTTCCGCAGGGACGTCAACAGACTCAGGCTCGTTCACTTGCGCCTGAGGTTCCGATTCGACGAGCGCGGAATCCGTTGTGGTCAACTCTTCGGTTGACTCAACGGGCTGGCTCTCAAATTCTTCCTGCGGTTCCTGCAACGACATATTTCCTCAAATTCCTATTAAACGCCAAAGATCAGATTCAACAGTTCGCGCGCGCCACCATCTGTCAGACCAAGGATGATGCCCATCGCGACCATGACCACTAGCACAAGCCCGGTTAATTGCCTGACTTCGGGCCAGGTGGGCCAGGACACTTTGCGAAGTTCCCCGGCGGTTTCTTTGAAGAACGCGGTGAAGGCGTTCGGCTTGCTGGCTTTCGCTTTCCTATCTGCCAAGGTGGTGCTCCTTCGTTTTTTTACGGCTAAAACGCCGCCCTATTCACAGCGGCGTCGCTTCTTTTCAGGCAGGCCAGGCAGGACTTGAACCCACAACCGCTCGTTTTGGAGACGAGTGCTCTACCAATTGAGCTACTGGCCTTCGGTTTGTAAGGCGGGATTAATCCCGCCTTACTTTATTTCGTTTCACGATGCAAGGTGTGTTTCCTGCAACGCGGGCAAAACTTGCTGAACTCGAGCCGATTCGGATCGTTGCGGCGATTCTTCTCGGTGGTGTAGTTGCGCTCTTTACAATCACTGCATTGAAGCGTGATCACGGGGCGAACATCTTTCTTCTTGGAAGCCATGCTACGTTACCAACTTTCTATATCTACTTGTGTCACCCTGAGCGATAGCGAAGGGTCTCTAATGCAGTGACTGAGATTCTTCGCTTCGCTCATATCGTCCCGCTGTTCTTCGGGAGAATGACGTTATTTAGAACTATTCAATGATTTTCGTAACGACACCAGCGCCGACGGTGAGACCGCCTTCACGGATGGCGAACTTGGAGCCTTGTTCCAACGCCACCGGCACGATCAACTCGACGGTCAGGTTGACGTTGTCGCCTGGCATCACCATCTCGACGCCTTCCGGCAGGGTGATGTCGCCGGTCACATCCATCGTGCGGATGTAGAACTGCGGACGATAC
>CASGHD010000120.1 GCA_949319575.1 uncultured Anaerolineales bacterium | reverse complement strand
GAGTGGCGCATCGCGCCACGAAGGGTCTCTTACACCATCGTAGAGACTCTTCGCTACGCTCAGAGTGACATGATCTTTTATATACATCATGTCCACCTCCTCCCCTCCTCCCAACCGCCGAAGCCGCTTCATCTCCTTCGCGATCTTCTTCATCATCACCCTCATCCTCTTCGTCGGAGGCATCGCCGCGCTTCTCTATTTCCTCTTTTCGGAATACACAGGCGTCAGGAATATTTGGATTCTGATCTGCGGCGCGCCAATTATTCTTATCGTCATCCTCCTCTTCACCGTCTTCAACTTATATATCCGCTTCGGCAAGCCGTTGGAGGATTTCTTCGACACCATCAACAAAATCGAAGAGGGCGACCTCTCGGCGCGCGTGAAAGAAAACACGTCCGACATGTTCAGCGAACTTTTCAAACGCTTCAACAAAATGGTCGGCGAACTCGAACGCGCCGCGCAACAACGCCGCAACCTCACCGCCGATATCGCTCACGAACTCCGCACGCCGCTTCATATTATTCAAGGCAACCTCGAAGGCATCGTGGATGGCGTCTATCAGCCGACGCCTGAACACATCAACAACACACTGGATGAAACGAGACTCCTCACCCGCCTCGTGAACGACTTGCAGACTCTCTCCCTCGCCGAAACGGGACAGCTCCCGCTTCATCCCACCTTATTTCTGCTCGCCGATCTGATAGCGGATCTCACTTCGAGTTTTTCCTCTCAAGCCGCGTCCCTCGGCATCCACCTGCAAACACACCTCGCGGATGAGAACCAACAAGTCACAGCAGATTATGACCGATTGAATCAAGTGTTATCCAATCTCATCTCGAACGCGTTGCGCCACACGCCTCAGGGTGGGAAAATTTCCATCGAAACTGAATCAACTGTCGGCACGGAGAGAAGCGTGCGGATTTCCGTCAAAGATACAGGCGCGGGAATCGCATCCGATGATCTTCCATTTATTTTCGACCGCTTCTGGCGCGGCGACAAATCACGAAGCGGGCGCACCCACAGCGGACTCGGTCTTGCGATTGCCAAACAACTCATCCACGCGCACGACGGCACGATCGAAGCGCAAAGCGAATTAGGCACAGGCACGAGTTTCATCATCGAATTACCCAATGGATAAGTAACTGCTTAGGCATGTCGTTGCGAGGAGGGCTCTTGCTCGCCTGCCCCGATGTTTTTTCGGGGTCCCGATGCCTGTCTTGAGCCTGTCGAAGGGAAGCAATCTCTCGGTATTGGGAGACTGCTTCGGCAAAACCAAGAGCGCCTCGCAGCGATATGTTCCGAGGCTGAGCAGTTACATGGATAATCAAATTACATTAAAGTGGGGAAGCGACAAGTTGTCTATTTCTTCACAACCTGCCAGCGCAAAGTAAACTTTGCGGCACAGACTCGCGGCGCGGCAAACTTTTATGCTAGACTTGTCGCATGAAAAACAATCATTCCATCAAGCGACAAACTGCAAACACCGTAACGCGACTCGTCCTCCTGTCATTGATCTTCACGCTGGCGGCAGGCTGTGGCTCCCCGTCGCCCAACGCCGCCGTGCCATCTTCTACCCAACCTCCAAGCCCCGCCAATACCGCCGCGCCCTCCCCCGCCCAGCCGGTCACGCCGACCACGGTAGCGACAGCCACACTTGCGAATGTCGAAGCGACTTCACTTCCGTCAAATATCCTCACGGGTCAGCATCCATTCACTTCACAATCGGGGAATCGACATTCCCTGCTCTTCCTGCCATCCAATTACGGAAAAGACCCCGCGCAGAAATGGCCCCTAATCTTGTTCCTGCACGGTTCAGGGACGAGTAGTTCGAACACCGACACGCTCCTGTTCGAAGCCCTGCCGCAAATTCTGGGGTTTACGCCGGACTTTCCGTTCATTGTGCTCTCGCCGCAACTGACCGGCAAACCGGGCGACGAGTATTGGTTTCAAGACAAAGTAGAAGAGTCCGTTTTTTCCCTGCTCAATGAGGCGACTGCCGCATACGCCGTGGACACGACGCGCATCTACCTGACGGGCGTGAGCATCGGCGGAAACGGCGTATGGGAGTACGGGCTGAGTCACCCAGAGCGGTTCGCCGCGCTCGTGCCGGTGATGGGATTTGTCGGCGACACGACCGGTTTCCACGTTCCAGCGGATATTTGCGATTTGAAAGACAAGCCCATCTGGGCGTTTCATGGGGCAATCGATACGATCGTGCCGCTCGAAGCGGAACAATCCCTCGTGGATGCGTTGAAGGCGTGCAATGGCAATATCCAGTTCACGGTGTATCCCGACGGCGACCATGATATCAGCGGCAAGGTCTACCAGGATCAGGAATTGTATGCGTGGATGTTGGCGCAGTCGTTGAAGTAGTCAATGAACAATGGGTGTTGAGTTCGGGGTTCAAGTTTCAGGTTCGAGTTTTCAAGTTTCAAGCGTCGTTGTGAGTTCTCTGCAAGGCGAATAACCAAGTAGCAAATGTCGTTGCGAGTTGCGCCTCGCCGCCACTCGCAACGACATTTTGATTTTATAGATGGTTTTATGCTAAACTCGCCCAATGGAAACTCTTTCATCCTCCATCAACGCCTCCTCATCTGATTTCAAACAAAACTCAGAACACCACCGCGCCCTCGCAAACGAACTGAAGCAACGTCTCGCCAAAGTCCGCGAAGGCGGCGGGGAAAAATATCGCAAGCGGCAGGAGGAGCAGGGCAAACTTTTCGTCCGCGAGCGGATCGAACGCCTGCTCGACCCCAATTCTCCATTCCTCGAATTCTCCGCTCTCGCCGCGACCGACCTTTACGACAACGAGGGCAAGGCGAGTGCGTCATCAGGGCGCACATCAGCCAGTGCAAGCGACGGCGAGTCGGTTGCGCCAGGCGCAGGCATCGTCACTGGCATCGGACGCGTCAGCAACCGCGAGGTCCTCATCGTTGCCAACGATGCTACCGTCAAAGGCGGATCGTACCTCCCGATGACGGTTAAGAAGCACCTTCGCGCCCAGCAGATCGCCGAGGAGAATCATCTGCCCTGCCTGTATCTCGTCGATTCGGGCGGAGCGTTTTTGCCGCTTCAAGATGAAGTCTTCCCCGACGTGAATCATTTCGGTCGCATCTTTTACAATCAGGCAAGAATGTCCGCGAAGCGGATTCCGCAGATTGCGGCAGTGATGGGCAGTTGCACGGCGGGCGGCGCGTACGTCCCTGCGATGAGCGACGAAGCCATCATCGTCAAAGGGACTGGCACGATCTTCCTCGGCGGACCTCCGCTCGTGAAAGCCGCAACTGGCGAGGATGTGAGCGCGGAAGATTTGGGCGGGGCAGACGTCCACACGCGTTTGAGCGGGGTTGCGGATCATTTTGCGGATGACGACGATCACGCGATTGAATTGCTACGGGGGATTGTTGAGACGCTTCCGAAGAAAGTAGAAAGTGGAAAGTCATCTCTCTACTTTCCACTTTCCACTCCCGAGGAGCCTCTCTACCCTGCCGAGGAAATCTACGGCATCCTGCCCGCCACCTTCCGCGAGACTTACGATGTTCACGAGATCATCGCCCGCCTCGTAGACGGAAGCAAATTCCGCGAGTTCAAAGCGCGCTACGGCACGACTCTCATCTGCGGGTTCGCGCGCATTCACGGATACCCCGTCGGAATCATCGCCAACAACGGCGTGCTGTTCAGCGAGTCCGCGCTCAAAGCGACTCACTTCATCGAGTTATGCGACCAGCGCGAGGTTCCGCTCGTGTTCCTGCAAAACATCACAGGCTTCATGGTGGGACGTGAAGCCGAAGTCGGCGGCATCGCCAAAGACGGCGCGAAGATGGTCCATGCGGTGGCAACGACTCGTGTTCCAAAATTAACTGTCGTTATCGGCGGCTCGTTCGGCGCAGGCAACTACGCCATGTCAGGTCGCGCCTACGGTTCAAGATTTTTATGGATGTGGCCCAACGCGCGCATCTCCGTCATGGGTGGCGAACAAGCTGCGAATGTGCTGCTCACCATCAAACAAGATCAACTCGCCCGCGAAGGCAAACCCGCTATGACAGTTGATGAAGCGAATGAGTTCAAACGTCCCATTTTGGAGAAGTATGAATATGAAGGCAATCCTTATTATTCAACAGCAAGACTTTGGGATGATGGAGTGATTGATCCTGTTGATACACGTCAGGTTTTAGGTTTGGCATTGTCAGTAGTATTGAATTCACCAGTGGAAGAGCAGGGGTTTGGGGTATTTAGAATGTAGAAAGTGGAAAGTAGAAAGTGAGGAAGGTGTGAATTATCAAGAATGGACGACATCTGTGCTTGAGGAAATACGAAAAGACCCGCTTTGGAACCTTGAAGTTTATCGTCTTGGTTTGTTTATTGGCGATATTACCTGGGACGATACCGAACAACTGGATAAGAATTCACATACTCGCGGCGCCGCCGATCAAATCCGCCGTTCTTTAGACTCGATCAGCGCAAATATCGCCGAAGGCTATTCACGCTCCACAGGAAAAGACCGCGCCCGTTATTTTGAGTATTCGCTTGGCGAAGCGCGTGAAGCGCGGGACCGATACTACAAAGTTCGACGAGCATTGAAGCAGGATGTCGTTGTGCATCGCATCAAGGTATTGACTCATATCGTGAAGATGCTGAACGCCTTTGTTCCAACCCAACGCAAGCGCGGGATAAGAGAAGAACAAGGAATCTATATTGCCTTCTCCGAATTTGAAAACGAAATCCTCCACGAGCCAATACCGATCTCTTAATTCCACTTTCTACTCTCCACTTTCCAAAAGGAATTTTCCATGCCCTTCAACCAACAAAACTCTTCCCCTCACCACTTCCTCTCCCAACTCGCTGGCGGTTGGTCAGGCGCTTCCAAACTCTGGATCGAGCCAGATAAACTCGCCGACGAATCGCCTGTTCTAGGAACCATCACTTTAGTCTTGGAAGGACGCTTCGCCATTTATCTCTATCAAGGTTCCATCGAAGGCGAGCCACAACACGGCATGTTCACCTTCGGTTACAACACGACCCTCGACCGCTACGAATGTTCGTGGCTCGACTCCTTCCACAACAACACCGCCATCATGTTCTGCACAGGCAACGCCACCGACAACGGATTCTCCGTCCTCGGTAGTTACCCCGACCCCAGCGGCGGACCTGACTGGGGCTGGCGAACACAGGTTGAATTAATTGATAACGATCATCTCATCATCACCGCCTACAACATCCACCCCGAATACGGCGAAGCCAAAGCCACCGAAGCAACATTGACGCGCGTAAAATAATGTTCAAAAAAATTCTCATTGCCAATCGCGGCGAGATCGCCATCCGCATCATGCGCGCCTGCAAAGAACTCGGCGCCAAAACTGTCGCCGTCTATTCCGACGCGGACAAAAATTCCATGCATGCGCAACTCGCCGATGAAGCGATTCACATTGGCGACTCTTCGCCAAAACAATCTTATCTAAATGCGGATGTCTTGATACAAGCCGCTCTCGCCTCCCAAGCGGATGCCATCCACCCGGGCTACGGCTTCCTCTCAGAGAACGCCTCTTTCGCAGGGACGGTTGACTCAGCCCATCTAACTTTTATCGGCCCCTCAGCAGACTCGATCCGCGCGATGGGCGATAAAGCCGAGTCGAAGATCCGCATGAAGAAAGCGGGCGTGCCGACAGTTCCAGGCTTCGAGGGACTCGAATCCGAATCCGATTTCAAGAAAGCCGCAGAAGAGATTGGCTATCCCGTCCTCGTCAAAGCGGCGGCGGGAGGCGGTGGAAAAGGCATGAGGGTGGTGAATCAGCCCGAAGAGTTGCATGAAGCGATTGAGTCCGCGCGGGGCGAAGCGTCCAACGCGTTCGGCGATGACCGCCTGCTCGTCGAAAAATATATTCCGAACGCGCATCACATCGAGTTTCAAGTCTTCGGCGACCAGCACGGACATCTTGTTCATTTGTTCGAGCGCGAATGTTCGACGCAGAGACGTTATCAAAAAATCATCGAAGAGACCCCATCGCCACTGCTCACGCCAGAACTACGGAAGCAAATGGGCGAAGCCGCAGTCAACGCCGCGCGCGCCGTCAATTATTACAACGCTGGAACCATCGAGTTTATTTTCGATCCATCACTTTCCACGCCTGCCCTGAGCGGAGACGAAGGGTTCTACTTTCTAGAAATGAACACAAGACTCCAAGTCGAACACCCCATCACCGAACTCACCACTGGACTCGACCTCGTCCAATGGCAAATCCGCGTCGCGGCGGGCGAGCGTTTTCCATATTCGCAGGAGCAACTCACACAACGCGGACACGCCATCGAATGCCGCGTCTACGCCGAAGACCCCGCCAATGGATTTTTTCCCAGCACAGGCAAACTCTTGCAATACATCGAGCCGCGCGGACCGGGCATCCGCGTAGATTCAGGCTTCCGCGCGGGCGATGAGGTATCGCATTTCTACGATCCGTTGCTTGCGAAATTAATTGTGTTTGGCGAATCGAGAGAAACGGCGATTCAAAAAATGCAAGCCGCGTTACGCGAATTCGTCGCGCATGGCGTGACGACGAACATTGATTTCATGCAAGATGTCTTATCGCACGAAGATTTCACAAGCGGGAAAGTTTCTACAAAATGGGTTGAAAACAAATTCAATTGGAAGCCGTCCACACCAACCTTTGAATCGCTCATCGCCGCCTCGCTCGCCGACCTCACAATCGTCAATCGTCCATCGTCTATCGTCAATGAGCATGATCCCTTCAGCCCGTGGAAGAACCCGAACGGATTTCGTAACTGATGAAACTCATATTCGATAACACCACGCTTGATTTGAAGCCAAACGGCAAAAGTTACATTGCCACATTTGATGGTAAGACTGCAACAGTCGAAATTCTCCGCACCGAAAAAGGAAAACTGGATTTGCTCATTGACGGCAAGCGCGTCATTGCGTATGTTTCAGCCGACAATGCCAAACGCTGGGTGACGGTGGACGGGCGAACCTTCCTATTGACCAAATCGTCCGGCGCGAAGCGGAGAGGCGCGGGCGGCGATCAAGCCTCAGGGTTAACCGCGCCCATGCCGGGCTTGGTACGAAGCGTGAACGTCGTCGAGGGAGAGTCAGTGACGAAAGGTCAAACGCTGATGGTGTTGGAAGCGATGAAAATGGAGATTCGAATCCACGCGCCGATGGATGGAGTAGTGAAATCTTTGGCGGTGAAGGTTGGTCAAACAGTGGAGCGCGAGCAAGAGTTGATCAAGGTCGAAAGTCAAACGTCCAAGGTCTGACCTTTGACCTGCGACCTTCAACCTTTCACAAAGGAGTCTTATGACAGGCAAATATTTCGATGAACTCGAAGTTGGGATGAAATTCAAACACGGCGGACGCACCGTCACCGAAATGGACAATGTGCTTTTCACCTCATTGACGATGAACACACAGCCGTTACACCTCAACGAAGATTTCGCGTCGAAGACCGAGTTCGGTCAGCGGCTGGTGAATGGGATTTTCACCTTCGGGCTGGTCGTCGGCTTGACCGTGCCAGACCTCACCGAAGGCACCATCGTAGCAAATTTGGGATATGACAAAGTCTCGCATCCCAATCCTGTTTTTCACGGCGACACCATATATGCCGAAAGCGAAATTATCGAAAAACGCGAGTCCAAATCGAGACCTGAGGTCGGCATTGTGCGAATCAAATGCTGGGGCAAAAAACCAGACGGTACAATTGTGGTTGAGTTCGAGCGAACGGCGATGTTTTTGAAGAAGTAAACAGGTACACAAGTAGACAGGTAAACAAGGCAATGGCGTTTACGTGTGTACGTGTTTCCGTGTTTACCTGTGTACTTACCCAGGAGACCCCATGCACTCACGACGCGCAATCCTCTACATGCCCGGCGACGACCGCCGCAAGATTCAAAAAGCGACCACGCTGGGAGTCGATTCCATTTGCATGGATATGGAAGACGGCGTGGCGGCGAACAAGAAAGCCGAAGCGCGGGAGGTCATTGCGGGGGCGATGA
The DNA here is from genome assembly GCA_949319575.1 of uncultured Anaerolineales bacterium. GTDB lineage: Bacteria > Chloroflexota > Anaerolineae > Anaerolineales > Villigracilaceae > Defluviilinea. The sequence continues at coordinate 1,742 of CASGHD010000120.1, read as the reverse complement.
AGGAATTGGACTTCGGCAAGTCTGAGCGATGTATTCGCATCAACCAAATCGGTTCAGGCTTGGAGAAGCGCGATCTCATCGCGGCGCTGGCGACAAACCCCGACACGATTGTTGTTCCCAAAGTTGAAACTGCCGAACAAGTGAAATGGGTCAGCGAACACATCGAGACGTACGAACTTTCGAGCAAGTTGAACATCGGGAGTGTCCGCTTGCTGGTGGGAGTGGAAACGGCGAAGGGAATCATGAACCTGAAAGAGATCGCCGAAGCGGATAAACGCCTCGAAGCCATCATCTTCGGCGGGGAGGATTTCGCCGCATCCGTTGGCGCGGTGCGGACGAAAGACGCGACCGAGTTGCTTTACGCGCGGCAGGCGGTGGTCACTGCTTGCGCGGCAAATGATCTACAAGCGATTGACATTGTGTTCATTGACTTCAAAGATGAAGCGGGACTCCGCGCCGAAGCAGAAGAGGGAGCGCGATTCGGCTTCAGCGGGAAACAGATCATCCACCCGAATCAAGTCGAGGTGACGCAAGAGGCGTTCACCCCATCCGATGAAGCGATCAAGTATGCAAAACGAATCGTCGAGTCGTTTGAGTCCAGCCAGAAAGAGGGCAAAGGCGCGTACGCGCTGGATGGCAAGATGATTGACATGCCATTATTGAAGAACGCGCAAAAAGTGTTGGATCGGGCAAAAGCGGCGGGAAAATCTAAAACCTCAGCCACGGATTACACGGATTTTCACGGAAATTTAAAAAGAAAATCCGTGTGAATCCGTGAAATCTGTGGCTAAGAATCGGGAGAGCAATTTTGTTATCCATCCTCTACGGCATTGCATCATCGCTAACGTGGGGCGCGGGAGATTTCGCAGGCGGGCTCGCCAGCCGCAAGGTCGGCGCGTATCGCGCGGTGTTATACGCGGATTTTTTCGGCTTGCTCATCCTCGCCATTGTTTCGATCTTCTATCGCGAATCGTTTCCGAATTCAAATGTAGTTATCAACTCGCTCATCGGCGGCGCGCTCGGCACGTGCGGTTTGCTCATTCTGTATCACAGCCTAAGCATTGGGCAAATGAGCATTGCCGCGCCGGTCTCGGCATTGTTCGCGGCGTTGCTTCCCGTCATCTTTGGCGCGGTCACGCAGGGATTGCCCAGCGCGATTCAATTCATCGGATTCGCGCTCGCGCTCGCGGCGGTCTGGCTGATCTCGCAAGGCGACGGCGGATTCCACATCGGCAAACTCTCGGATTTAAAATTCCCGATTCTCGCGGGCGTGGGGTTTGGTTGCTACTTCATCTTCATTCACAACGCCGTCAGCGACCCCGACTCGTTGTTGTGGCCCATGATCCTCTCGCGCCTTGCAGGGACTCTTCTGGTCTTCCTCATTGTGCTGGCGCGGCGCGAACCGCTCCCCGTCCCGCACGGCGCGTGGACGGTGGCGCTGATCAACGCCACGTTGGATCTCGGGGGCAACTTCTTCTTCATCCTCGCCAGCAAAGCGGGCAGACTCGACATCGCATCAATTCTTAGTTCGCTTTACCCCGGTATGACAGTCACACTCGCGTGGCTCATCCTCAAAGAACGCATCTCGCGTAAACAAGTCATCGGCATCGCGCTGGCGTTCGCGGCGATTTATTTATTCACGATCTAATATTACAACGCAAAGTCGCTATCGAGGCTCATAGCGCCCCAAACCATCCACGAATAAAAACCACGAATACTCGAATTCGCGCCGGGCATTCGCG
>CASGHD010000119.1 GCA_949319575.1 uncultured Anaerolineales bacterium | reverse complement strand
GCTCGATTACGATTCCATCAAGACCAAGTACCAACCTGAAGATATTCTTTCGCGCAACGACCCGTCGCTGTGGCGGTATCTGCCGCTTCTGCCGGTGGATGAACCCCAAGGCGATTCGACTCCGCTTCACGCGGCGGGCGGGACTCCTGTTTTCAATCTGGCATCGCTCGCAAAAAAATACGGATTGCAAAATTTGTGGCTGAAAGACGAGTCGCGCAACCCGACAGCTTCATTCAAGGATCGCGCCAGCGCCATCGTGGTGACTCGCGCGCATGAGATCGGAGCGGAGATCGTGGTCACCGCTTCGACCGGGAACGCCGGCGCGGCTCTCGCAGGGATGTCTGCCGCGGCTGGGCAAAAGGCGATCATCTTTGCGCCCAAGTCTGCTCCGCAGGCGAAGGTGGCGCAACTGCTCATCTTCGGCGCGAAAGTTATTTTGGTGGATGGAAGTTACGACGACGCGTTCGACCTGACGATCAAATGCGCGGATGAATTCGGATGGTATTGCCGCAACACGGGCTACAATCCGTTCACGGCGGAGGGGAAGAAGACCGCCGCGTTCGAGATCTGGGAATGGTGGCAGGACGCGCACGCGAAACTACACGATGAATTCGGCGAGGGACTGGAACATCCGCCGTTGACCGTTTTCGTCTCGGTGGGAGACGGCAACATCATTTCGGGAATCCACAAAGGATTCAAAGACCTTGTTCAACTGGGCTGGATGGCGCGCGCGCCGCGAATCATCGGTGTGCAGGCGGAAGGTTCCGCCGCGATCTCGAACGCGTTCCACGCGAACACGGAGACGATTTCACCCGTCTCCGCAAAGACGATTGCCGATTCAATTTCCGTTGACCTGCCGCGCGATGGTGTGCGAGCCGTCCGCGCCGCGAAGGAAACCGGCGGGGCGTACGTTAATGTATCAGACGATGAAATCCTTCACGCCATTGCCGAACTGGGCAAGGGGGGTATTTTCGCCGAACCCGCCGGGGCGGCGGCGTACGCCGGGGTGGCGCGGGCAATTTCCAATGGCGTGGTTGGAAGCGAGGATCCCATCCTGGTAATCAATACAGGCAGTGGGCTTAAAGATATTCGCGCCGCGATGAGCGCAGTCAATCCCGCGCCGGTCATCGAACCCACATTGGATGCCGTGAAAAAACTTTTATGAAACATGAAACACCGTGGAGCCTGACCTTCCGATATACAGCGGGGATCCTCTTTTTTCTCGCCTTTGTGGCGTTTCTTTTTTATGCGCGCGACACGGCGCGGAGCCTTGTGGTCGCCGCGTTCATCGCGTATCTGATCAACCCAGCGGTCGTGTATCTTGCCAATAACACCCGCATGTCGCGCAGCGCGGCGGTGAATATCGTTTATTTCTCATCGTTGATCCTGCTCGTAGGCGTGCCTGCCACACTTGCGCCGATCTTCTACGATGAAGCGAAGGTGGTCTTCAAAGATTTACTCGATCTCACGAGTCAGTTGAGCGCGATGTTGATGCAACCCGTGCAAGCGGGCAACCTGGTTTTTCACCTCGAGGAATGGGGGCAGAGCCTGGCGCAATTGCAGGGCGCGATCACCAAGCCGTTACCAAAAGATGCCTTGCATTTGCTCGAAACAACCTCTGTGGGCGTGTTATGGTTTCTCGTCATTCTCGTGGCGGTCTACCTGTTTTTATCCGAATGGACCGGCTTGCGCGAGAGATTATTCGCGCTCGCCTTGCCGCCCTACCGCGCGGAGATTCAAGAGTTATATCGCCGCATCCGCCGCATTTGGATGGCATACCTGCGCGGGCAGATCGTGTTGATGATCATCGTCGGGGTTGTGTTTACGGTAACATGGCTCATCCTCGGCATCCCCGGCGCGCTGGCGTTGGGCTTGATCGCCGGCTTATTCACCCTCGTGCCAGACGTGGGACCCTTCCTCGCCGCAATCATCGCCGCGAGCGTTGCCCTGCTCGAAGGCTCCACTTGGATTCCCCTGCCGAACTTTTGGGTGGCGGTGATTCTCCTTGTTGTTTTTTTCGTGTTGATGACACTGAAAAATCTCCTCCTGCGCCCGCTCATCATGGGACGAAGCGTGCACATGCACGAGGGCATCGTCTTCATCGCCATCATCGCGGCGACCGTGCTCGAGGGCATTCTCGGCGCGTTACTCGTGGTGCCCGTGCTGGCAACGGTCATCATCCTTGCGGGATATCTTCAACGCAGAATTCTAGGATTGACCCCCTTCGAAAATGACGGCGACACTCAATTTGTGGCTCCGCCAGAAAAAGTGAACCCGCCCCGGCGCGGCTCGCGAAAATTCAGACTTCTGGAGAAAGCCCGCGCATCCTCCGCCCATGCGTCTGAATCCCCCACCCCAACCGGCTCCACTCGTGGGAAAAAAAACAACCGAAAGAAAACATCTCCATGAATATCGTATTCTCGATCATTGCCCCCATCTTCAACGAAAAAGACAACCTTCCCGAACTCTATCGCCGCGTCAACGAGGTGATGGCAAAAACGCGCAAGCCATGGGAATTGGTTTTGATTGACGACGGCTCCTCCGACGGCTCAAGCGACATCATCCGCGCGCTCGCCAAAAAAGATAAACGCGTGCGTCCCGTCATCTTCGCGCGCAATTTTGGTCATCAAGTGGCGGTGACCGCCGGACTCGATTACTCGCGCGGCGAGGCGGTCGTGATCATTGACTCCGATTTACAAGACCCGCCCGAATTGATTCTTGATATGGCAAAGAAATGGCAGGAGGGATACGAAGTAGTCTTTGCCGTGCGCGCGGAACGCGAAGGCGAATCGTGGTTCAAGTTGTGGACGGCTTCGCTGTTCTATCGCATGATCTATCGCATCACCGACGTAAAGATTCCATTGGACACCGGAGATTTTCGTTTGATGGATCGTAAAGTGGTGGATGTGATGAACCAGATGCGCGAACGTCATCGCTTCTTGCGCGGTATGAGCGCGTGGGTTGGATTCAAACAGATCGGCGTGGAATATAAACGCGCCGCGCGCACCGCGGGCGAGACGAAATATCCGTTCCGCAAGATGCTCCGACTCGCGATCAATGCCGTGACGGGGTTTTCATATTTCCCATTGCAAGTTGCCACGTTCTTCGGGTTCGCGTCGGCAGGGCTTGCCATCATCGCCATCCCCGTCGTTGCCATCCTGCGCCTGGCAGGGACTCACTTCTTCGAGGGGCAAACGACCACCTTGATCTTCGTGCTGTTTTTAGGCGGCGTGCAATTGATCTCGCTCGGTATCCTCGGCGAATACATCGGGCGGTTGTACGATGAAGCGAAGGGCAGACCGCTGTACATTGTGAGAGAAGCGCCGGAAGACAAGTAAACCAGCGTTGGTGAACCTTTGAAAATTTATTAGCCACACGTTACGGGTTACAAGTTATCCCGCAATGCGTAACTCGTATCCTGTACCCAACCTTCATCATTCATAATTCATCCTTCGCGATTTCTCATGACCTTCCTCAAAGATAAAGATTTCCTCCGCGCCGCGTTGGCGCTGGCTGTGCCGGTCGCTTTTCAACAGCTCATCACTGCCGGGCTCAACATGATTGACGTGTTGATGGTGGGGCAATTAGGCGAGACGGCTGTCGCCGCGCTGGGGCTGGCGAATCAGATTTTCTTTTTGCTCATCTTGTTCGTCTTCGGCGTGGCGAGCGGCATGTCTATTTTTACGGCGCAGTTCTGGGGGAAAGGCGACGTGGAAAGCATCCGCAAAGTGTTGGGCATTTGTCTCAGCCTGGCGGTCTTGGTCGCGGCGTGTTTTTCTCTGGCGGCGGTGTTCATCCCTGAAACGTTGATGTCGTTTTATACCGAAGACGCCGAAGTGATCAAACTCGGCAGCGACTACCTCCGCATTGTGGGGCTGAGTTACGTGTTGATGGCGATCTCGTTCTCATACATTTCGATATTACGAAGCATCACGCAAGTGAAATTGACCGTCATTGTGTCTGTGCTGGCATTGGCTTTAAAAACTGCCCTGGGATACTCGCTCATCTTCGGGCATTTTGGTTTGCCTGCTTTGGGCGTGCGCGGCGCGGCGATTGGCACAGCCACCGGCTGGGCGTTCGAATGCGCGTTGCTGCTTGTCCTTGTCTACGCCCGTAAAACGCCTCTTGCCGCCAACCCGCTGACCCTCTTTCACTTCGACCCTGCGTTTCTCTTCAACGTATTAAGAACGTCCATGCCCGCCGCGCTCAACGAAGTGATCTGGTCGTTCGGCATCACCTTCTATTATGCAGTCTATGCCCGCATCGGCACAGACGCCATCGCCGCGATCAACATCAACGCCACCATTGAAGAACTCATGTTTGTCTTGTTCATCGGTTTGGGCAACGCCTGTTCGGTGATGGTCGGCAACAAGATCGGCGAAAGAGATAAAGAGACCGCCTTCGAATATAGCCGCCGATTTATTATCGTGACTGTGGCGTTTTCAGCGCTGGGCGGAGCGCTCGTATTCTTTTCACGCGGCTTGATCGCAGGTTTATATCAGGTCTCCGATTCTGCCAGATTCGACCTGATGAACATCATGACAGTCTACGCGTTCTCATCCTGGCTGCGCGCGTATAATTTCATGCTCTTTATCGGGGCGTTTCGCGCGGGCGGCGACACGCGCTATGCCATGTTCACCGAACTCTTTTCGATCTGGCTCATCGGTGTGCCTGCCGCGCTCATCGGCGGATTTGTCATCCATCTCCCCGTTTATTATGTGTACGCGCTCGTCCTCTTGGAAGAACTCGTCAAAGCGATCGTCATCACGCGGCGTTATCTCTCGCGCAAGTGGATTCACGACCTCGTCAACGTGACTGCGGACTCAACCCCGCTTCTTTCCGCGGTGGAGCCTGATTCGGCTTCCCAACCTTAATCCACACTGGAGGTTTGTGACTATAATTCGGACTGCGCTCTTGTTAAATCCAGTTCTTGACGCAGTTGCACTACGTCAAGGCAGGTGGCGCGATTTGCCTAGCATATCGAACTATCGCCTGAACTTTCGTGAAGTATTGATAATTCAGGTTATGTTATTACTGGTTTTGCTCGTTGGTTGTACTCCAACAAATCCAACCACACTCATTTCAGGAGATGATGATATGCCTGTTGTCCGTTACCTCGCCCTCGGCGATTCCTACACCATTGGCGAAAGCGTGGACGAATCCGAACGCTGGTCCCTGCAACTTGCTTCGATGATTCAAACCTCCCCCCAAATTGCTTCGCAATTTGGGGGGACCGAGGGGGGCGGGGTGGAAGTCACAATCATCGCCCGCACCGGTTGGACCACCGACGAACTGTGGGACGGCATCCAAGCGCAAGAAGTCAATCCGCCGTACGATCTGGTCTCATTATTGATCGGCGTCAACAACCAATATCGCGGACTTGATATTGAAGAATATCGCAAAAGTTTTGTTTTCCTCTTGAACAAATCCATCGAATACGTAGGCGGGGACGCGGATCGCGTCATCGTGCTATCCATCCCCGATTGGGGTGTGACTCCCTTTGCGGGAGATCGCGATAGTAAGAAAATAGCGGACGAAATCAACCAATACAATGCAGTCAACCGCGCAGAGACTGAAAAAGCGGGCGCGCATTACATAGACATCACACCCATCTCGCGCGAAGCCGTGAACGATCCAGCCTTGATCGCCAGCGACGGCTTGCATCCCTCCGCCAAAATGTACGCCGAATGGGCGAGGCTCGCGTTGCCGGTTGCGTTGGAGATACTGACAAAGTAAACAGGTAAACACGTAGACAAGTAGACACGCCCTCACCTGATTACTTGTCTACTTGTATACTTGTCTACATCCACCCAAGGAGACCCCCATGCCCGAAATCAACTACGACACCCTGCAAGACTATCTCACCTCCCTCGTGCCGCCGCGCAACGCGGAAATGCAAAAGATGGAGAAGTATGCCGAGAAAAATAATTTCCCCGCCCTCGGCGCGGCGTGCGGATATTACTGTTATCAACTCGCGCGCATGATTCACGCAAAATCAATTTTTGAGCTTGGCTCTGGTTACGGATATTCCACCGCGTGGTTTGCAAAAGCCGTGACCGAAAATGGCGGCGGCGTTGTCCATCACACGGTTTGGGACGACAAACTGTCTGCGATGGCGCAGGATCACCTCGCTAAACTCGGCTACGCTGATCTGGTCAAGTTTCACAATGCCGAAGCGGTCGAGTCGTTGCGAAAAACATCGGGTCCCTTCGACATCATCTTCAACGATATTGATAAAGAAGGCTACCCCGATTCGCTTCCTGTTATCAAAGAGAAACTCCGCTCCGGCGGATTGCTCATCATTGACAACATGATCTGGCACGGGCAAATCCTCGACCCCAACGATCACGAAGAGACCACCGAAGCCATCCGCCGCTTCACCCGCGACGTGACGACTGATCCCGATTGGATAGTTTCCCTCACCCCCATCCGCGATGGGATGATCGTGGCGTATAAGAAGTAAATACTGCTTATTGCGTATTGCGTATCTTTGAACCTAGCCCGCCGACAACCGATAACTGTTCACTGCTCACTGATAACTCGTATCTTGTAACTCGTAACTCCACACACTCCACTTACCCCAAGGACCCTCCATGCCCATCAACTTCGATTCCACTCCAAACCGCCGCGACCCCAACGTAAAAAATAAATGGACGTGGTATCCCAACGACGTGCTTCCCATGTGGGTGGCAGATATGGACTTCCCCGCGCCGAAGCCCATTTTGGATGAACTTCACAAGGTTGTAAATCAGGGCGTGCTTGGGTATGAAATGCCGTCCCAATCTTTACAAGAAACCGTTGCAAAACGGATGGATCGGCTCTATCGCTGGAAAGTACAACCCGATTCGGTTGTGGCTGTCACCGGCATCGTGAGCGGCTTCAACGTGGCCGCGCGCGCGTTTGGCTCAAAAAAGAAGGGCATTCTTGTACAGCCGCCTGTCTATAACGAATTTCATGAAGTGAAAAACAATGTGGGCATTTCGCAAGTCAACGCGCCTCTGGTCAAGCGCGTGGACGGCAATATTCTGAGTTATGAAATTGACTGGGATGTTTTCAAAAAGCAAGTGAAAAAGGCGGGCATTTTCCTGCTTTGCAATCCGCACAACCCGCTGGGAATCATCTTCTCGCGTAAAGACTTGTTGCAGATGGCGAAGATATGTATTGAAAATAATGTGTTGATCGTCTCAGACGAGATTCACTCCGAGTTGTTGCTGGATGACCATACATTCACGCCAATGTCGAAATTGTCTTCTGAAATTGCACAACATACCATTACATTGATCGCGCCTTCAAAAACATTCAACGTGGCGGGTTTGTTTTGTGGATTTGCGATTATCCCTAACGAAAAGTTGCGCCTTCGCTATGATAAAGAAGTAAATCAATTACGGTTACATGTAAGCAGTCTCGGCTTGCACGCCGCGCGGATCGCGTACTCCGGTCAATGCGACGGCTGGTTGAAGGAATTACGCCGCTATCTCACAGGCAACCGCGATTTCTTGGTGAATTATGTAACAGAATATATGCCGGGAGTGCGTACGACCATCCCAGACGCCACATATTTGGCATGGCTGGATTTCACAGAACTAAAGTTGAAAAAATCTCCGTTTGATTTCTTTATGCAGAAAGCAAAAGTAGCAGTGAGTGACGGAAAAATCTTTGGCGCGGGAGGCGAGGGTCATGTCCGCCTTAACTTCGGCACCTCGCGCAAAATTCTCAAGCAGGGGTTGGATCGAATGTGCAAGTCGCTGTATTAATTCACCTTACGCACCCCTGCTCGAAGGCGGGCTGCTCTAAAGAGTACTTTGTATGACCGCCGTGTTTTGCCGCAGAGTCACGGAGACACTGAGAAAATCCTTTTATTTTTCTCTGCGTCTCGGCGTCTCTGTGGCTAGACTGCGTAACATCAGTTATTAAACAAAAGGACGGATGGGGATCACCCATCCGTCAAAAATTCTACGACCCGGTAAGGAGTGGGGAAATTGCCTCTTTCTTTTTCGTTCGGAGAACGTCTGGTGCGAAAGCCGATGGCTTTGACCAAGTTAGGGCATCCCAGTCCTTCCTTGTATTAAGTTGTCAGGCGGAATCTCTATGGCTACCTCCTTTCACGTGAGCACATCATACTCCCCAAATCTTTGAGTTGCATTAAAAGCAACATACGCTTCCATTAAAATTTGATTCTTGAAACAGATGTACGTAATGTTTGTCACGAATGCTATGAGTGAGCAAATTAAATTTATGTTGTCTTCTTGATCCTGCTTATTAACTTTGCGATCAACACGCCCGCGGGCGCGGCGAGGACAAAAGCGAGAACTCCTGAAAGTATCAAACCAATTCCAGCGATCATGCCAATCCACAAAAATCCATAAACAACAGAATCCTCTTTCACTACATTGCCGCTTGAATCCACGCATTGCATCACATACGCGGCGCTGGGTTGCGAATTGCCGAACTCATCGGTTGTGGTCGTTGCATAGGTGCGGGATTCGGCTGAGGTTCCCTCCGGGCAGATCAGCGGCGCGACCGTTTGCATCGCAAAGTCTGTCACAGATGTGAATCCGCCGACCATCATCGAAACGGGCAGGACGCACATGCTGATGACGAAAAACGCAATGATCCACACGAGACAACCAGAAACCGTGCCTGTCGTTGCTTGTTTCATACAGTCTCCTTTTATGCGGCGAGTATAATACAACCAACAAATTTTTCAGGAGTGACCAATGACTGCCATTGATCTCACAGTTCAAAAAGACCGCCGCGCCCGCGCCATTCAACGCGCGAAAGAAAAAAATATCATCATCCCAACCTACGCGCAGATGAAAGATCCCTCGAAGATTCCCGCGAAAGTGAAAGATGAGTTGAAAGGCATCGGACTCTGGGATATTCATCCGCGCAACCTCTTTCGGATTAACTGGCACAATCAACCCACCGCTTCCGGCGGGACCTTCGGCGGAGTCAACTACCTCGAACTCCCCTCCTCTTTGACCGGGGTCCCGGCGCGGATCATCGCCATCGTGGGGAAGTGGTTTCCGACGGGGGCGCACAAAGTCGGGGCGGCGTTTAGCTGTCTGGTGCCGCGGCTGGTCACAGGTCAGTTTGACCCGACAACTCAGAAAGCGGTCTGGCCCTCCACAGGGAATTACTGTCGCGGCGGCGCGTACGACTCCGCTTTGTTGGGATGCGAATCCATTGCGATCTTGCCCGAGGGGATGTCGAAGGAGCGGTTTGAATGGCTCGCGAAAGTCGCAGGTGAGACGATCAAGACTCCCGGGTCCGAATCGAACGTGAAAGAAATCTTCGATAAATGCTGGGAGTTGAAAAAGTCTGGGCAGGATTTGATGATCTTCAATCAATTTGAAGAGTTCGGAAATTACTTGTGGCATTATGAAGTGACGGGACACGCGATGGAGGAAGTGTTCAATCAAGTGGCGGGCAAACACGGACGGTATCGCGGCATCGCTTCGGCGACAGGTTCGGCAGGGACAATTGCCAGCGGCGACTACATGAAAAAACTTTTTCCTGATTCAAAGATCGTCGCGAGTGAAGCATTGCAATGTCCCACGCTTCTCGAAAACGGATTCGGCGCGCATCGCATTGAAGGCATCGGCGACAAGCATGTGCCGTGGGTGCATAATGTCAAGAACACCGATGTCGTTACCGCGATTGACGATAACGCCGTCGTCAACCTCGCGCGTCTCTTCAATGAAGAATCAGGACGACAATATCTCGTCGAACAAGGCGTGCCCGAATCTCTAGTCTCAAGTCTCGATCTCTTGGGCTTCTCTGGTATCTCAAATGTTTTATCTTGCATCAAAACCGCGAAGTATTACGAAATGGACGAGAACGACGTGATGATCACCATCCTCACCGACTCGATGGAACTCTATCGCTCGCGGATGCACGAGATGCATCAAGAATTCGGCGAATACACCGAGCGCGCCGCCGCCGCGGACTTTGCCCGCTACCTGCAAGGCGAATCCACCGACAACATGCTCGAACTCCGCTACCCCGATCGCCGCCGCGTGCACAACTTGAAATACTACACATGGGTCGAGCAACAGGGACGCACGTACGATGAAATCCAACAACAGTGGTATCAGCCAAATTATTGGACCGATGTGCAAACACAAGCAGATGAGATTGATGAATTGATTGTGGAGTTCAATAGGGAAGTTGGCATATCATAAGGGCTCATTGCGCCGTCCCCGGCGCAGGTTGTTTGAGTTGTATCAACCGACTGAGATATAATGAAAATCATGAGCGCAGTTTTTCCCGGGTTGAAGTCTCGATCAATAGATGAGATTCTGAACGAGTCGGAGGCGTTTTTCATGAAGGAAGGCAAAGTTCATCTCACGTTGAAACGACTCGCGCTGGCATTGAAGGCAGAATCCATTCCATACGCCATCATTGGCGGCATGGCGCTGAATTTGCTGGGATATACCCGCGAAACCGTGGACGTGGACATTCTGCTAACGCCGCAAGGGTTGGAGCGATTTCAGGAACGACTGGTTGGCAGAGGGTACGTTCCGGCGTTCAACGGGGCAACCAAAAGTTTTCTGGATGCCGAAACTCGCGTCAAAATCGAGACGCTCATCACCGGTGAATACCCGGGGGATGGCAAGCCCAAACCCGTTTCTTTTCCTGAACCCAAGTCTGTCAGTGTGGAGCGCGACGGTTACCGCGTCATCACCCTCGAAAAATTGATCGAACTCAAACTTGCGTCAGGCATGACCGCTCCGCACCGTCTGCGTGATCTCGCGGACGTGCAGGATTTGATTTCCCTGTTGGAATTGCCGCTGGAGTTGTCAGAGCAATTAGATGAAAGTGTAAGAAACGAATATCGGCGATTGTGGGGGACTGTGCAGCAAGCGCGAGAATAGGCTCGTAGATTTGCTTTGACTCCCATGCGATCCTGCTAAAGCATTTGTCAGATTTGTTGTAACTGCTCAGGCATGTCGTTGCGAGGAGGGCTCTTGCTCGCCTGCCCCGATGTTTTTTCGGGGTCCCGACGAAGCAATCTCCCGGTATTGAGAGACTGCTTCGGCAAAACCAAGAGCGCCTCGCAGCGACATGTTCCGAGGCTGAGTAGTTACGATTTGTTGTACAATTGGAAATAAGAGGTATGCCATGCAACAGACCTATCGCTTAAAAACAACTGTTTCCAAAAGTGGAAACCTTTCCATCAGAGGCTTGCCATTCAAACCCGGCGAGACTGTTGAAGTGACCGTACGCCGCAAACAGAAAAAAGTGAACGCTAAAGCCAAATATCCTTTACGCGGAAAACTCCGCGTTTTTCGCGATCCCTTGAATGGCGTTGCTGAAAGCGACTGGGAAGCGTTGAAATGATTTTGCTCGATACCCATATCTGGATTTGGTGGGTAGACGGCAATGAAAAATTGTCTCCTGAACAACGCTTGAAATACAAAATAATGAAAGCCAAACTTTTCAACGAGTTGATTGCCAGCGTGCGCGAAGGCGGCAAAATTATGCGCGGAAAGTCAAAGCCGAGCCGCACGCTCAAAGTTGACGCGCCGGACATAAAGAAGATTCGTTTAAGCTATAAACTTTCCTACTTTCCGCGGAGGTGACCCATGGCGCTGATTCAATTCACCCGTAACTATCGTGACCTCAGCACAGACGCGGGCTTTCAATTCGAGTTCTACTGTGACCGTTGTGGCAACGGCTACCAGACCGAATTTCAAGCCTCGGCGTTAGGCACTGCCACGAACGTGTTGGACGCGGCAAGCAACCTCTTTGGCGGCGTGCTTGGGAAAGCCGCGAACGTCGCGCGCGGAGTCCGTTCGGCGGGCTGGGAGAAGGCTCACGATAACGCCTTCGCCGAAGCGGTCGAGGAAGCCAAGCCGCATTTCCACAAATGCAAACGCTGCGGCAAATGGGTGGACGATGATTGCTGGAACAACCAGCGTTCCCTCTGTAAAGATTGCGCTCCCGATATGCAGGAAGAAATGTCATCCATTCAAGCGGAAGCCGCGATCACAGACGCGCGCGAAAAAGCCCAAACGGTTGATTATGTTTCCGCCGACACGTTCAAGCAGACAATCGTGACGGCATGTCCGCATTGCGGGGCAAAAGCGGGGAGCGGAAAATTCTGCCAGGAGTGCGGCAAGCCCCTCGCCGCCGAAAAATTCTGCAAAAACTGCGGCGCAAAAATGGAAGCAGATGCAAAGTTCTGCGCCGAGTGCGGAACGAAGCAATAACT
>CASGHD010000118.1 GCA_949319575.1 uncultured Anaerolineales bacterium | reverse complement strand
CAGGTAAATCATGCTTAAGATTGTTGTGCTATTGGGTTTGGCTCTGGTTTATAGCAAAGCATCTATCCAAGCAACGCAGCCCACCGATGAACAGCAGTGTCAAGGGTGGAGGAGAAACTCGAACAAAAAAGCCCCGCGTCTAGCAAAAGACGCTGGGCTTTTTCTTTTTATGGAGGGTCTTGAAGGGCTGACCCATCGAAGTTTCAGTCTACGGGCGGGCTTCACCGTCCTTGCCCTCGTGCGGATAACGAGAACCGTTAGCCACCTTCCTTGCAAATATCAATTTTACGGTGGTTGATAGCACATAAGATATCGTATATAATACCAAAGATGAAAAAGCCCGATGTTGTCCTTGATACAAACGTCATCGTTTCTGCTCTACGATCAAAGAAAGGCGCATCCAATAAGTTATTGACCCTCGTTGGAACGCATCAGTTTGAAATTCACGATTCAGTTGCGCTTATCCTTGAATATGAAGATGTTATCCAGCGTTATCGAGAAGAACTTGGGCTGTCTCAAGAGGATGCAGCCGATTTTATTGACTCACTTTGCTCGATGGCTCATCATCATAAAATATACTTTCTATGGCGACCAACTTTATCAGATGTGAATGACGAGCTTGTGCTTGAACTGGCTGTAACCGCAGGATGTGAATACATCGTGACGCATAACATCAGTGATTTCAAAAATATCAGTGCGTTTGGAATTCAAGCCATAACGCCAAAAGAGTTTTTGCAAGTTATCCGTGAGGTGAAAGAATGAGCGCATTAAGTTTACGTTTACCCAAATCTTTGCATGAACAACTTCGTGAAGTCGCGCAAGAAGAAGGTATTTCTGTCAATCAATTTGTCATGCTTGCTGTTGCCGAAAAAGTCGCGGCAATTTCCACAATTGAGTATTTAGAAAAACGCGCCAAACGCGGCAGTCGTGAAAGACTTTTAGAAATATTAAACAAAGTTCCAGCTGTCGAACCAGAAGAGTTCGATAGATTGTAACAAAGCGTGGAGCGGATTTTTGGGAGTCTGCGGCTTCGAGAAACATTTTTGCGAAGCCTTCGAGTTTTTCCCGCTATAGACCCTCCCCTACCCCTCCCCAAATCCGCTACCGATAACGCGAGCCGCTACTCCCTCCTCTTCGCCTCCTGCCACAGCGACTCCATCTCCTCCAAACTCAACTCGGATAAATTCCGTCCCTGCTTCTTTGCGCCTTGCTCCACATACGCAAAGCGTTTCTTGAACTTCGCGTTCGTCCCCCGCAACACAGACTCGGCATCCACGTTCTTCCAACGCGCGAAATTGACCAGCACAAAGAACAGGTCGCCGATCTCGGAGGCTAGTTCAAAGTCGCTTTCAGCATGTTTGATCTCTTCGATCTCTTCTTTCAACTTATCCAACACACCGTCAATCTCGTTCCAATCGAAGCCCACGCGCGCGGCGCGATCTTGATATTCCTGCGCCTGACTTAACGCGGGCAACGCCAGCGGAACGCCATCCAACAACCCCTTCCCGTCTTTCTTCTTTCCTCTTTCTTCTTCCTTCAGTTTCTCCCAATTTGCCAGCACATCGTCTACGCCGTCGAGTTTCAAATCCCCAAACACATGCGGATGCCTTCTCACGATCTTCGAGTGGATTCCCTGAATCACTTGAGAAATATTGAATTGCTGTTCTTCTTTGGCGATCTGCGCGTGCAAGACAATTTGCAACAACAAATCGCCGAACTCCTCGCGCATGTGAGCAAAATCGCCCGCGTCAATGGCGGAGATGGCTTCGTAGGATTCTTCGAGCAAATGCTTCCTCAGCGACTCATGTGTCTGCTCGCGATCCCATGGGCATCCATTCGGCGCGCGCAGGTGAGCGACGATCTCGGCAAACGACTCGAACGATGTCCCTTCGCCAAGCGCGGGAACATACAAACAACTTGACCCAGAGAAAGCGAAATTCTCTAATTCTCCCAATTCTCTTTCTTCTCTTGCCCTGAGTGAAGTGGAAGAGTTCCACTTTCCACTTTCCACCCAAACAATACCATGTGTCGCTGGATACATTGCCAACAACACCTCCCTCACCCGCAACGCCAGTTCTTTCGAATCGATTCCAAGAATCAACGCGGGTATATCCGGTGGGAACGGCGGCACGTGGGCTGAGGCGAGAGTCGCCGCGTCCAGCAGAGTCAGCCTCGCGGGCGGAGGGATGCGGAGGGCGTCGAAGGTGGAGGATACGATCGAAAAATCCATGTGGGTCTCCAATCAAAATCGGTGGTTGAGCGCAAGCAGTCGAAACCACAGGTAAGCATACAAAATTTTGTGACAAGAATTGTAACTGCTCAAGCATGTCGTTGCGAGGAGGGCTCTTGCTCTTCCCGACGAAGCAATCTCCCGGTATTGGGAGACTGCTTCGGCAAAACCAAGAGCGCCTCGCAGCGACATGTTCCAAGACTGAGTAGTTACCAAGAATTACTTTACGGACTGGTGGTTTCGATACGTCCCGCGATGCTTCGTCTTCGCTATCGCTCCGCTCAGCACGCGCGGGACTACTCAACCACCGGGTATATCTTTAAAACAAAATCCGTAATTCGCATATTGTATCTCACACGAATTACGGATCACTGATTACTGATAACTGAACTACCGTTTGGTATACGTCGGCGCCTTGCGGGCTTTCTTGAGACCCGGCTTCTTGCGTTCCTTGATGCGGGCATCGCGGGTAAGCAAACCGTGCTTGCGCAGCGCGGACGTCCAATCGCCGTTGAGCGACAGGAGCGCGCGGGCGAGACCCAGCCGCACTGCCTCGGTCTGACCGGTCGTGCCGCCGCCGTTGACCTTCACGGTGATGTCGAACTTTTGCGCGTCCTGTCCCACCGCCGAGAACGCGCGCAGAATATCCTGCAAGTCGCCGAGGCGCGGAAAATACACAGCCGCTTGCTTTTCGTTCACCACAAAATTCCCCGAACCGTCCATCAAACGGACGCGCGCGGTGCTTTCCTTGCGGCGGCCCACTGCTTCATAATATTGAACAGACATTGCTTCTTCCTCTTTCTCTTTTATGCCAGCGGCACAGGATGATTCGTGCCGTGCGGATGATTCGGTCCGGCGTAGATCTTCAAACGCTTGAGCAGGGCGCGCCCCATGCGGTTCTTCGGCAACATACCCCACACCGCTTCGCGCAACACGCGGTCGGGATGCTGTTGCAACTGGTCGCGCAGGCTGATCGCCTTATAGCCGCCAGGATAATTCGAGTGACGATGATAAATCTTGGTGGTCATCTTCGATTTCGTCTTCGTGCCGGTCACAGCGACGCGCTCGGCGTTGATCACCACAACGAAATCGCCCATCTCTACGCCGGGCGTAAAGGTCGGTTTATTCTTGCCAAGCAACGCGGAGGCGATGCGCGCGGCAACACGCCCAAGGATTTGACCATCGGCGTCCACGAGCGCCCACTTGCGCTCGATCTCGCTTGCTTTCGGATAGTACGATTTGTACACGTTCGGTATCTCCGTTTCTATTATTACTCGTTCGCTCGCAGTTGTACTGCGAGCCACACAATCTTTATTGTATTGACTCTTGATACTTCACTCGGATGAGCGTCAGTCCATGCGCGGGAGCAAGACCAGACCGAAGCGCGCTTCGCTTCCGGTTCCCAGCCTGCCTCGCCAAACTTTCGGCTATCGCGTCCACGTGGAGCTTCCCCTGCCCCGCCGCGACCTGCGCGAAGACCAGCCGCCGCACCATGCGATATAAAAAAGCATCCGCTTCCACCTCGAACCGCCATTGATCTTTCTCAACGCGGATCCATTCGGCTTTCTTCACCGTCCGCATCGTTGTTCCTTTGGGGGTTGTCGGCGAGCCGAAGGATGAAAAATCATGAGCGCCAAGTATCGTTTGCGAGGCTTGCTTCAACAGATCGTCGTCGAGCGCGTGATTTACTCTCCACGCAAACCGCTCACGGATGGGATTTCTCAGCGCATCGCAAAACAACTGGTAACTATACGTCCGCGAGGTCGCATCGAAGCGCGGATGAAAATCATCGCGGACGATCTTCGCGTCCCACACCGAAATGTCGCCGGGCAGTTTCGCGTTCAACGCGCGGACGAGTTCGTCGTCGGTGTGAGCCCAGTCGAGGTTGCATGCGGCAACCTGCCCCGTCGCATGAACGCCGCTGTCCGTCCGCCCCGAGAGGAGCGCCGAACGATCCGTCCATCCGAGTCCGCGCAAAGCCATTTCAAGTTCGCCTTGCGCCGTCCTGCGTTTCGCCTGCCGCTGGCTTCCGAAGAAGTCTGTGCCGTCGTAGGCAAGAGTCAATTGGTAACGTGCCATCTTAGATCATCCAGCAGTTGAACTGCTGGATGAACAAAATTTATTCTTCCACCAACTCAAGAATCACCATCTCAGCCGAATCGCCCATGCGCGGACCGAGTTTCAACACACGGGTATACCCGCCAGGGCGGCTGGCATAGCGTGGCGCGATCTCGTCGAACAGACGCTTGATGACCTGATTATCGCCGAGTTTCGATATGGCGAGGCGGCGCGCATGCACCTTCTGTTCGGGCGTCGCATCGGCGCTGTTGCGGGCGAGGGTGATCAATCGCTCAGCGTCGCCGCGAATGGCGGCGGCTTTCGCCTTGGTGGTCTGGATGCGCTCGTGCGTAAAAAATTGTTTGATCAGGTTGCGTCTCAGCGCGGTACGCGCGCCCGTCGAACGACCTAATCGGTAACCGGATACTTGATGTCGCATTGCAAATTACTCCGCAGAATTCTTCTCGTCTTTGAGGTAGCCTTTTTCCTGCATCTTGATTCGCAGTTCATCGAGGCTCTTTTCGCCAAAGTTCCGGATGGACATGACCGCGTTCTCGCCTTTTTCGAGCAAGTCAAGCACATCGCCGACGGTGGTGATGCCGGTGCGCTTGAGCGAGTTGAAGACGCGCACCGAAAGGTCGAGCGATTCGACCGGGGTATCGGCAATCTCACTGCTCATGCGGCTCCCACTCACTTCTTTTTCAACAGCGACGGTAAGTGTTTCTTCGCTAACACCCGCGATATAACGCAGGTGATCGATTACGAGTTTCGCCGCCGTGCTGAGGGCGCGTTCGGGTGAGATGGTCCCGTCCGTCCAGATTTCAAGGTTCAGTTTATCGTAGTTCGTGCTCTGCCCCACGCGGGCTGAGGTCACTTCCCAATTCACGCGTTTGACCGGGCTGTAAATGGCGTCGATCGGCAGTTCGCCGATGGGCATGTGTCCGCTTCGTTCGTTGGCGGGTGAATAGCCGCGTCCGCGTTCGACCGTGAATTCAAGGTCGAGTTTGGTCTTGGGGTTGTCCACCGTGAACAGGAACAATTCCGGGTTCACGATCTCCACCTCCGCGGGGGTAATGATGTCCGCCGCGGTAACGGTGCCCTCTCCGCGCACTTCAAGGTGCATGCGGGTGCTGTCCACGCCGTCCAACTTGATGCGCAGTTGTTTGACCTGCAACATCACCTGGATGACATCTTCGCGCACGCCGGGGATCTCGCTGAATTCGTGCAACACGTCCGCGATTCGAATCGCAGTGACGGCGGCCCCTTCCAGCGAGGAAAGCAACACGCGTCGGAGGGCGTTCCCCAGCGTCACCCCATAGCCTCGCTCCAGTGGGCTGATAACAAACTTGCCGTAGTTTCGAGCCTCAGCCTCACGCTCGATCTTAGGCATAACCATATTCGTAATACCCGTCACGGTTCACCTCTGTAAATTCCAGTTTTTTGCCGCCATAGGAAATGACAAGCGGCGCCAATACAAACTACTACCGTGAGTAGTATTCGACGATCAATTGTTCGTTCAACGTAGCGTCGATTTCGGGACGATCCGGCAGGCGTTGCATCGAGCCGGTCAACGATTTTGTATCGCGGTTCAGCCAGCTGGGCGATGTGCGGGCATCGGCTAGATCGCCAACCCCTTTGAAGTAAGACAGTTCGCGCGAGCCGCCACGAACAGCCACTACATCGCCTTCCTTGAGAAGCATGGAAGGCACATCCGTGCGACGCTCGTTCACAGTAAAGTGCCCATGCGTGACAAGTAACCGCGCTTGCGAACGACTGGAGGCGAACCCGAGACGAAAGACAATATTATCCAACCGGGACTCGAGTATCTGCAACAGGTTCAAACCTGTCAGGCCGCGACGACTGGAAGCCGCTTCGTAGTAGCGGCGGAACTGTCGTTCCAATACGCCGTAGACACGGCGGGCGCGTTGTTTGGCGCGCAACTGGCGAAGGTAATCGGACTCGCGCCCGGTGCGACTGGGACCGCCGCGTCCGCCGGTCTTGCCGTGCTGACCGGGAGCAAAACTACGGCGTTCGAACGCGCATTTCGGGGTGAAGCAACGCTCCCCTTTCAAATACAACTTTTCGCCTTCGCGCCGGCAAAGTTTGCATACCGGAGAAAGATTTTTCGACATAAATAACTATCCTCTTTGACTAATTACACGCGTCGCTTCTTGGGCGGGCGACAACCGTTATGCGGGATCGGAGTGATATCCGAGATCAAGCGGACTTTGAGACCCACCGCCTGCACCGCGCGGATGGCATTCTCGCGGCCGGGTCCGGGTCCCTTCACATACAACTCAACTTCTTGAACTCCGAGTTGTTGAGCGGCTTTGATCGCCTGTTCGGCGGCAAGACGAGCCGCGAACGGCGTGCTTTTGCGCGAGCCTTTGAAGCCTGCTGAACCGGCACTCCCCCACGCGATGGTATTGCCCTCCATGTCGGTGACGGTGACGATGGTGTTGTTGAATGATGCAAAAATATGCACCTGTCCCGCCGAAAGGGCGCGCTTGGCTTTCTTGGCGCCAGATGAGCGGCGCGTAGAACGTACGCTTTGAGCCATAATTCTCCTGCCTCTTTACTTCTTCGCGCCGCGGCGACGACCACGACCAGCGACGGTTTTCTTGGTGCCCTTGCGGGTGCGCGCATTCGTCTTCGAGCGCTGACCGCGAACGGGCAGGTTGCGGCGATGGCGCAAGCCGCGATACGATCCAATTTCGATGAGCCGTTTAATGCTCATTTGGACGTCGCGGCGCAGATCGCCTTCGACCTTATAGTTTTTACTGATAAACTCGCGAATCGCTTGCACATCCGCTTCAGAGAGGTCTTTCACCCGGGTATCCGGGTTCACCTTGGTCTGAGCAAGGATCTTTTGCGCGCGCGTCGGTCCGATCCCAAATACATAGGTCAGACCTACTTCCACCCGCTTATTACGGGGCAAATCAACGCCTTCAATTCTAGCCATAGTTAACTCTATCCCTGTCGTTGTTTGTGTTTAGGGTTCTCGCAGATAATAAATACTCTGCCTTTGCGCCGAATGACTCTGCATTTGGCACAGCGCTTCCGTATGGACGGTGAAACTTTCATTCGTTTGACTCCTTACAACTTTCTTAAAACAGCCGAAGTTTTGATTATACACGCACGTAATTTGTTCGTCTAGCCAAAACAGGCAGGATCACGGGACAGTCAGGATTAATGGGTCTCCTTCGGTGACAGCGACCGAATGTTCAAAGTGCGCCGTCAATGATCCGTCTGCCGAAACCACCGTCCAATTGTCGGGCAGGACGCGTGTCTGCTCCGTTCCAACCAGTACCATGGGTTCAATGGCTATCGTCATGCCTGGTTTGAGCGATAGACCCGTCCCGGCTTTGCCGTAGTTCGGCAATTGGGGACCTTCATGCATCTGCCTGCCCACGCCGTGGCCGGTGTATTCGCGCGTGACGAAATAGCCGTGACTTTCCACATGCTTTTGTATCGCCGCAGACACGTCGCCTGTGCGGTTTCCCACACGCATCTTTTCGATGCCAGCCGCCAGCGCATCTTCCGTGACTTTCAGCAGGTTGCGGGCTTCGGGAGAAATTTCTCCCACCCCGGCGGTGAAAGCGGAATCCGCCACCAACCCATTGAGCGCAGTTCCGCAATCGATCGAAGCGATGTCGCCCTCTTTCAGGACCCGTTTCTTGCTCGGGATCCCATGGACCAGTTCGCGGTTGATGCTCACGGTAATCGAGGTCGGGAACGGCGGATGCCCGTAACCCTTGAACGGCGATACACACTTGTGTTTCCTCAGCACATCCTCAGCAGCCGCGTTGAGGTCGGCAGTGGAAACACCCGGTTTTAAAAGCGCTCGTACAGTCGCCAATACTTCTGCGTTGATTCGCCCGGCGTCGCGCATGATCTGCAGTTCAGCCTGGCTCTTGAGGTGAATTTGGCGAGCCCAACTCATGATCTATTTTTCAAGGCGTCCATCAAATCTTGTGTCACTTGATCGATGGCCTGTAATCCATTAATTTCTACCAGCTTGCCGTGATCGCGATAATACTTGATCAACGGTGTGGTTTGCTCCATATACACTTCGATGCGACGCGTTACCGTGTCTGATTTGTCGTCGTCGCGTTGATAGAGTTCCGAACCGTCGATATCGCACGCGCCTGCCGTTTTCGGCGGGTTGGTCTTCTCATTGAAGATATGACCGCAATCGCGGCAGGTCCATCGCCCGCTCAGGCGGCTGATCAACTCGTCGCGCGGGGCAATGATCTGCGGAACAACGTTCACGCGCCCGTGGAAGATTTGGAGCATATCTTCCAACGCGTTCGCCTGCGCCGGGGTGCGGGGAAAACCGTCCAGAATGGCGCCAGTTTCACAGTCGGGCCGAGCGAGGCGGTCTTTGATCATGGCGATGGTCACATCATCCGGCACCAGTTCGCCTCTGCTCATGTAGGTTTGGGCAAGTTTTCCCAGATCGGTCTGGTTCTTAATGTTCTCACGGAAGAGATCGCCCGAGGAGATGTGGGCTAGCCCAGTCCGCTCGGATAAACGATTTGCCTGCGTGCCTTTGCCAACTCCCGGTGGACCGATGAGGACAATGTATGTCGGCATGACAGGACCCCTTCTCAACTGGTTAGTAGTTTTATGTCTTCGTAGCGGTTCTTCAGTTCAGATTCGATATTGGCAACCGTATCACGAACCACACCGACTACGATCAACAGACCCGACGATGAAACAAGAAACAGCCCGGCGTTATTGCTCGCCGGCGGATACACCACTTGAATGAGGAACGGCATAATCGCCACTACACCCAACAGGAGCGCGCCCGGCAGTGTAATGCGGCTTTGAATGCGGCTCAGATACTTTTGGGTCGGCGCGCCTTCCGGCACGCCGGGGATTTGAATGCGCTGGCGTTTTAAGTTGTCGCCGTAGTTCTGCTGGTCGAAAATGACGGTCGTATAGAAATACGTGAAGGAAACGACCATGAGGAAGTACAACGACCAGTAGCCCCAGGAGTTTGCGCCGCTGGCGTTGAAAAAGTTCACAACGCTTGTCGAAAAATTTGCCACCCATTGGGTTTCGGATGTGACAAAATAACTCGCAACGATGGCTGGAAATTGCAGGATGGCGCTCGCAAAGATCAACGGGATCATACCGGAGAGGTTTACCAACAGCGGCAGGAAAGGCTGGGGGGTCTTGATCGTCCGTCCGCGTTGAATGGCTTGGAACACTTGCGCCTTTTGGGCGAACATAATCGGCACATTGCGGCGTCCCTGCTGGACATAGACAACCGCGACAACCGTGGCAATAATTACGAAGATCATGATTCCCAGCAAGATCCAACGGTTGGTTTGATCCAATAAAATAACCTGAATGTTCTGCGGGATCTGCGAAACTATGCCGGCAAAGATGATGAGCGAAAGCCCTTGCCCGCGGATGCCATACTCCGAGATCAACTCGCCCAACCAGATGGCGAACATGGTGCCGGCGGTCATCACCAGCAAGGTTGTGAGCGACGATAGCCACAAATCGGGCGTGAAGCCGAACGGAATGATAGTCTGCGAAGCGATGGAATTGAAGATATTAATTTGCCCGATCGCAGACAACATCGCCATCGGCACGGCAAGGTAATATGTCCATTTTTCCATCCACTGCCGCCCCTCGCGCGGGTTATCCTCCATGCGTTTCTGCAACGCGGGGATGATCGGCACCAGCAATTGCAGGATGATCTGCGCCGTGATATACGGGTACACGCCCATCGAAAGAAGCGAGAAATTCGAGATCGTACCGCCGGAAAGCAGGTTCAGGAAATCGAGAAAGTTCCCGGACCGGCTCTGCTGAAGAAACGCCTCCAACGCGGCGCGATCCACGCCTGGGGCGGGAATGTTTGCGGCGACGCGGAAGATCAACAGGATTCCCAACGTGATCAGTAATTTTTGGCGGATGTCTTCCGATGTCCACAAAAATCGCCAGGCGGATGGTTTGTTCTTTTCAGCCATGAAGTTCCTCAGATACCTACTCGGATGCGGCGATCAGTTCCACACTGCCGCCTGCTTTCTCGATCTTGGCTTTGGCGCCTGCGCTGACGCGATGCGCGCGGACTTTGAGTCCTACAGTCATTTCGCCACGACCCAGAATGACCACCGGGTTGCGGGGATCGCGCAATAAATGGGCTTCGGTCAACGATTCCGGCGTGACTTCGGCATTGGCTTTGAATGCCGAAGAAAGTTGGTCCAGATTCACTTCGTTATAGTCGATGCGATTGAGGGGGGTAAATCCCTGACCACGCATGAACGGCAACCGACGATAGAACGGCAGGTTACCGCCCTGTCGATACATCTTGCCGCCCTGCCCGGAGCGCGAACCCTCTCCTTTGGTGCCGCGACCGGCGGTCTTGCCTTGCCCGGCAGAGATACCGCGACCAACGCGTTTGCGATTCTTTTTCGAACCTGGGTTGGGCACTAATTCATGAAGTTTCATCGTCTATCCTACTTCTTCCACGTGGACCAGGTGGACGATCTTATTGATCATCCCGCGAATGGCTTCCGTGTTCTTGTGTTCAATGGTCTGGTGCAAGCGGCGCAAGCCTAAAGCTCGCGCGGTTGCGCGCTGATCCTTGGTATAGCCGATCGGGCTTCGCACCAGCGTTACGAAAATAGTTTTGTCCTGAGAGTCTTTCTTAGGCATGTTGTTTCCTCCGTTCCCAGAACGGCAACAAGTCGTTCACGTTCTTGCCGCGACGAGCGGCTTCCTCAGCCGGGGATCTCAACTGACTAAGCGCGTCGAATGTAGCTTGCACCACGTTCAACACATTTGCGCTTCCCTGCGATTTGGTGAGGATATCGCGCACACCGGCAACTTCGAGCACGGCGCGCACGCCGCCAGCCGCGATCACGCCGGTTCCGGGAGAAGCGGGCTTGAGCATCACCTTCGCGCCAGCCACGCGACCCAGCACCTCGTGCGGGATGGTGGTGCCGGAAAGGTTGACAACATTCATCTTCTTGCGGGCGCGCGTCGATGCCTTGCGCATCGCATCCGGTACGGCGTTTGCCTTACCCACACCCATCGAGATCGTTCCCTTCTTATCGCCCACCACAACAGTCACGCGGAACTGAAATCGGCGTCCGCCTTTTACCACCTTCGCCACGCGCGCGATTTCGATCACACGCTCTTCGAATTGGTCTTGTGCTTCAAAATCCTGTTGATTTTTATTGTAGTCTGCCATTTGTTCTCCACGAACCTAAAACTGCAAGCCGCCTTCGCGCGCGCCGTCTGCCAGCGCTTTCACGCGACCCACATAACGAAACCCGCCGCGGTCGAACACAACGGTCTGGACGCCCTTGCCTTTGGCGCGTTCGGCGATCGCCTGCCCGATCATTTTTGCCTGCTCGGACTTCTTCATGCCTTTTACTTTCGCCCGCAGGTCCTTATCCACAGTGGATGCGGAAGCGAGCGTGCGGCCCGCGCTATCGTCGATGACTTGCGCATAGATCGCAGACAGGCTCTTGAACACATTCAAACGCGGACGTTGAGCGGTGCCCGCCATATGCTTACGGACACGCGCATGTCGGCGGGTTCGAGCCACCAATCGTGATTTATTCGCCATGGCTTACTTGGCTCCTTTCGCGGCTTTCCCAGCCTTACGGCGGATTCGCTCACCCGCATAGCGAATGCCCTTGCCGTGATACGGCTCCGGCGGGCGCACGCCGCGAATTTCGGCGGCAGTTTGCCCGACCACTTCACGGTCGAATCCCATCACCTTGATCTGGCGAGTCTTCAGCTCCACTTCGAACGAAATGCCGGCGGGCGGCTCCACCTTTACGGGGTGCGAATAGCCCACAAACAGCGCCAGGTTCTTTCCATCCATTTCGGCGCGGTATCCCACGCCTTCCACTTCAAGCACCGTCTCAAAGCCGGCGCTGACGCCGCGCACCATGTTGGCAATCACTGCGCGGGTGGTGCCGTGCAGAGCGCGTTCAGCGGGGTGATTCGAATTGCGCTTCACCACAACCTGCCCGTCTTCCATCGCAATGGCGATGTGCGGCGAGAATGTGCGTTTGAGTTCGCCCTTCGGTCCTTTTACATGTACATCTGAGCCTTGCACAGTCACCTGCACGCCGCCTGGGATCGCCACGGGTAATCGTCCAATACGAGACACTTAAACCTCCTGCCTTACCACACTTTACACAGGATCTCGCCGCCCACGCCGAGTTGTCGGGCGCGCGCGCCGGTCATCACGCCTTTGGGTGTCGAGAGGATGGCAACGCCGATCCCGGAGAGCACCCAGGGGATATCCTGCTTTTTGGTGTAAATTCGTCGTCCAGGCGTGCTCACGCGTTCCAGCCCGGAAATGACCGGTCGTTTTTCGCGGCGCTCGCCCACATATTTGATCTTAAGTCGCAAGGTCTTGTGAACAGCAGGTTCGCCGTCTACCACCTCGAAAGTTTCAAGGTACCCTTCGTCTTTAAGTATTTTCGCGATCTCCAACTTAAGTTTGGAGCTCGGCATTGCCACCAGCGCGTGCCCTGCCATCACGGCATTGCGAACGCGGGTGAGCATATCAGCAATTGGGTCGTTTATAGACATGCCATCACCTCGCCTACCATGAAGACTTCACAACGCCGGGGATTTTGCCCTGCAACGCGAGTTCGCGAAAACAGATGCGGCACAAGCCAAAGCGGCGGATAAACCCGCGCGGTCTGCCGCAACGCACACAGCGGTTGCGCACCTGGCTTGGATGCGCCCTTCGGGCTTCTCGATATTGCATACATTTCTTCGCCATAAATTATGCTTCCTTCTTGCTGAACGGCATTCCAAGCAATTGCAACATGGCACGCGCCTGGTTGTCATTGTTCGCGGTGGTCACAATGGTGACTTCCATCCCGCGCAATTTGTCGATTTTGTCGTACTCGATCTCCGGGAAGATCAATTGGTCGCGCAAGCCCAGAGTGTAATTGCCGCGCCCATCGAAGGCGTTAGGCGATACACCGCGGAAATCGCGGACACGAGGCAGGGCGGTCGTCATCAGACGGTCGAGGAACGCCCACATCTTGTCGCCGCGCAGGGTGACCTTGGTGCCAATCATGCGTCCCTCGCGCAGTTTGAAGTTTGCTATGCTCTTGCGCGCCTTGGTCATGACCGGCTTCTGCCCGGTGATAATGGCGAGGTCATTGACGGCGGCTTCGAGGGCTTTAGGGTTATCCATTGCCTCGCCCATGCCGATGTTCACCACAACCTTATCGAGGCGCGGCACTTGCATGATATTCTTATATTCAAACGACTTGCGCAAGGCTGGAATAACGTCGCTGTTGTATTTTTCCTGTAATCTGTTCATTCTTCAATTACTCCGCGGCTAGGCGATGATCGCCATGCAATCTTTGTTCTTGCAGACACGGTGCGCGCCATCGTCGTCTCGTTTGATGCCAACCCGTGTGGGTTCCTTGCAGGTTGGGCAAACCAGCATCACGTTCGATATGTGAATCGGTCCCTCGAAGTGAATCCGCCCGGGGTTGACGTTGCGGTTGGATTGCGTTTGCACCTGCCGCTGGTGTTTTGTGCGGATGTTGATACCCTGCACGACCACACGGCGGGTATCCAGGAGCACGTTGATAACCTCGCCGCGCTTGCCTTTATCTTCGAGGCGGCCGCTGACGATCTGCACGGTGTCGCCTTTGCGAATCTTGACTTTCATTCTTAATTCTCCTCCAACCTACAGCACTTCCGGAGCCAGTGAAACGATCTTCATGAAGCCTTTTTCACGCAACTCGCGCGCAACGGGACCAAAAATGCGCGTGCCTTTGGGGTTTACGCCATCTGCATCCAACAATACGGCGGCGTTATCATCGAATTTAATGTACGAGCCATCTTCGCGCCGCCATTCCTTCGAGCAACGGACAATGACCGCGCGCACTTTTTCGCTCTTCTTCACGCCGCCTTGCGGTGAAGCCGATTTCACCGAGGCAACGACCACATCGCCGATACTGCCGTACCTGCGGGTGGAGCCGCCCAAGACGTGAATCACAAGCAATTCGCGCGCGCCGGAGTTGTCTGCCACTTTGAGACGGGATTCGTGCTGGATCATGGCTTATTCCTCCGCCTTCAACTCTGCGACGCCGGTATCCGCCGTGCGCACTTCACGCTTGACGATGGATTCAACCACCCAGCGTTTTGTTCGAGACAATGGTTTAGATTCGACCAACTCGACCTGATCGCCAACCTGGCAACCGATCTCATCATGCGCTTTGAAGCGCTTGCTCGAATGGACGACCTTGCGATACAAGGGATGGCGGAACACCCGCTTTACCTCAACCACAACCGTCTTGGTCATCTTGTTGCTGGTGACCACACCAGTTACGCGACGACGATTGTTCATGCTTCACCTTCCTTGGCTTCCGCGGTTTGTTGCTCGCGTAAAATGGTCAACATGCGGGCAATATCGCGGCGCAGCATTCGCACGCGGCTGGTATCGGTCAATTGGCCCGTTACCTGCTGGAATCGCAACTTCATCAATTCGTCGCGGGCATCCGTCAACTTGCCTTCGATCTGGCCAGGCTTGTCGTTACGCAAGTCTTTTACCTTCATGGCCTTCATGCCTGCTCTCCTTCGTGACGCGCAACGACCTTGGTCTTGATCGAGAATTTATATTGCGCGTTCTTGAGCGCCTGAACAGCCGTGGCAGAGTCCAGACCGCCTACTTCGAACATAATGCGGCCGGGCTTGACAACCGCCACATAGTATTCGACATTCCCTTTACCGGAACCCATGCGGGTTTCGGGTGGTTTGTGCGTGAACGGCTTCGCCGGGAAGATGCGAATCCAAACTTTTCCACGACGCTTCATCTCGCGGACGATGGTGCGGCGCGCGGCTTCGATCTGTCGCGCAGTGACCCAGCCGGGCTCAAGCGCCTGCAAACCGAACTCGCCGAAACTAACCTCCGCGCCACGCAGGGCTTTCCCCCGCATTCGACCGCGCATTTGCTTGCGCCACTTAACACGTTTTGGCATCAACATAATCACTACCTCAAAAGACGACTCTGAATTTTCTACTGGCTGACGTACACGCCTTCAGTCGCTTCAACCTTTTCTTCTACATCGGGCTTTGCTTCGCCTTTATAGACCCAGACTTTTACACCGATCTGACCGTATGTGGTGGTCGCCTCGGAGATGGCGAAGTCCACATTCGAGCGCAGGGTTTGCAATGGGACGCGCCCTTCGCGCAACCAGACATCGCGCGACATTTCTGCGCCGCCCAAGCGTCCACCCACCATGATCTTGATGCCTTGGGCGCCCTGTTTCATGGCTTGCTGAATCGCGCGCTTCATCGCGCGGCGATAAGCAATGCGGCGTTCGAGTTGGTCGGCAATATTGTGCGCGACCAGCATCGCGTCGGTATCGGGTGAGCCAATCTCTTTAATATCGAGGTCGACTTTCTTGCCGACCAGCGCTTCCAGTCCCGCGCGGATCTTCTTTACGCCCTCGCCTTTACGCCCGATCAAAATACCGGGTTTGGCGGTGTGGATCGAAACCTTAATCTTGCCGGGGTAGCGTTCCACTTCCACTCGCGAGATGCCTGCCTTGCGGTTCTTTACTGTATCGGGCAGGTCCTTGCGCAATTTACGGACGTCAGCGCTTTTGGCGGCGCCGCCCTTAGACGGGATTCCGAGCAAAAGATTGCGAATGGCGAAATCCTGATGCAGGTGTTGTCGGTATTCGGCGCCTTCAGCGAACCAGCGTCCCTGCCAACCCTGATTGATTCCAAGCCGCATTCCAATCGGATGAACTTTACGACCCATAACTTCTCCTTATAACTCCGGTGACGCCCCGCGCTCGCGCAGGACCACAGTGACATGCGAATTGCGGCGGAGGATCGGCTTGAATCGTCCACGCGCGCCGAAACGCCTCCATTTGCGGGTCGGAGCCTCGTTCGCAAAGATTTGCGCAACAAACAGGTCGTCTCGGCTGATTCCGAGATTCTCCTCGGCGTTGGCAACTGCCGAGGCAAGTAATTTCCGCACCGGCAACGCCGCGGCTTTGTTTACAAAGCGGAGCATTTCGATCGCATCGTTTGCATCCTTGCCGCGCACAAGGTCGACAACGAGCCGCACCTTTTGCGCGGACATCGGAAGAAACTTCAAGTGTGCTTGAATATCATGCATGACTCAAATCCCTATGATCCAGCAGCGGGCGCGGCGGCTTTCTCGCCAATGGTATGACCACGGAACGTGCGCGTGGGAGCGAATTCGCCCAGACGGTGACCGACCATATTTTCGGTTATATAGATCGGCACATGTCGGCGCCCGTCATGGACAGCAATTGTGTGACCAACCATCTGCGGGAAGATCACGCTGGCGCGACTCCACGTGCGGAGCACTTTCTTCTCGCTCTTCTGGTTCATCGCCTCGATTCGCTTTAACAGTTTGGGCTCCACGAAGGGACCCTTTTTCAATGATCGTGACATTCTAACCTCAACTCAATTAACGGCTCGTCTTGGAGCGACGGCGCACAATGTACTGATTCGTTTTCTTGTTGCGGCGGGTTTTGTAGCCCAGGGTGGGCTTGCCCCACGGACTTTTCGGCCCGGGCAAACCAATAGACTGGCGTCCTTCACCACCGCCGTGCGGATGGTCGCGCGGGGTCATGGCTGAACCGCGTACTGCTGGGCGGATGCCTTTATGGCGCTTGCGCCCTGCCTTACCAAGTTTGATATTCCCGTGATCGAGATTTCCAACCTGACCAATCGTCGCGTAACAAGTCTGGCGGATCAAGCGTACCTCGCCAGACGGCATGCGGACCTGTGCAAAATCGCCTTCCTTGGCAAGTAACTGCGCCGCGCCGCCTGCAGAACGCACCAACTGACCACCGCGCCCATCCTGAACTTCGATGTTGTGGATGAGCGTGCCCACTGGGATGCTCGATATCGGAAGCGAATTTCCGGAGCGGATTTCGACTCCCACGCCAGCCATGATCGTATCGCCGACTTTCAAGTCGACCGGGGCAATGATGTACCGCTTTTCGCCGTCAGCGTAAAATAAAAGCGCGAGGCGGGCTGTGCGGTTGGGGTCGTACTCGATCGCCGCCACCTTGGCGGGAATGCCGCGCTTGTCGCGTTTAAAATCCACCAGGCGGATGAAGCGGCGATGTCCACCGCCGCGATGGCGGACGGTGACGCGGCCATATGAATTTCTTCCACCACTTTTACGAAGCGGGATCAACAATGACCGCTCCGGTGTGGATTTGGTGATTTCGTCGAATGTATAACCGGTCATCCCGCGGGTGCCCGGCGTTACGGGTTTGTACTTTTTGACTGGCATTATTGCACCCCTTCAAAGATTTGCAGGGTCTGTCCCTCAGCCAATGTGACGATCGCCTTCTTGACGCTGGCTTTGCGAACCAACACGCGGCGGCTTCGCAAACGGCGTCCGCGCTTGGCGGAGGTGTTGATAATGTTGACGCGTTCGACCTTCACATCGTACAAGGTTTCGACAGCATCCTTCACGGACGTGCGAGTGGCAAAATCTGCAACGACAAATGAATACTGATTCAATTTGCCGGAGAGATAGTTCGATTTCTCTGTTATGAGGGGGCGGCGCAATATATCATATACGGTAGTCATATCGGTTTCCTATCCCAGATTCGCCGCTAGGGCATCGAGCGCCGTCACAGGCAACACGAGCTTGTCATAGGTGAACAGGTCTCGAATGTTGAGGTAACCAGCCAGCAAAACTTTTGCATCTTCAAGGTTGCCGATGGTACGCATGGCAACCTCAT
Organism: uncultured Anaerolineales bacterium; assembly: GCA_949319575.1. GTDB lineage: Bacteria > Chloroflexota > Anaerolineae > Anaerolineales > Villigracilaceae > Defluviilinea. Next base: position 1,853 of record CASGHD010000118.1, on the reverse strand, counting down.
AGGATTGATCTTTTTGGGGAAGAACAACCAAGGCAGATTTATCACCGACAAGTTTGTTCAACGCCTGCGACATCAATTTTGTCTTCGGTTCGGAAATTGTCAATTCATCCACAACGACCACGTCAGCTTCTTTCGCTTTTACTGAAAGAGCGGAACGCAACGCGGCTTGTCTCATTTTCTTGGGCATGCGCTGTTCGTAACTGCGCGGATGCGGCGTATGGATACGACCGCCTCCCACCCATTGCGCGGCTCGGCGCGAGCCTTGGCGGGCGCGACCCGTTCCTTTTTGCTTCCATGGTTTGGCGCCGCCACCAGCAACTTCACCACGGACCTTTGTATCGTGTGTGCCGAGGCGGGCATTTGCCAACTGGCGCTGGTATGCCTGGTGCATCAAATCAACATTAATAGGGGCTTCGAAAACCGCGGAAGGAAGTTCCACTTCACGCAATTTTTTACCCTCGAGGTTGAAAACGTCTACTTTCATATCATCAAATCCTTTGCGCCTACTGCTTGCGCGCCTCTTTGATCATCACAACGCCGCCTTTGCCTCCGGGCACAGCGCCATGAATGCCAAGCAGGTTGCGTTCCGCATCGACCATAACCACTTTCATGGCTGAGACGGTAACGCGGTCGCTCCCCATATGGCCCGCGCCGCGCGCGTTTTTGAAGACGCGGCCGGGAGTGGTGCCCGACGAACGCGAACCGGGTGCGCGATGGCGGTCGGATTGACCGTGTGTTTTCTTGCCACCGGCGAAGTGGTGGCGCTTGACCGCACCGGCAAACCCCTTGCCTTTGCTTGTGCCAATCACGTCCACTTTTTCGCCGACGTTGAAAACATCCACTGTCAGTTTGTCGCCTACGATGACGGCTTCCTTCGAGCGAAATTCGCGCAAGAAGCGAAGCGGAGGCAGATCGTTCGATTTCAAATGTCCGAGCGCGCCTGCCGACAATTTTTTAGGGTGAAGTTCTTCAAACCCGACCTGAACCGCCGCATACCCATCCCGATCTTGTGTGCGGACCTGCGTAATGTAACATGGCCCAGCTTCGATGATCGTCACAGGGTACGCGACGCCTTTCTCATCGAAGATCTGGGTCATGCCGATCTTCCTTCCAATAAGCCCTTTTAACATGCTCAATTTTCTCCTTCAAAAGATTTTGCGAGACTGTCAGCCCGGGCTTGGGCTGCATCATCTCCAGACAGCGCAGTAAACGGATTGTTGGGACGTTCAGGTTTTTGTTGTCCCGTGCAATACCGTTCTTGCGCTGGCGAAATGAGAGAGTAGAGTATCCATTCGAGCCGGTCCCTACTCTCCATACATAACGACCAACTAAATTTTTATTTCGATATCCACACCCGCAGGCAGTGACAAACGCATCAACATATCGATTGTCTTCGAGTCCGGGTCGAGCACGTCGATCAAACGATTATGCGTGCGGATCTCGTAATGCTCATGCGAGTCTTTATCTATGAATGTCGAGCGCCGTATTGTAAACCGTTCAGTCTTGGTTGGCAAGGGCACGGGACCAACAACATGCGCGCCACTGCGCTCGGCGGTTTCGACGATGCGCTTGGCGGTCGAGTCGAGTACGCGATGATCGTACGCTTTCAAACGGATGCGGATCTTCTGTTTCGTCATGACATCGCCTATTCAATGATTTTCGTAACGACACCAGCGCCGACGGTGAGACCGCCTTCACGGATGGCGAACTTCGAGCCTTGTTCCAACGCCACCGGCACGATCAACTCGACGGTCAGGTTGACGTTGTCGCCTGGCATCACCATCTCGACGCCTTCCGGCAGGGTGATGTCGCCGGTCACATCCATCGTGCGGATGTAGAACTGCGGACGATAC
>CASGHD010000117.1 GCA_949319575.1 uncultured Anaerolineales bacterium | reverse complement strand
TTTGTTTTTTTCGAGCCGTTTGTGGTATAAACAATACAACGCCAAAACGCATCTTGACGCGCGATTTTCCATGCAAATCGCGCGTCAAGATACTCAACAGCCAACTGAACTTTCATGAATTGTTGATGCCGTTACGGAGGAAAAATCTTCAGCCCGACACGCATTGTCGGGCTGAATGTTCAAGGAGCGAGCATGGAGTTTGACGAGGAATTGAACAGAAGCGGAAAAAATATTATCAATATCGAAGATACGAGTCGCATCATCCGCGAGTTAATCGAGGCGGTGGGCGAAGACCCCGAGCGCGAAGGATTGAAGAACACGCCCGATCGCGTGGCGCGAATGTACACCGAACTATTAAGCGGGTACACGGCCGAGCCTGAACGCATTATCAACGGCGCGTTGTTCGACATCACCTACGATGAAATGGTGATCGTGCGCGACATCGAATTTTACAGTTTGTGCGAGCATCACATGTTGCCGTTCATCGGGCGCGCGCACATTGCCTACATCCCCGCGGGCAAAGTGATCGGGCTGTCCAAAATTCCGCGCATCGTGGATATGTTCGCCCGCCGTTTGCAAATTCAGGAACGCATGACGCGCCAGATCGCGGATTTTGTTCAAAGCGTTCTCAAGCCGCAAGGCGTGGCAGTTGTCGTCGAGGCGATGCACATGTGCGCGATGATGCGCGGCGTAAAAAAACACGACGCGCGCATGACCACCTCCGCCATGCACGGAGCCTTCCGCGCGAACTTGGCGACGCGGCAGGAATTTTTGGATAACATCAGCCGCGGATCGAAACCGATCCAATTCTGAGGCCGCGCTTCAAACGCGGGGCGGTCTGGTTTGCCCTCGTCAGCCTAACACACCGCGACGCGTCTCCGTCCAAATTTCACGGCGGAGGCGCGTCGCGGTTTTTGTGATGCTTTCATTTGCATTGGGGTTATGAAATTCAGGGTAAATCTCCGCCAGCGGAACAATGACGAACGCCTGCGCCAGCCAGCGTCTGCCGACGATTTCGCCATCGAAGAGGATGATGTCAATGTCAATCGTGCGAGGGGCGTACTTATCCTGCGCGCGTTTGCGCCCAAGGCTTGATTCGATTGGGTGAATGATCGATGTTTTCAATTTGTCTTGCGCAAGCGTTGTTTTGTACGACAGACAGGCATTCAGATAATTCCCTCCCGACCCGCCGACGGGTTTCGTCTCCCACGCGCTCGAAATTTTCGCGATCTCCCCAGATTGCGACAGCAACGTCACCGCCTTCGGCAAGTTGATCTCAGGCTCGATATTCGACCCCAGACTCAAATACGCGAGGTGGGATTCATTCATTGCGGCTGCGCTCGATCTCCACGCCAACAGATTCGGCGAAGCGCGCCGCGCCCGGCTTCTCCACGCGGACGATGACTTTTTGCACCAGGTTTTCTTCAAGGCAGAGTGTTGCCAGATCGTTTGCCAGCGCTTCCACGGTGAGACGTTGCGCGCCTTCGGCGTGAGCCAATACCTTCTTCGACATTTTGCTATAGTCCACACAGTCGTTGATGTGATCGGTCTCCGCCGCGCGATGCGTGTCGGTGAAGAGGGTGATGTTGATCAGAATATTTTGCGCGCGCTTGCGTTCCCAGTCGTTGACGCCGATGATGCCGCGGGCGAGCAGGTTTTTGATGATGACTTTGTCCATGGGTATAGTTCCTTTAATTTTTTTCGACTGGTGGTCTCGATACGCCCAGCGATGCTTCGTCTTCGTGGCGCGAACATCACGGGCCACTCCGCTCAGCGCGCGCGGGACTACTCGACCACTGGGTTATTTACTCACACCAAATGCCTGCCGCCATCCACGTGGATGATTTCGCCGGTGATGAAAGCGGGGGAAGTGAGCAAAAAGAGCAACGCCTGTTCCACTTCGTTTTCTTTCGCCCAGCGTTTCATGGGGATATTTTTTGTGATGTCTGGCGAAGCGTTTCCATCGGCGGGCGGGAGGATCGCGCCGAGCGCCAAGCCGTTGACCGTGATCTTCGGCGCGAGCGCGACCGCCAGCGATTTGGTCATCGCCGCGAGCGCGGACTTGCTGACGGTGTACGGGAAATGGTCCGCGGCGGGGCGGAGGGCGCGCCAATCGAGGATGTTGACGATGCGTGAACCCTCCTCCGCCTGGCGGGCGAAGGCTTGGCTGAGCAGGAACGGCGCGGTCAGGTTGAGGGCGAGGTGACTGTTCCAGTTTTCAAGTGTTGTTGAATCAAATGTGAGGGGCTCAAAGATCGCGGCGCTGTTGACGAGAAAATGCAGCGGCGTGGATTCGTTGGCGAGCCGAATCAGGTTTCCCGTCTGGGATGAATCGCTTAAGTCTGCTTGAAAGATCCACGCGCGTTGACCTACTCCAGCAATTTCGTCACGCAACGATTCGGCCTCTGCTTGGGAGCGCGCGTGATGGATGACGACATCCGCGCCTGCTTGCGCGCACGCCAGCGCGAACATCCGCCCAAGGCGGCGAGCGGCGCCGGTGATGAGGATGGTTTTGTTTTTGAGTGGGCGATCGGGCATGGAGGAGATTGTAATCCAGATTGATATGGATCACGACGCAGTTGTACTGCGTTGTGATCGCGTAAAGCGAACTTTGCGGTACGGGCGCGAACTTGACGCTCGTGTTTGGCGGTGATATATTTTCTTCGCAAGCCGACTCCTTCATCAATCAAGAAAGGTGAACCAATGGCTACAAATCAAACTTCAACTATTTACACAGGGGATATTGCCGAACAACACGTTGACCCAACCAAAGAATATTCAACCGAAAATCAAGAGATCAGTTTTTCCACGGAGCAACACGCCATTTGGGCGGACTTATATGCGGGCGTGCATCAGCCGTATCTGATCGAGCATATCTGCGATGAATGGAAAAAGGGCATGAGCCTGTTGCAACTTGATCCGCGCGGGATTTCGTCGGTGGCGCATTTGAACGGGAATATTACGCCGCGCTCGGGCTGGCGCATCGAACGGACGGTGGTGCGTTATACGATGGCGGACGACTGGTACAAAAAGTTTGCCAACCGCGTCTTCCTCATCACCGATTATTTGCGCGCGCGCGACCAGATGGAATTTACGCCCGAGCCCGATATGTTCCATGACATCTTCGGTCACCTGCCGTTTTTGACACAGGAGTTTTACGCGCGCATCGAAGATAAATTTGCGCCAGCGTATATGAAGGCGACTCAGGAAGAGCGCGAAGTGATCAAACGGCTTGCATGGTACAGCACGGAGTTTGGGTTGGTCGTGCAGGAGAATCGCTTCAAGGTCTTCGGCGCGGGGATCATCTCGGGTCGCAAAGAGTTGACGCGCACCATCATGGAATTCTACCGCCTCGGGCGCGACAATGTGATTGACTTCACTCACGATGTGTACAGGCAGTTGCACCACCAGTTTATGGCGAACAAGAATAAATTGTTCCGCATCATAGACGGGGTGAACGCGCTCCACCAAAAGGGACAGATGTCCACTGCCGACGCGGGCTGGAACGTGGTGTTGTCGCTGTATCGAAGTTTGGGTATCGAGCAGGAAGGTATCTTCGGCGGCGAGGTCATCATCGCGCCGTTCGACATCGAGACCATCGCGCGCATCCCGAAGACGGTCTACGCCTTCAACCCGATGCTGTTCGTATGTGAGTCGCTGGAGCAGATGGACGCCTTGCTGGAGTCGTATCTGGGTCCGATTGCGGCGAGGAAGTAGGAATAAAGTTGGGGCGCTGATAATGGTAACTGCTCAGGCATGTCGTTGCGAGGAGGGCTCTTGCTCGCCTGCCCCGATGTTTTTTCGGGGTCCCGACGCCTGTCCTGAGCCTGTCGAAGGGAAGCAATCTCCCGGTATGGGGAGACTGCTTCGGCAAAACCAAG
>CASGHD010000116.1 GCA_949319575.1 uncultured Anaerolineales bacterium | reverse complement strand
ATACCGTATTCAGATGTGACCAGCCTCTCGAAAGAAGACTTGGACGAATACCTCGCCAAAGGTCTGCCGCTCGAATTCGGTCACGCGCTGACCGACCTACTCGGCGGTCAATGCGCGGCGGGATTCGTCATCACCGATTTGTACGAAGACGTGATGTCCGATTCGCCGCTGGCGAAATATCATCCCAACTATATTGCTACGCGGGCGGTGAAGGAATAAAAATCAGGGTCGCATTTCTGCGACCCTGATTTTTTTGAAACGACTCGCTTGTTCTTACGGCAGTTCGTTGGCTCGATTCGTTCCCGGAGGAGAGATCGGGCTGTTCGCCGCGAAGTAGCTGATGAGCTCGTCGAGATCGATGCCGCCGCCGATACGCAGGGACGGGTTTATATCGCGGAAGGTGGCGAAGTTATCGCCGCCATCGGCAAGGAACTGGTTGACCGTCACCATGTATGTATCCGCCGGATTGAGCGGAACACCGTTCAACAAGACGTTCGTAACCGTGATCGACGTGCACGAGTTAATGGGCGCGGTGACCGGGGTATTGTCGTGGTCCACCAAGCCAAAGGTCTTGGAGAGATCGTACGTGAACCCAACCGATACGCCAAGGTGCAGGAACGGTCGGCTCGAGCCGGCAGGCTGGCACTGATCTTCAAGGACCTGTACCACCTGCGCGCCGGTCATGGGCATGGTCATCAGCACGTTGCTGAACGGCTGGAATGTAAACGCTTCCGCGTAGGTAACGATACCATCCACTGCCTCTGCGCCAGACTTGGCAAACGTCAGGTCTGACCGGATGCCGCCCGGGTTCATGAACGCGATCTGCGCGCCGTTGCCCTGGGTTGCGAAGAGTTGAGCATCGGCGATCATGTTACCGGCGCTCGATTCGGAGCCGCGATCTTCGGCGGCGCCGTTGAAGGCGCGGCGGATATCAGCCGTGATGGTGCCCACTTGCGCTTTGCCGATCGGGTCGCTGATCACCTTCCACTTGTTGATGATGGCGGTGATGGCGGCATCAGCCGTCAATTGCGAGCGAACGACCGCGTGGTTGGTGGCTCCGCTGAGGTCGCGGCGAACGTCGCCTGTGCGGTGGTCAAGAACAAGGTTGAGCTCGGATACCACACGCCCAAACGAATACGCGCTCGTCACGATTCTGGGATTCCCATTCGGGTCGTTAAGCAGACAATTGTATGGCAGGTGCGTGTGACCCGTGACTACTGCGTCGATGGCGGGATCGAGCCGGCTATTGATATCGACGACAGGCCCGCTGATGCCGACACAAGCATTGACCGCGCCCGGAGGAGGCGTTTGCGAGCCGCCTTCGTGCATAAGCACGATGATTGCTTCCACGCCTTGCGCCTGCAATTCGGGGACGAGGGCATTGGCAGTATCCGCTTCATCGAGGAAGGTCCAGCCATTGATGCCGGACTGTGACACAAGCGTGTTGGTTGCTTCGAGGGTCATTCCAATGAAGCCGACTTTCACGCCATCGATCTCGTCGATCCAATAGGGAGGCAGGGCTGTTTCGCCGGTCACATCGTTGACGACGTTCGCGGCAAGCCAGTTGAAGTTTGCGCCGGGATACGGATTACTCGGGAAGTAACAACCGTCCACAGGGTGGCAACCGCCATTTTGCATACGCAGGAGCTCGACCACGCCTTCATCGAATTCGTGATTGCCGACGCTGGAGACATCCAGCCCCATGGCGTTCAGCGATTCAACAGACGGCTCGTCGTGGAACATGCCAGAGAGGAAGGGCGAACCGCCGATCAAGTCACCTGCGGCCACGGTGAGGCTGTTTGTGTGCCCAGCGCGGAGTTGGGTAAGCTTTGCGGAAAGGAATTCGCCGCCGCCAGCCGGGTCACTGCCCACATTGCCGGGTCCCGGGTTTCCCCCGGTTTCGATATACCCGTGATAGTCGTTGAAAGCCAGCAACTGGAGGTCAACAAGCTGGTATGGGGGATCGATGATCGTTCCGCCGCCGAAATCATCGAGGCTGGCGCCGCGTCCGCCGATGAACCACAAACCAACATACCCGCCTTTGGCATAATGGGGCCAGGCGGTGATATCACGCGCGCCTAACAGGGTGTCATTCTGGTAGACTTCGACAAACCCGTTGCCGTAGGCGCGGGCGCTGAACGTATCGCCGTCCACAAAGGTGACGGGCATATCATCGCCATATTTCACCCAGCCTTTGGGCCACTCCCACGTCCAGACTTGCGCGACATGATTGTTCGCGTCGTACAGGACTTCGATGACGCCGTCGCCCCAGGTGCGATTGCTTTGCGCTTTGAGCAGGAGGTTCTGTTCGGTGGCAGTGTCTTTCACGTCAACGAACGTGACATAGGCTTCCTGGTCAATGCCTAGTGCGTCTTTCCAGTAAATATCCGCATTCGATGCGTTGCTATTGACGTACAACTGGTTATTCAAGATGCGATACTTTGATCGGTTGCCAGACCAATTTCCGTTTAGTACCCCATTCGCCCGGTTGAAGTCGTCCAGCAGGCCCACGCCTGCCAGGTTCGACGCCTGCGCCAATGTTTGGGCTGGCATCAGGATCAATCCCACCAATAGTAGAATTACGAACATACGAACTGACCGTTTCATACAAATCTCCTCATGGTTATCGAATTGGATCGTTTGCTTTAGTTCATGAGCGCCCCTGAAAATCTTTCCCAGCCACCTCCTTGAATGAACAGAAATCAAGTTCTTGGAACATTATAAAATACTCATTCTGAATTTCAAAGAATTAAAAGGTTACAAACCTCCCGAGTTCGATCACTCACTGACCTGTACGAAGAAGTGATGTCCGATTCGAAGTTGGGGAAATATCATCCCAACTATATTGCCACCCGGGCGGCGAGTAATTAAGTCAATGTCCATCTTTGGACAGGGTAACTTTTTAACCGCACATGCGGGAAGATAATGTTTCAAAAGCGACTCGGCGCGGGTCGCTTTTTGATTTCAAGAAATCCCCCTGAAATTTCCTTGCGGATTCATCTCGCGCGCGTGAAATTGGCAATCATTTCATTCCCTTCCGCAGAATATGCTTTTCTTCGTAGAGAAGAGGGAATGATGTGACTGTTATTCCGGGTCAGGGCGCCGGTACAATGAATCGACATGAACGATCGGATCGCTTGTTGGTAGTTGTTCCAGCGATGTGGCTGTAATCAACTGTTGGGTCGGTTTCGACAGTGAATCTGCGGGGCATAGATGAACCCTGGGTTCGACCGGGTAAAAAGGAACACCTACCATCGAAGAAAGTAGAAAGGAAACCCAATGAATACGTCCAGCAAGACTGGAGTCCGTATGATCTTCCTGCTCATTCCCTTGTTGTTGGTAGCTTTTGTGATGTACTCGCAGTGGGCGGCACACACCCCCGCCATCCTCGGCGCAGATGGACAGCCCCTGCCCGGCAGTGTCGCCTCGCTCGAAAAAGTGAAACTTGGCGGCGTTGACCAATGGCTCATCGTTCGCGGTCATGATGTCCATAAGCCTGTCTTGCTCTTTCTCTCCGGCGGACCTGGCGCCAGCGAGGCGGGGCGCGTGTTGCGCTTCAACAGCGAATTGGAGAAGCATTTCGTGGTCGTCATCTGGGAACAACGGGGTTGCGGCAAATCGTATCCCTCGCTCAACCCCAAATCTGACTTGACCATTGACCAGTATGTTTCTGACGTAATTGAACTGAGCGAATTGTTACGCGTTCGCTTCGACGAGCAGAAAATCTACCTGGTGGGGCATTCCTGGGGCGCCATCATCGGCGTGTTAGCCGCCCAACAACGCCCCGATCTGTATCACGCTTACATCGGCGCTTCCCAAATGGTGGACGTGCTGGAAACCGACCAGATGATTTTCGACTTGGTTTTGGAGCATTCCCGCCAAACCGGCGACACGGACTTCGCGCAAGCGCTTGAAAAGCAGGGCCCGCCGCCCTATCTCGGCAAGAGTCCCATCAAGCCGTATGCCAAATTGTTCGGGCGCGAGTACCAGCTCTTTGAAGCGCCGAACATCAAAGACGAAACCTATCGCCGCGAAGGCGACGCCATCCAATTGATGCTCGGGCAACCCGAATACGGCTGGCTTGACCGTGTTTATTATTTGCTGGGGCTGATGAATACTTTCAACGTAGTCTACCCGCAATTGCAAGAGATGGACTTCCGCGTGGACGCCGCCCGCCTTGATCTACCGGTGTACATCATATTAGGACGACACGACATGAACAACCCCTCGAGTATTCCTGAAGAATACTTCAATGTGCTCGAAGCGCCAAAAAAAGAATTGATCTTCTTTGAAAACTCCGGGCACGGCATGATTTGGGAGGAAGCCGACCTGTTCTACCGCCTGATGGTGGAGACCATCCTCCCTGAAACTTACAAATAGAGGTAGCGCAAATTTCCAGGATTTCATCATCCTAAAAGTTGATCAGAGGCAATCACTAACACAACCGGCCACTATTATTGCTTCAAGGAGCGCCAATGAAACTCGCCCAATTCATCGAACGTCACCCGTATCGGTTTGTTGCAATCATGGAGGCAGTGGTTGTGATTGCTTACCTGCTTACAGGAACAGTAGCCTATTTTCTGGGGCTTTCGAACATGGCGCTCTACGGTCTTGCCAACCTTGGGCTGACGCTCATCGTCATTGTGTTGCTGACCAGGCTACGGTGGTGGAAGACCGTCGGCTTCGCTCCGTTACGGCGGCAAGGAGACCTGCTCTTTTTCCTCCTCCCTCTCATCCCTGTGATTCTCAATTTAATTCCCGACGTGAAGATCGAAAGTTTTGCCCAAGTATCGGCTGTGTTCGCCGTCACGTTGGCGGTGGCATTCGCCGAGGAGACTATTTTCCGTGGCTTGATGTTGCAAGCCATAAAACCGCTCGGGTATTGGAGGGCGGCGGTCATCACCGCTTTGCTCTTTGGGTTGACCCATGCCATGAATGCCCTGACAGGGAAAAACATGCTGGAGAGCGCGATGCAAATCGGATACGCGACCGCGATTGGTTTCGCCTATGCCGCGCTGGCGCTCAAGAAGGACGCTCTCTGGCTTTTGATCCTGACTCACTTCCTCACAGATTTTGCTTTCTTCATTCAGAAACCTGGCTTTGCGCTGTCTTCATTCTGGCAGTCCTTCATTGTCATCAGCCTGACGATCACCTTTACAGCCTATGGAATATTCATCATGCAACAAAAATTTCACCCGCAAATCAGGGGAGCGCAAAGCTCACAAGCGCAAAACGTGAGTGAAGGTAAAAACACATGAACAACAACTCCCCTCTCAAATGGCTCATCCCCGCGATCATTCTTCTGACCCTCATCGCAACACTGGCTGGCTTGCTACCGGGCGAGGGGCAACCTTTTGCCCTAACCAACTTTCGCGGCGAAGAAGTTACCATCAACGCGCGCGGACTCTATTACTGGGACACGGTCAGTTCCGCCGCGCAGATGCAAGCCAATGATCTGGCGACGCTGGCGCTCGGCGCGCCACTACTGGCAATCTCATTTTGGCTGACCTTGCGCGGCTCCCTGCGCGGGCGCCTGCTCATGACAGGCACGCTCGGTTTCATTCTTTACACCTACATCACGATGTGCTTCGGCGCGGCATATAACAAGTTCTTCCTCGTCTACGTGGCATTGTTCAGCCTGAGCCTGTTCGCCTTCATTGTGAGCATGATGTCTTTTGACCTAAAAAATCTTCCGTCGCACTTCTCCGAAAAACTGCCGCGCGGCTGGATCGCTGGACTGCTTTTCTTCGCCGCCGCGTTTCTCTCGCTGGCATGGTTGGGACGCATCGCTGCGACCTTTGCGCCGAACGCCATCCCCGCGCTGGAAAATACAACCAGCCTGTTCATCCAGGCAATGGATCTGGGACTCATTGTCCCGCTTTGTGTGATGTCGGGCATTCTGCTCCTGCGCCGCGCTGCCTGGGGTTATCTGCTGGCATCGGTGGGATTGATGAAATTCCTGACGATGGGCGTTGCCGTCAGCGTGATGAGCCTCAACATGCTTCGTGTCGGCGTTCCGATCAGCATGATGGAAGTCACGATATTTCCAATCATTGCCATTGCCAACATAATCATGGTGGCGTCATTGCTCAGAAACATCAAGGAGTAAAAATGAACAACAAATCTTTCCTCTACATCGTTTTGGGATTGCTCATCGGCGCCCAGATCGGCGTGTTTTTCACGCCAGTCACCGTCAACGACATGATCGCAATTTTGGGCGGGGCGCTCATGGGCGTTTTCATCGGATGGTTCGCCTTCGCCGCGATGAACCTTCGCAAGCAGGAGGGGAAATGATTCAGCGGAGATAAAGGCTGACGAAGGGCGAATCAAACCGACGGGCGTCCTGATTCGCCGCCTGACGCCTTAAGTCAAACTTGAGGGGCGGGCAAATCAGCCCTGATCGTGAAGAGTACTTGCGAGATGTAAATTCGGCTGAGGTCTATTATTTGAAGATTATTGATCAGGCGAAGGATATGCAACGATGAAGAATAAATACACAACCCTCCTCCTGGTGATTGCCGCGATCATAACGATATTTCTCGCGCGCGCTGTGATGGCTTCCGTGATCCCTGCGCCGCGAACATTTGAAATTTTCGATATCCTGGCTGTGGCGGGCGCATCCCTCGTCCTTTTGAAAAGCCACCGCCATCTGCGGCGGGGCGATTGGACGACCGCATTGATCCTGGGCGCGGTGATCGGCGCAGGCATGTTATTTGCCACACTCTTTACGCCTTATCCCTTCCTTGGAATCGTTCACGACAACATCGGGCAGGCATGGGTTCGCGGGCTATTTACTTTTCTCGCCACCCTGGGCGGACTTGCGATCGTGCGCCAGGGCGGACCGGTGCAACTCCATGCCGCCAACGGCAACTGGAAAGGTATGAGTCGAGGCATCCTGATAGGTTTTTTCGTTGGTCTACCGTTGGCAGTATTCAATGTCTTCGCCCTGCAGTTCACGCAGAGACAACCTATTCAGTGGCAACATCCTCCGTCTGCCCTGCTGGATGCGCTTCAGCCAGGCATAACGGAGGAAGTCATCTATCGCTTCGCCACGTGGGGACTGTTGTGGCTGGTGTTGCGGAACGATCTGCCCACGCAAGCGGTTTGGGTGACGGGACTGCTGGTAACGCTAATTCATGGGTACGCTCATTTCGACGATCTATTCTTACAGTCGCCGCTGACAGCATTGGGCATGGGAGCAATAATCACATTGTCATGGGGATTGCCGCCAATGTTGCTTGCCCGCCATCAGGGACTCGAATCCGCCATCACATTTCATTGGATTCAGGATGTCGCCCGCTTTGTGGCAGGATTCTGATCACCCAGACAACGAAAACGCATATCCTTCTTTCCATAAAATAATCCCTGAGAGTCTTGAAACCCTCAGGGACTATTCATCTAATCTCCAATCTCTATTCTCCAGCTTTACACCACCACGCTCACCAACTTCCCATGAGCCACGATGACCTTGCGCGGCTCTTTGCCCTCCAAATATTTCTGGACGATCTCACTTGCAAGCGCGGCTGTGCGGATTTCATCCTCGCTCGCGTCTACCGCGACGGTGATTCTGTCTCGCACTTTGCCGTTGACCTGCACGGGGATTTCAATCGAGTCTTCGCGCGCGGCGGCTTCGTCCACTTGGGGCCACATCTGCTGGTGGATGGAATACGGCTTGCCCAAGTGATTCGTCCACAATTCTTCGGCGACATGCGGCGCGACGGGAGCCATCATCTTCACGTAGATTTCAGTCGCTTCATCCCATTCGGGTGAACCGACCGCGCCCGCCTCGCGCGCCTTGTACATTTCATTCAACAACTCCATCAACGATGAGATGATCGTGTTGAATTCGAAGTTCTCGAAGTCGTGAGTGACGCGCTTCAACGTTTGGTGGACGCGTCGGCGCAGATGACGCCCATCGTAGGGGCGAGCCGCCATGGTTGAGGTTGAGGCGTTCATCCCGCTTGACGGCTCGCCCCTACCCTCATCCGTAAACAGAGTCCACACCCTCCGCATCCATCTTGCAGTTCCTTCGATGCCGTGCGAATCCCATGCCGCGCCTTGTTGCCAGCGCGCGAAGAACATCAAATATGCGCGGACGGTATCGGCGCCATATTTTTTCACCAACACATCGGGCGCGACGACATTGCCTTTGCTCTTCGACATCTTGCTGTTATCTTCCGCCAGCACCATGCCTTGATTACGCAATTGCATTACAGGCTCGCCACCTTCGGTGATACCCATGTCGCGCAACGCCTTGTGGAAAAAGCGGAAGTATAGCAAGTGCATGTTGGCGTGTTCGCTTCCGCCTGTATACGTATCAACGGGCATCCAATAGTTGTATTCGGAATCATCGAACGGCGCGTTATCATTTTTCGGACTCAGATAACGCAAGTGATACCACGACGAACACATGAACGTATCCATCGTATCCGTTTCGCGCGCGGCGTATTCACCGCACACAGGGCAAGTGGTATCTTTCCACGTCGGATGAAACTTCAACGGCGATTCGCCCGTCGGCTTCCACTCGTCAATGTCGTCGGGCAACAACACAGGCAGTTGATCGTCAGGCACAGGATTCCATCCATGCGTTTCGCAATACACCATCGGAATGGGCGCGCCCCAAAAACGCTGGCGCGAGATCAACCAATCGCGATAGCGATAATTCACATCGCGCTTGCCGATTCCCTTTTGCTCCAGCCATTCGATCACCGCTTTGATCGCGGGATTCTTCATCCCTTTATCGTTCGTCGCGCGCGTGCCGTTGAACGGACCTGAGTTAATCATCACGCCTTCGTGTTCATACGCCGTTTCCATTGTGTCGCCACCCCCCTCTTTCTCTCCCCCCAAATTCGGAGAATTTGGGGGGAGATGGAGGGGGGTCGGTTGGATGACGGGCAGGACCTTCAATCCAAACTTGCGCGCAAATTCAAAGTCACGTTCATCATGCGCGGGCACAGCCATGATCGCGCCCGTGCCGTATGACATCAACACATAATCCGCGACCCAGATGGGGATGCGCTCCTCATTCACTGGATTGATGGCATAGCCGCCTGTGAAGACTCCCGTCTTCTCTTTATCTTTCGCCTCGCGCTGGATGTCGGTCTGTTTCGCCGCCTGAGCCTTATACTCGCTGACGGCTTTCGCATGTTCGGGCGTGGTAACTTTATCCACCAGCGGATGCTCAGGCGAGAAGACCATGAACGTCGCGCCCCACAACGTATCGGGACGGGTTGTAAAAATCTCAATCGGGTCGCCTGCTTCAGTTTTGAAAGTGACCGACGCTCCTTCACTTCGCCCAATCCAATTCGTCTGCGAAGTCTTGATGTGTTCGGGCCAGTCAATGCTTTCGAAGCTCAGCAACTCATCCGCGTATTTCGTTGCCTTAAAAAACCACTGCTCCAACTCTTTTTTGATCACAGGCGTTCCGCAACGGTCACAGACTCGATCCTCGCCCTTCACTTGTTCACGCGCCAGAGTCGTGTTGTCCTTGGGACACCAATCCACGGCTTGCTTCTTGCGATATGCCAAGCCGTGTTTGTACAGCTGGATGAAGAACCACTCCGTCCATCTATAGTATTCAGGGTCAGACGAAACCGCCTCCCGTTCCCAATCGAACATCGCGCCCATCGAACGCATCTGCGCGCGCATCCGCTCGATGTTGGCATACGTCCACTTTTTCGGGTGGATGTTGTTCTTGATCGCCGCGCCCTCCGCAGGCAGACCGAACGCGTCGAATCCCATCGGGAACATCACGTTATAGCCCTGCATCCGCTTGAACCGCGCCCGCGCATCCGACGGCGTCATCGCATACCAATGACCGATGTGCAAGTCGCCGCTCGGGTACGGCAACATCGTCAGCGCGTAATGCTTTGGTCTGCTCTCATCAATCACCGCGCGATACAAATTATCCGCTTCCCACTTCGCCTGCCACTTCGGCTCAAAGATCTGCGGGTTGAAAGATTTGTCTCTCGATTCAGGAGCGCGGGCTTCAGTCCGCTTTCTTTTCGCAGGCGCAGACTTCTTCACCTTCGATACAGGCTTCGTCGCTTTCTTTTTCACCGCGCCAAATTCAGGATTGCGGACTTTAGTCCGCTTGCTTTTTGCAGGCATAGACTTTTTAGCCTTCGGCGCGGTTTTCTTTTTTGTTGTTACTTTCTTTTTCGTAGCAGCCATTTTTACCTCTTTATGAGTTTCAAGTTCCAGGTTTCAGGTTTCAGGTTTTCGACCCTTGAGGCGAGAGGAGATTCGGAAGAAGAGGACCTTGCATCCAGAAAATAAAGTTGATCCGAATGTTCATACCTACCTCCTTTTTGACCATTGGCTGCTGACGATGGGCGATAAGGCATTGTCTATGGTCTATCGTCCATTGTCCATCGTCCAATACAAAACAAAAAACTCCTCATCCACATCAGGGACGAAGAGTTCACTCCGCGGTACCACCCGAATTCGGTTGAAGGTTTGAAGGTTATAAGTTGCAGGCTTTCACCTTCAACATTCAAACCTTCCAACGTTCAAACGCTCTTTGATTGCTATAACGGGCTAACCCGTCGCTGACTACTCGATTCACCAGCGAAGTCCCTCTTTGCGAGGCGACAAGCGAGTTCGGTCTACTGTGTTCCCGTAAACACTGTTGCTGGGCTTCCACCTCGCATTCCCAACTCGCTGACGGGATGACCTACTACTCCTGTCAAAACCTTTGTTTCAGACCTCACAGGTTTTGATAATCTGTGAGGTCTAATATTAATTTGTGGACCCAGAGGGATTCGAACCCTCGACCTTCTCAATGCCATTGAGACGCGCTCCCAACTGCGCTATGGGCCCAATTTCTGTTATCAGTTTTTAAAGTAATCAGTAATCAGTGTAATCAGAGACTGATAACTGTTCACTGATTACTTGTCGCTGAAAAGTGGACCTGAGGGGATTCGAACCCCTGACCTCCTCAGTGCGATTGAGGCGCGCTCCCAACTGCGCTACAGGCCCAAGTTTATGCGTTCGGTATTCTACTGTACGGGTTGGGTCATGTCAAGCAAGGTTTCGCTGTAAAATAGGGGAATGGTTTAACCAACGAAGATTCATTCGTCACAGAGAACACCGAGATTCTGAGATTTTTTCTCAAAGGTCTCTGTGAACTCTGTGGCTTAGCGGACCGCTGATTTACCAAACGAAGGGATATCTCCATGGCTGAGACAAACTCCAAACCCATCTACCGCATCATGGACCTAAGTGAGGCTGATCGCCCACGAGAGAGATTATCCACGCTGGGAGCGCAAGCCCTCACCAATGCCGAACTGATCGCCATCCTCCTGCGCGTGGGCGTGGTGGGAGAGAACGCGGTAGAGGTCGGTCAACGCTTGCTCAACAAATTCGGCGGGCTGACAGGACTCCACCGCGCGCCGTTCGCCGAGTTGAAAAAGCAACACGGACTCGGCGACGCGAAAGCGGCGCAGATCAAGGCGGCGATCGAGCTAGGTCGGAGGCTCACTCTTGAATCTCCCGAAGAAAGAATCGCCATCAACTCCCCTGCCGATGCCGCCGCGCTGGTGTTGTACGAAATGTCCGCATTGGAGCAGGAGCATCTGCGCGTGATGTTGCTCGATAGGCGGAATCGGGTTTTGGAAACAGTCGAGGTGTACAAAGGCTCGGTCAATTCATCGCAAGTGAGAGTCGGCGAAATCTTCAAAGAAGCGATTCGCAAAAACGCATCGTGCATCGTCGTCATCCACAACCACCCCAGCGGCGACCCGACCCCCAGCCCCGACGATGTCGCCGTGACGCGCGCCATCGTGCAAGCGGGCAAACTACTCGATGTGGATGTGCTCGACCATCTCGTGATCGGTCAGAGCAAGTGGGTATCGTTGAAGGAGAGGGGTTTGGGGTTTGTATGAAGCGCCCTTGATTGATGGATAAGAAGGTATATCTTCGGGTAGTGGCGCTGAATAACTGATAAGAATATCGTAGTGATGGCTTTAGTCGTCTTTTCTCGGCACAGTAGCGATTGAAGTCGCTACTACAAAAACCCATCATGTATTCAACCTATACCAAACACGGGCATAAATTGCGGTTTTCTGTTGCCTGTTTCGCGGGGCTGAAGCCGCCTGATTTCGACAATCTCAATCCAAGGCTCAGCGCATGGAAGCCATTTCGACAGGCTCACTGCGACGCCTACGGGCTGGCGCAACGAGTCGGATTTATCCGACTTTCATGTACTGAGGTGATTGTCGAGCTTGTCGAGACACAGGGCTTCAGCCCGCCGAATCCGTGTTGAACAAAAGCGCAATTCGTAACCGCGGTCAGTATATTACCAATTCCTGCTCTGTCAGAATCAGATATGGCGATCTTCTTTTTCAGAAAGACCTGAAAGAGTATACTTTGCGCATGTCTTCCCTCACTCCTGAACTCATCGCCAATTTTCCTTTTTCGCAGTACACCGACCCAGGTTCCATCCAGCGCGGACGCGCCTACTACAAAGATGGCCGCGCCTGGAATGTTGAACTGGTTAACGCCGGCAAAGCGATCATCCTTGTGGACGGCGATTCAGGCGAGTACACCGTCGAGATCGAAGTCGGCAAAAAGACGGGGGAATTGATCTTCGAATGTGACTGTCCCTACGCAGACGAAGGCAACTTCTGCAAGCATATGGTCGCCGCCACGCTGGAATTGAAAGACTACCTTGACGAAGAGAAAGAGTTTGGCGACTACGAAGAAGATGAAGATGATGATGATGAGACAGGGCGCGTTGCAAGGAGTCCCGTTCTTCCTCCCCCAGCGCCCATTCAAAACTGGGAGAAAAGACTCGGCGAAACGCTCGCCCTCGCGCCGCGTCGTTCCACATCGCCAAACCTGACGCATTATGCGGCGGTCGTGTTGTTGACCCGTTCGCAAATGGGATATTACGGTTACGGAAGCAACGCCCGCGCCAATTACTATTACTCCCTGGAACCATTGATCGTCAAAACCGATGACTGGCAACCGCTTGCAAACAATTGGAAAAAATCGCCGCAAGAGATCAATGAACTACTGGAATCGGACAAAAAATGGATCAAAGTTGCCAACCGCATGTTCCAGCATGTCAATCCGGTGGGATGCCTGAATATTGACCCTAATTCCGCCTCGTTCTTGAACGCCCTTTCCGACAACATGCGCTATGGAATCGGCGCCGGCAACATGCCCGCATTCCTCTCCATGCTTTCCAAACTTGAAATCCCCGTTTTCCTCGGGAGTCATTACCCAGACAAGATCGAACGCCGCGTTCACATCCTGCCTGACCCTGTGGAAATAAAGATTGATTTGGGGCAGGATGAGCGCGCGCTCAATCTGCGAGCAGGATGTGAGCGAAACGGGCAATTCATCCACACCCAAAAACATATCGAAACGATCACATTGAATCCCGTCTGGATCATGATGGATGAGAGCATCGCCCAGCTCCGCAATGCCAATGCGCTCTCCATTCTGCCATCCTTCCCCATCGAGATTCCCAAAGCGCAGGTCGAGATCTTTCGCGAACAATACTTTGCCCGCATCGCGCAACTTCTGCCCATAAAAAGCGACATCGTTCAATGGCAGGACGTTC
This sequence comes from uncultured Anaerolineales bacterium, assembly GCA_949319575.1. Classification (GTDB taxonomy): domain Bacteria; phylum Chloroflexota; class Anaerolineae; order Anaerolineales; family Villigracilaceae; genus Defluviilinea. Next base: position 36,222 of record CASGHD010000116.1, on the reverse strand, counting down.
ACGCTGAGCCCACCCCGCGACTCTACCTGCATGACACCAACAAAGACAAGATTCTGCGCGCCGATCTGCGCTTTGGCTACGGGGAACATGAACTGTCCATCGTCAAAACCGACGAACCCTACACCGTCGAAACCGTGCCAGACAGTTGGAATCTGATCCGCATTCATCGCAACCATCAACGCGAACAGGATGTCATCCACCTGCTCACCGATTCCGCCTATCGCCTCAAACGCTCCGACAACCGCTTCCCCAAAGGCGCCTACGAACTGCGCGCCCGCGCCCATCCCTTCGACTTCCTCATGCAATCGATTCCACTCCTCGCGCAGGCGGGCTTCGAGATATACGGCGAAGAGAATCTCAAGGCAGGGCGTATCAACCGCGCCGCTCCCACCATGCGCGTTTACATCACCTCGGGCATTGATTGGTTCGATCTCAAAACCTTCATCGAATACGGCGACCAGCAGGTTTCCCTGCGCGATGCGCGCAAAGCCCTCAAGCGCGGTGAAAACTACATCAAACTCACCGACGGCTCCATCGGAAAGATCCCTGCGGAGTGGCTCGAGAAATACAAACATCTTTGGGGATTGGCGGAAGAGACCGACGAAGGATTCCGCCTCAGCGACGTTCACCTGCCCTTGTTAGATTCCCTGCTCGCGGAGGACGCCGCGCTTCAACCTCCCCCCGACCTGATCCAGCGGCGCGAACATCTTCGTCGCTTCGAGCGGATCCAGCCGCATCCGCTGCCGAAAGGTTTCACCGGCGAACTGCGTCCCTACCAAAAACATGGATTCGACTGGCTTCATTTTTTACACGAATACAACTTCGGCGGCATCCTCGCAGACGACATGGGACTGGGGAAAACTGTCCAAGCGCTGGTATATCTTCAATCACAACGGGAACAGGCTGCGGTTCCCGAAAATACATCGAGACCACGCGAGTCCCGCGCGGCGTCTTTGCTTGTCGTTCCAAAAAGTCTCATCGTCAACTGGCAGCGCGAATCCGAAAAGTTCACGCCCAACCTGCGCTTTCTGGAATACATGGGGAACTTTCGTAATAAGGATATATCCACCTTCAACGACTTTGACGTGATCCTAACCACCTACGGCACGATGCTGCGCGACATCGAACTCCTGCGAAAATACAACTTCGATCACATCCTTCTGGACGAATCGCAAGCTATCAAAAATCCGTTGGCAAAGAGCGCCAAGGCGGCGCGCCTGTTGAAGGGCGATCATCGCATCGTGATGACAGGCACGCCCGTGCAGAACAATACCTTCGAACTTTGGTCGCAGTTTGCGTTTCTCAATCCCGGTCTCCTCGGCAACATGGATTACTTCAAGCGCGAGTTCGCCAATCCCATCGAAAGCGGCGGCGATGAAGAGACTGCCTCCCTGCTGCGAAAACTCGTTTATCCGTTCATCCTGCGCCGCACCAAGGAACAGGTTGCCCCCGAACTGCCGCCGCGCACCGAACGCGTCGTGTACACCGACATGATCCCCGCGCAGAAAAAAATATACGCGCAAACTCGGGAGAGATATCGCGCTGAACTGCTCGGGTTGATCGAAAGCGACGGCATCCAGGATGCGCGCTTTAAAATTCTTGAAGGTTTACTGCGCCTGCGACAGATCGCCATCCATCCCGCCCTCGTGGATAAAAAGTATAAAGGCGAAGCGCCCAAGTTTGAGGTTCTGTTTGAAACGTTGGAGACATTGCAAGCCGAAAACCATAAAGCGCTCATCTTCTCGCAATTCGTAGAAACGCTCAAACTCGTCAAAAAAGAACTCGATGCGCGTAAGATCAAATACATCTATCTCGACGGTCAAACCTCCAACCGACAGGCGCGCGTTGACCAGTTCCAGAACGATCCGGCGTATCCCTTCTTCCTCATCAGCCTCAAAGCGGGCGGCGTGGGTTTGAACCTGACCGCCGCCGATTATGTCATCCATCTCGATCCCTGGTGGAATCCTGCCGTCGAGATGCAAGCCTCCGACCGCACTCATCGCATCGGGCAGGACAAACCTGTCTTCATCTATAAGATCATCGCCCGTGATACCGTGGAGGAAAAGATCCTGCAATTGCAGGAGAAGAAACGCGCATTGGTAAAAAACATCATCGCCACCGAAGCCAGCTTCTTCAAGTCGCTCACCAACGACGATGTGGAGAAATTGTTTAGTTGACAGAATAAGGGGTTTGAAACTATCCGCGATCAAACGCGCCCTTCTTTAACCATTGGGAATCGGCGAAATGCTTTTTGTGACCAGCCTCTCGAAAGAAGACTTGGACGAATATCTCACCAAAGGCTTGCCCCTCGAATTCGGTCACTCGCTGACCGACCTGCTCGGCGGACAATGCGCGGCAGGATTCGTCATCACCGACCTGTACGAAGACTTGATGTCCGATTCGCCGCTGGGGAAATATCATCCCAACTACATTGCCACGCGGGGGATGAAGATGTAGAATGCCCCTAGTTGGGTGGGCTGAAGGAGAATGAAATTGACCAATTATTCAACATCGCCATCACTATGTACGACTCCCTACATTTTGAAGTCAGAAAGCTACTCACTTTTGTATTCTAGAATATCTCCCGGTTGACAATCTAATGCTTTACAAATTGCCTCGAGCGTTGAAAAACGGACAGCCTTTGCCTTTCCATTTTTCAAGATGGAAAGATTGGCCATGGTTATACCAACTTTCTCGGTAAGTTCAGTAACACTCATTTTTCTCTTTGCCAACATTACATCGATATTGATTATTATCGCCATAATTGCACCTTATACCGTTAAATCATTTTCTGATTTTATGTCTACGGCATTTTGCAGAAGTCTTTGAAAAATAGCAGCAGCGGTTGCAATTACGATAGAAGCAAAAGTAGTAAACATGCCCAAGGCAGTAACGCCCGCCGAGTCGTCACCTTTAACAAATAACCTTATGTATAGTATTCCTAGCACAATGAAGCCGCTGAATGTGATTGCACAGTATTTTACATTCCTCACAGCATTCACTGATAATTGAGAGAAAACTTTATTGCCGTCAATATAGCCTAAAAGATTAAATGCCTGATATAACGCAACAAAAAATGGAATTGAACCTATGTAAGCATAGATAATAAGCGGATCTATATAAATGCTGATTAGATCTAGTTTAGCGGCTCTTCCTTCAAGTTGAGGGAACCAAATCAGCCATATAAGGACTCCGATAGCGATAAGACAAATGACAAACTTCAAGAATAGCGTTGACCCTTTTTTCATAAGTAATGCCTCACTTGGTAATAGGATAGGTATACTGTAACACACGACTTATCGTTTGTCAATATATTATTATCGTTATTCGTTATTATGGCTAAGATGGGGAAAGTCTCATTTTCCTATTCCACTTGCAAATTTTGGCACCCCCCACTCAATTCAAATTCTCATTCCCATCAAGATTACAACCTCCCCAACACCTCCAACAACTTCCCCTCCCAAGCATCCCCAAACGAACACCAATACGCGGACTTGCCACCGCGGATGCCGCGCCCAAATCTGCCGAATCATGCAAGGCATTGACGCAGTGTGTAGTGTGTGTATAATAACTCCATGAACAGCCGCGACATCATTGCAAAACTCAAGGCAGACGGCTGGTCGCTTGTGCATGTGCGCGGCAGTCACCATCATTTCAAACATCCCGTAAAACCAGGCAGGGTGACTGTCCCACATCCGAAAAGAGATTTGCCAATCGGCACCCTTCGCAGTATTTATCGGCAGGCAGGTTGGTCTTGGTCGGAGAAGAAGTGAGAGAATATGCGCTATCCAGTTGTGATTCACAAAGATCCTAACAGCGATTACGGCGTGACCGTTCCAGATGTGGCGGGATGCTTTAGCGCGGGCGCAACCCTCGACGAAGCATTATCCGAGGTTGTCGAAGCGATTGAGGCTCATTTGGAGGGGATGTTGATTGATGGGGAAGCCATCCCTACGCCTCAAACCATCGAATATCATCAAAACAATCCCGACTACACCGATGGCATTTGGGCGGTCGTTTCAGTGGACGCGGCGAAACTATCGGGCAAGTCAAAACGGGTAAACATTACCTTGCCCGAAAGAGTTTTGAATTTGATGGACAAGTTTGCCTCCGACAATGGAGAAACCCGTTCAGGGTTGATCACTCAGGCGACTCTCGAATACATTGCCTCCCATGAGGGAACTGCGGAATAATAGACCTCTTGCGAAAGTCATTTTCGCCACAGAGAGCATTGAGAAAAAAAGCTCAGAGAACTCTGTGGTCTCTGTGGCGAATCATTAAAGTTTCCCCAACACCTCCAACAACCTCCCCTCCCACTTCTCCCCAAACGAACACCAATACGCGGACTTGCCGCCGCGGATGCCCGCGCCCAAATCTGCCAACCGCTTGGACTCATTTCCATTTGCCGACGCGGGATATTTCAACACGATCTGTCCGCTCTCCCAGTTGATGGACGATAGTCCCGCCTTCTCTGCCTTCAACTTGACTCGCATCTGATAAAACAGATTCGCGGTCATTTCGGGTAATTCACCGAAGCGATCTTTGAACTCGGATGCCAGCGCGTCAATTTCGGTTTCATCGCGCAAGTCCGCGATGCGGCGATACAACCGCAAACGCAAATCTTGATCGGGGATGTATTCAGCGGGGATTCCGACGGCGAGGGGTAAATCTACGTTCACAGGCATGGACATCGGTTGAAGGTTGAAGGTTTGAAGGTTGGAAGGTTGAGCGGCGAGGCTTTCGACGTTCAACATTGAACCTGCCAACCTTAAACGTCGGACGGCATCTGCCAGCAACCGCGTATACAAATGAAATCCAACGGCTTGAATATGACCTGATTGCCGCGTGCCGAGCAGGTCGCCTGCGCCGCGGATCTCAAGGTCGCGCATCGCGATCGAATAGCCCGCGCCGAGTTGCGTGTTTTCGGCGATGACTTCGAGTCGCTGTTGACCGTCCACTGTGGGAGTCAGCTTGTTGTGGCGAAAAAAGTAGGAGTAGGCGCGCGCAGCCCCACGTCCGACGCGACCGCGTAGTTGATAGAGTTGAGCCAAGCCGAAGGTGTCGGCGCGATCCACGATGAGGGTGTTCGCGTTGGGGATGTCCAATCCAGATTCAATGATTGTGGTTGACAGCAAAATATCTGTGTCGCCGTTGTTGAAGCGGTGCATCACTTCGGAGAGTTGATTCTCTGGCATCTGCCCGTGACCGATATCCACGTTCGCTTCGGGGACGAGTTGATGGAGATGCGCGCGCATCGCGTCAATGGTTTGGACACGGTTATGCACGAAGAAAATTTGTCCGCCGCGTTCGAGTTCGCGCAAGATTGCCTGACGCACAAGTTTCGGTGAATACGGGCCGACATGCGTGACGATGGGCAATCGTTCCTCGGGCGGCGTGTTGAGATTGGAAATATCGCGCACGCCCGTGAGCGCCATGTACAACGTGCGCGGAATCGGCGTGGCAGTGAGAGTCAACACGTCCACTTCGGTGCGAAGTTTTTTGAGATGCTCCTTGTGCGTGACGCCGAAGCGCTGTTCTTCGTCAATGACGACCAAGCCGAGTTCTTTAAATTGCACATCGCCAGAGATCAAACGATGCGTGCCGATGACGATATCAATTTCGCCGATGGCAAGTCCGTGCAAAATTGTTGTTTGTTCGCGCGGAGTTCTAAACCGCGAAAGCATTTCCACTTTTACAGGGAATGCGGCGAGTCGTTGCAAAAATGTTTCGTAATGTTGTTGCGCCAATACCGTTGTTGGCACAAGTATCGCAACTTGTTTTCCGTCCATCACAGCTTTGAACGCGGCGCGCAACGCCACTTCTGTTTTTCCATAGCCCACGTCGCCGCACAACAAACGATCCATCGGGCGCGATGATTCCATGTCGCGCTTAATATCATTTAGTGCGCGCAGTTGATCTTCCGTTTCCACATACGGAAATGAATCTTCCAATTCTTTTTGCCACGCGGTGTCGGGTTTGAAAGAATATCCCAACGCAACATTTCGCCGCGCATACAAATCCAACATATCTTGCGCCACTTCCAACACAGCGGCTTTGACGCGACCCTTCTTCTCGTGCCACTCCTGCCCGCCCAAACGATCCAGCGCGGGCGCCGCGCCCTCCGCGCCCACATAACGCGTCAACCGATCCGCTTGATGCACAGGCACATACAACTGTCCGCCGCCGTCATATTCCACCGCGAGAAATTCGCGCGCGTGATTGTCCAACTCGCGCGTCACCAATCCGCCAAACCGCCCGACGCCGTGATCAATATGCACGACATAATCGCCCACGTTCAAATCCGCATACACCGATTCAGGCGTTTCGGCAACAGGTCGCTGGCGCGCGCGGGGTTGCGGGCGTTCCCAGCCGAAGATTTCGGAATCAGTGATTAAGTGAAGAGAATTGGAGAATTGGAGAATTGGAGACTGGAGATTGGAGACTGGAGACTGGAGATTGAGGGTGAATCCTTCGGATAAAGAGGACTCGATGAATTCGACCATTGACAATGGACGGTTGACCATGCTGTCCACATCGTCTATCGTCAATGGTTTTTGGTCCTGATGTTCCAGCCAAAGTTCTTCCAACCTTTTGGCTTGGCGCGACACGACGATGACGGATTCTTTTTTCGACACTAATCCTGCAACATACTCAACGAATTGCTTTAATCTCCCTCCAAACCTTTCATCATGCCCAAAGCAACTACTCAACGACTGTTCACTGGTCACTGATAACTGGTCACTGCCTGAATATCCAAATTCCAACGACGCACTTGATTGAATGTTGTCATTCAACTCAGACCAAGGGATGTATGGCAACGGAAAGTCAGCTGACAACGTTTCTTCCGCGATACTCTCTTGCCTAAACTTGACCGCCTGCGCCTCAATCTCCTCCGCCATGGATTCGATGATTGAAATATCGTCAATCAATACGATTGCTTTTTGCGAGAGGTAATCGAGCAACGTCGCAGGTTGTTTGTGAAGTAATGGAATGTGGAATTCGGATAATTCCACGCCTTGCTCAATCCGCAGTTCAACTGCGGATTGTTCTTCGTTCTCTTGTTCCGTCAGCAGTTGAACTGCGGACGGATCGTGAGCGTGGAGATATTCCCGCGCAGGCGTGACGAGAATAGATTCTAGTTTTTCGATGGTGCGTTGTGAAGCGGGATCAAACTTGCGAATCGTTTCGATCTCATCGCCGAAGAAATCCAAGCGGACAGGCATCGTTTCGGCGGTTGCCCAGATGTCGAGAATCCCTCCCCTGCTGGAGAATTGTCCAGGCTCCAGCACGGTGTTGACACGCTGATAGCCGATCTCTGCCCAACTTCGCAAGAGGGTATCAGGTTGAATGGATTGGTTGACGGATAATTTTTTGCACGCCTTGAGGAAGTCGCGTCGCGGCATGGTGCGCGTCATCAGCGAACGGACGGAGGTGATGATAACTGGAGGCGTTTCGGGTTTGGATGCAAATGGTAAGTGGAAAGTGGAAAGTGTCGTTAGAGTCTGCAAACGGTCGCGGCGGGTGGTCACGCCCCACGCGGCTTGTTCGTAGAACAGCGGATTCGGTTCCGCAAAATGATAGCGCGGCGATTTGACCCAAAATCCCAATTCATCGAACAAAGACAACGCATGGTCGGCGCGGTCGGTGATGAAGAGAATCGGCTGGGCAATATCTTCGAGCAACGCCGCAAGGACAGGCAACCGCGCGGCGCGAGGAAGTCCCAGCCCAGCGATTTGTTTGCCCGCTTTGAGTTGGGTTAGAAGATTTTGATATTGAGGAAGGGAGCGGATGTTATTGAGAATGGATTGCATAAAAGAGAGTAGAGGATTAGAGAATTAGAGAATAGAGAAATAGCCATGCGACTAGTCTCTAGTCATCCAGTCTCTAGTCTCTGGTATCGCCATTAAATTTATTCATCGCGGCGGTCAAGCCGTTTGTCACAAATTCGATCGCGGCGTCGGCGGCGCGGTCGAGGATCTCTGAGATGGATTTCAAATCGTCGCGTGAGAAGTTTTGCAGGACGTAATCGGCAGGTTCCATGCGCCCAGGCGGGCGACCGATGCCGAGCCTCATGCGGGGAATATCCTTCGTGCCTAACTTTTCCAAAATGGACGACAAGCCGCGCTGACCGCCAGGTCCGCCTGAAGCGCGGATGCGGATCGTGCCGAAGGGTAAATCGAGATCGTCGGAGAGAATCATCAGGTTTTCGTTGGGAATTTTGTAGAAGTGAGCCAGTCCCTGCACGGATTGACCTGAAAGATTCATGAACGTCTGCGGCTTGGCGAGGATGAGTTTGTGATCTTCGTACTTTGAATCCATCACAATGGCTTTCGACATCACTTTCATCCCGCGCGCGTTCAAACGGACTGCAAGGCGGTCAATTGCCATGAAGCCAAAGTTGTGACGAGTGTTGGCGTATTCGCGTCCTGGGTTGCCGAGTCCGATGAGGAGGAAGGGTTCTGGTGTCATGGAGGATTCCGTTGGGAGTAATTGGTAAGTGGTAATTGGAGACTGGAGACTGGAGATTCAGAGAATTAGAGAATTAGAGAATTAGAGGATTAGAGGATTAGAGAATTAGAGGATTGGAGGATTAGAGAATTGAGGATTAGGGTTGACGGAGGCGGAGGAGGATGAAGGAAAAAATAAATAAGCCGATGATGACGATTGCTCCGCGACCAAGGCTGGAGAGGATTGTGGATTGAGTCAACGAGGCGGGGTTGGGCGGCAAGGGAGTCGGTGTGGGACGCGGGACTTCGGTGGGAGTCGGGGAGGCGGCGAGGAGGAATGCGGTTGGGATTTGGACTCCGATGGATGCGGGAGTTGAGGTAACAACGGGCGTTGGAGTTAATATCGGCGCGTCGTTTTGGATGGTGATGGGGACGGTCACTTCTTGAAATGTACCATCCGTTAAATTGACACGCAGGCGCAGGATGTAGTCGCCGTCTGTGATGGAGGCGGTGTTCCAGAGGTAGAGAGGCGAATCAAGCGCGGGCTGAGATAACGCCGCGAGGGGGAACCAGCTATCCCCGTCGTCTGAAGCGTATTTGAAATCCAGTTGAGCGGAGGCGAAGTTGGGAACATCCGTTGAACCGATGATCGTTATTTCGCCGCGTAAAATTTCGCCTGACGCGGGCGAGGTGATCGCGATCGGCGGCGAATCCTGCGCGGCGAGGAGGAACAATACGAAGGGGAGAAAGAGGCGAATCTTCATTAGTCGAACGTTCAAGTTTAACACGAAGAGAAATGAGGGTCAACAAATCCATGTCGTTGCGAGCCGAAGGCGAAGCAATCTCCTCGCCGTGTTGGAGATTGCTTCGTCGCGAAAAGCAAGCGCGCTCCTCGCAATGACATGATTTTTTATGGTAAACTGTGGCAGATAATTTTAGGAGAATCGTTATGACAAAATCCCGCTCCGACCAAATGGTTGAACGCCTGCGCAACATGCAAGCCGCCGCGCCCGATATCGAGGCTTCGGCGGTTGTTTCAGTGGACGGGTTGATCATGGCTTCGGCGTTGCAACAAGGCGTGGAGGAAGATCGCGTGTCGGCGATGTCGGCGGCGATGCTTTCGCTCGGCGAACGGATTTCGACCGAGTTGGGGCGCGGCGGGTTGGAGCAGGTCTATATCAAAGGCGATGCGGGATCGATCGTGCTGACGTCCATCGGGCAGGAGGCGGTTCTGACCGCCATGGCGCGGCACGAAGCGAAACTTGGTTTGATCTTCCTTGAGATGCGACGCGCTTCCGAGGATATTGTGAAACTGGTCGGATGAAATCGAAGAAAAGCCAGAAACTCACAGGAATTGCAATCCCCGATGGGGAGGGCTGAAACGCCCTCCCCTTTTCGTTTAATCATGTCGTTGCGAGCGGAGCGAAGCAATCTCCCGTTGAAGAAAAGAGATTGGAGACTGGAGAATTAGAGAATTGGAGAATTATTCGATGACGACAAAATATTTATTTTTCACGGGCGGGGTTGTTTCTTCGGTTGGGAAAGGCGTGACTGCCGCGGCGACGGGGCTTTTGCTCAAAGAGCGCGGATTCAATGTGGCGGTGCAGAAATTGGATCCGTACATTAATGTGGACCCTGGCACGATGAGTCCCTACCAACACGGAGAAGTGTACGTCCTCGACGACGGCGCAGAAACGGACCTCGACCTGGGTCACTACGAACGATTCATTGACATCCGCCTCAGCCGTTCGTCCAACTTCACCAGCGGACAGGTCTACGCGGAGATCATCAGCAAAGAACGGCGCGGAGACTTTCTCGGCGGGACGATTCAAGTCATCCCGCACATCACGAACGAGATCAAGAGACGAGTCGCATCCATTGGCAAAGAGACCAATGCCGATGTTGTGCTGGTCGAAGTGGGAGGCACAGTTGGAGACATCGAGTCGCAACCGTTTCTCGAAGTGTTGAGGCAACTCCGCAACGAGGTCGGGCGCGAGAATGTATTTTTCATCCATGTGACGTGGCTGCCGTACATCAAAGCGACGGGCGAGATCAAGACCAAGCCCACGCAACATTCCGTCGCGGCGTTGCGCTCGATCGGTATTTCTCCAAATATGATCATCGCGCGCTCGGATTATCCCGTTGACCAGGATATTTGCGACAAAATCGCGTTGTTCTGCGATGTGGAAAAGCAAGCCGTGATCCCGATGATTACAAGCGACGTATTGTATGAGGTTCCGTTATTGCTGGAGCAAGCGGGCGTTGACGATTATCTAGTTGAGAAGTTGAACATGAAATCCACACGCAGGGCAGATATGAAGCCGTGGGAAAAACTTGTAGAACATGTGAGAGAGCCAAAACCAACCGTCAAGGTTGCATTAGTTGGCAAATATGTTGAACTGCAAGACGCATACATGTCCGTCCGCGAGGCGTTGAAACATGCCGCGCTCGCCAACGATGTGGAAGTGGAGATCAGCTGGGTGCATGCGGCAGATCTCGAAAAAGATAAAGGCTGGGATGTTGTGCAAAACGCGGACGGCATCCTCGTCCCTGGCGGATTCGGCTCGCGCGGCATCGAAGGGAAAATTTTGGCGGCGCGGTATGCGCGCGAGAAGAAAGTTCCGTATCTCGGTCTGTGTTTGGGGATGCAGGTGATGTGTATTGACTTTGCGCGCGGCGTGTTGAATCACGAAGATGCAAATTCGTCGGAATTTGACAGGGGGAGCGAATACCCCGTCATTGACCTGATGCTCGACCAACGCGCGATCACAGACATGGGCGGGACGATGCGACTCGGCTTGTATCCATGCGAATTGCAGGAAGGCTCAAAAGCCGCAAAAGCCTACGGCGAGAAAAAGGTGGAGGAACGTCACCGTCACCGTTTTGAGTTCAACAACCATTACAAAAAAGATTTTGAAAAGGGAGGCATGGTTTTCTCTGGCATGTCGCCCGACGGCAAGCTAGTCGAGATCGCCGAGATCGAAGATCACCCCTTCATGGTGGCGAGTCAATTCCACCCTGAGTTTTTATCGCGCCCAATGAAGCCGCATCCGTTGTTTGTGGGGTTTATGAAAGCGGCGAGGGATGGGAGGAAGTGAAGTGGAAGAAGCGATCAGTGAACAGTGAACAGTGAGCAGTGAGAGTGTGAATCAAAAAGGACTTCCGAGAAATGCGGAAGTCCTTTTCATTCGAAGTTATTTACGCTTCTTTGCGGCTTTCTTTTTTGGTGTCGCTTTTATACTACCAGGCTTTGCGGTCGACGCCGCCATCGCAGGAGCAAGCTCGCCGGCTTGATACGCGCTGCGCAATTGGATCGGTTCGGCAGGGCGCTGGCGCAAGCGCAGATTCAATACTTCCACCATCACAGAGAAGCCCATGGCAAAGTAAATGTATCCCTTCGGAATATGAACATGGAGACCTTCGACGACAAGCGTGAAGCCGATCAGCAACAAGAAACTGAGCGCCAGAATCTTGATCGTAGGATGCCCCTCGACAAAAGCGCTGAGAGGAGCCGCCAGAAAGATCATTGCCAAAGCGGCAATGATGACCGCCGCGATCATGATCGGCAGTTCATCCACCATGCCAACCGCGGTGATGACCGAGTCGAGGGAGAAGACGATATCCAACAGCATGATCTGAACGATCACACTCCAAAATGAGGCATGAACTTTGGCAGACGCGTGTCCTTCCGTGCCTTCAAGTTTCTCGTGAATTTCGTGCGTGGCTTTCCAGATGAGGAAAACGCCACCCACCAGCAGGATCATATCGCGCTCAGAAAGGGAGAAACCCCTCACAGTCAGTACCGGGTCTGTAAGCTGGATGATCCATGAGAGCGAAAGCAATAATAACAACCTCGTGATCACCGCAAGGGCAATGCCTGTGGTGCGCGCGCGCGCTTGTTGCGCAAGAGGCAGTTTGCCCGCCAGAATCGAAATAAAGATAATATTATCCACGCCGAGGACGAGTTCGAGCGCGATCAACGTGATCAAAGCGATCCAGGTTGCGGGTTGGGTAAGCCATTCCATGTAAGACTCCTATAAATTGAATGCGGCAAAGTATACCCGAACCTGAATTCGCATTGAAGTTGAATTTTCCGGGAGTGACTATTCTAGTGTGTACAGCCACAGAGCACACAGAGATTTTGAGATTTTCTCTCTGCGGTCTCGGTGTTCTCTGTGGCAAAGAGGATTTTTACACACTACATTCGCCCATCCCAATTTTCCCGCCTGCCGTAATATGAGATAAAATATCGACAGCGTATGAATCTCGACCCTTCATTTCTCAGCAACATCATCCTCGTCTTGACAGGTTTCGGCGCCGCCTTTGTCGCCGCGTTGTGGATCGCGCTCGTCATTTGGACGTATCGCGATATCCGCGCGCGCGCGCGCGACCCTCTCGTACAGACGCTGGCAACGCTCCTTGTCGCCGTGTTAAGCCTGCCCGGCATTCTCGTCTATTTGATCCTCCGCCCGTCGAAGACTCTCGAAGAAGATTACCAAAAGACTCTTGAAGAAGAAGCCTTGCTCCAGGCTCTCGAAGACTTACCGCTCTGCCCCGGCTGTGAACGGCGCGTCAAAGACGACTGGCAGGTGTGCCCGAACTGCCATACAAAGTTGAAGAAGAACTGCGAGAACTGCAACAAACTGATGGAACTGCCGTGGAATATCTGCCCCTACTGCGGGACCTCCGCCGCCGGCACGCGCCGCGACGCGGCAAGTTTAGACGCTGCCCTGCGCGGGTTGAAATTACAAGATGAAAACGCGGAGGAAGTCAAAGCAGAAGGATAAAATCTGATTCGAACGGTTAACTCGAAAACTCGCTTCGTGTTGGAAGCGAGTTTTTTTAATTCTCTACCGTACATGAGGGTTTTTTACCGCCAAACACGCTACGATTGCCCAGTTAAAAAGGATTCTTAGCATTCTTTGCGGTCTTTGCGGTGCAAATGTACGCTAGTGAGTTTTTATAATAACAAACAGGAAGCGCAATCGCCCGCGCGTCGCTTCACATCCGCCGCACCGCCAGCATCGTCAAATCATCAGCGGGAGGCATATCCTGAATAAAATCGAGCAGGGATTTTTCCACCACATCGATCAACTCAGATGCCGACGCGCGGGTATTCGTCAACAACGCATCGATCAGGCGCGCCTCCCCATAGAAATCATCCTCACTATTGAACGATTCGGTCAAGCCGTCGGTGTAGAAAAGAATATTATCACCTGTAGACAACTCGATCGTCTTCTGCTCCACAGCGTGGTCCGCAGAAACGCCGAGGGCAATGGCAGTGCGGGTGAGTTTTTCCAACGAGCCATCGGGTTTCACCCAGATCGGAGGGTTGTGCCCCGCATTCACGTAAGTCAACTCGCCGCTTCCGGTATCCAGCACCGCGTAGACCCCCGTAACGAACATCCCCTGGCGCGTATCGGGAATCAACAGTTCATTGACCCGCGCCAACGCCACAGCCGGCGACTCGGTTTCGAGCACCGCGGCGCGCACCAACGTCCGTGTGAGCGCCATGAACAACGCCGCAGGCACACCCTTGTCTGCCACATCGGCGATGAACAAACCGATGCGCCCATTGGGCAAGTCGAACACATCGTAGAAATCGCCGCCCACCTGACGCGCCGTTTTCCAGCGGGCTGAAAAATCCCAGCCATCCACTTGCGGGAGCGCGTCAGGCAGAAACGTCTGCTGGATTTGGCGAGCCAACTGCACTTCCGTTTCGAGGCGTTCGCGCACCACCATCTCCTTTTGGAGGAGATCGTTCTGGATCGCCAGCGCGGCTTGTTGCGCGATCCCCGTAATAATCTCCAACCGCCGCGCGCGGAACCGCAACCCCCCTTCCGCTTCTTCGATGAGCATCACGCCGTACAACGCATCCTTGACCGCAATTGGGACGGCGAACAGCAAGGCGTTCGGGTTGGCAAGATTCGCCTCCTCCGACGGGCTGGCTGGCAGCCACTCCTGCAACCCTCCCTGCCCCCCAAGCGGACACGCCAGCATCCCCATGGCGGCGCGGCATGAATCGAGGAATGGAAAATCGCCCGCTGAAAATGACCGTTCCCAAAATTGTCTTTCATCTTCAACGCTCAGCCCGTAATTTTGCGTGGGCACAAATTGCTCGTCGGAAGCATCCCATTGATACAAAGCGGCGCGTTGCACGCCGGTGAGGATCGGCATAATGCGGATGATGGTGCCGAGGATTTCATCGAGATCGTTCAGGCTGACGATCGCCTGCGCCACCTGCAACAATGCCGCCGACGCGTACGCCTGTTCTTGCGCAATATCGTACAGCCGGGTATTCTCGATGGCGACAGCCGCGTAACTTGCAAACGTGGTCGCAATCGCCTGCGCCTCGCGCCCATATCGACCCGCCGCGTTATGCGCGAGGGTAATCACGCCGAAAGGCTGGTCACCCACGCGCAATGAGACAGCCAGGGCGGAATAATTCTGGTCGAAGCCCGCCGCCAGGCCCGAGACCCAAAGTGGGTCGCTTGGCTTGCGGATCTCGACGCCCTGCGAATGTACGGCTTGCATCAGCCCATCGTACGCTTCCACAGAGCCGTACAGCACACTCTCCAGCAGGTTTTCATCGATATTGCGGCTCGCGGCAAGATACAACTGCTCGTCTTCCAACAGCCAGATCGCAGACACATCGACCGGCAAATTGCGCTCCAATTCTGCAAGGATCACATCCAACACGTCATCCACGTCTTCATCCGCCGAGATCAAGCCCGCCACCTCGCGCAGGCTGTCTGCCACGCGCCGCCTCCATTGCTCCGAGCGAAACAGCGCGGCATTGTGGATGGCAACAGCAATATGGTCTGCCACCGCCTCGAACATGAATTTATCCTCTGCGGTGAAGGCGTTGTAGCGATCCGCTTGAATATCGAGCAACCCGACGATTTCGCCATCGTACAAAAGAGGCACGCAGATCTCCGATTTGACATTCTGCGGCGGAAACGGCGAGGGCACGTATCGTTTATCCTTTCGCACATCGTTGGCAACTACCGTTTTGCCTTCGCGCGCCACCCAGGGAATGATGCCCAGCGAATCATCCATCGAGATCGTGAATCCCTCCGAGCCCGCGTCGCGCTCGCCGCTCCCCGCCTGATACGCGATCACGCGGCGGTTGCGGTGCACGGTAAACAAATGCACGTGCGGGAACTTAAATCGCTCGTGGATGAGGTCGGACACATTCTTCATGAGCGTATTTAATTCCAACGAGGCGCTCACGCTCTTCCCCACATCGGCGATCAAAGCCAGATGGTCCGAATGGCGGCGCAGGTCGCGATAGAGTCGCGCGCTTTCGATGGCGCGAGCGATAGTATCTGCCAGCGCGTTGAGGATCAATAAGTCATTCGCGTGGAAGGCGTTCACCAGGTCGCTTTGCACGTCCAACGCGCCAAGCACCCGCCCTTCAATCTTGAGCGGAATGACCACCTCCGAACGTGTTTCTGGCAACGCTTTGATGAGCCGATAGCGCGGGTCCTTTTTCACGTTCGGGACAACGATCCGTTCCCCCTCCGCCGCGGCTTGCCCGATCAACCCCTGCCCGATCTTCACCTCCAGCGCGACCTTCACTTTTGACTTCCCCTTGTGTTGCGCCATGGCGCTCGAACGGAACCGAAGATTAGCGGAAGAATTTTCACGGACGGTAAAAATCGCAACATAATAAAAATGAAATGTTTCCTGGATCAGCTGTGTGACGCGCTCCGAAAGTTCATTAACATCCAGCACATTTGCGATCTGCGCGCTCACCTGGCTCACCAGATTCAACTGGTTCAATCGAAATTGTTCCACCGAGATCCGGTGCGAGGCGGTAAGACTCACAGAGACAACGCCTGCCAGTCCTTCGAGTAGGTTGATATCGTCCTTTTTGAAGACAGGCCCATTGGGGCGAATAATTTGAATCGCCCCCAAAGTGGCGCCGCGATCGATCAAGGGTATCGACGCCCACGCAGGACGCGCCGCGCCATTCTTCTTCCCGCCTTTATTCCCCGTAACGATCCTGCCGCTTGCAATGGCGCGCTGCATACCCTTGGTTGTCGGTTCAACAGCAAAGATCGAAGCATATTTCGTGTTCGGTAATCGAAAGGTGGATTCGTACAGCCACAACTCCGCTTCACCGCCCAACAGGCGCGATGCCATATCCACAACGTGAGCGCGTTGCTGGGCAAGTGAGGCGGCGCTGAGCAGTTGCTCCCCCAAACGGGCAAGGTCGCGCCAATCTGACGATGACGCCTGCTTCATGCTTATGCCTTTCGTTTGGTCATTTTCAGGGTATTGCCGGCGCGCGCGGTGGAATGGTACTCAACTTCGTCCATTAACTTACGCATGAGAAATATTCCCAACCCCCCGATCTTTCGATCGCCCAGATCAGCATGGATGTCCGGCGCCGGCACGTCCGATAGAGCAAAGGATTTGCCGTGATCGACCAATAGAATGGTCAGGTTGTTCGCATCCATTCCGCAGGAGATCTCGAGCATCCCGTCTGTGATTCCATTGTAAGCATGTTCGATCGCGTTCGATGCGGCTTCGTCCGCGGCAAGCTGGATGTTGTAAACAGCCTTGTCGTTGAATCCGTTTTCGCGGGCGATGTTTCCCACAAATTCACGGATCTCGTCGAGGAATTCGAACTTTGCCGGGAATTGGACCGTTTGCATCCGATAAAACCGAAGCCGCCTCAACCGGTGGCTGAGGGCGGCTTCTCTTTCGTTGCCTTCATCTCTTTCTCCAACCTGAAAGGAGCTCCGTTACTTAGAAATGCCCGACAGCCTGAAGGGGATCGTCAAACGTTTTGAAAAGTTCAGTAAAACCCGCAAGTTCAAGCGCTTCACGGATCCGGTCGGGCACGCCAACGAGCACAACTTCACCGCGGTTATATTTCTTTGCGTTGCGTTGAGCGGCAAGCAAGGCGCGGAACCCCGCGCTGGACATGTATTCCAGTTCGCTCATATCCATCACCAACTTGTATTTACCATCCTCGTTTGCTTTCTCGAGAGTCTGCGCAAGTTGCGGAGCCGTCGCGCTATCCACCCGGCCCTTGACTTTGATCATTTCACAATGTTTGAATTCCTGAGTCGTAATTTCCATGATACATCCTCCAGGTTGACTGAGCGTTATTTGCTCCCAAAATTATAACACGTCTGTAGTGTCGGTTTTATTTTGGACTATGGGAAATTTAGGTCTCCCGTAATTAACGGGACAGAGCTTCACCACGAAGGACACAAAGTACACAAAGGGGAAAAAAGTCTGGATTCCTTGGTTTTTTCCTTTGTGACCGTCGTGCCATTTCGACACGGTGAGCGAAAGACGAACCGTCAATGCAAGCCTTTGTGTTTGAAAAAGCATTTCCCGTCAAAAACGCTAGCGCCGGAAATTTAGGCGACGCCAAAAACTGAAAATGAGTTAGAATGTTCCGCAACAAGATATTATGATGAAAACTACCGGGAGACCCTACCTTGTGATGCTCGTGGAAGATAATGCGGACCACGCCGAACTTGTCATCCGCACCCTCGAAGAGCATCGTATCGCGAACGAAGTCCAGCACTTTTTCGATGGACAATCGGCGCTTGATTTTCTTCAACATCGAGGCGACTATTCCAACCCCGAAAACAAAACGCGCCCCCAGATCATTTTGCTCGACCTGCGCCTGCCCAAGGTGGACGGGATCGATGTGCTGAAAACCATCAAAGAAGATGAAACGCTGAAAGCGATTCCGGTGATCATCCTCACCACCTCGGAAGCGGAAAAAGATGTATCCAGAGCCTACTACAACCACGCAAATAGTTATCTGGTAAAACCGGTCGGCTACCCCGAATTCAAGCAACTCATGAACGACCTCCTGCATTACTGGCTCGGCTGGAATACGCAAGCGCATTTAAATGGATAATGACAAGAACGAACAGCCAGCGCTGATTGCTCGCTGGCTGTTCGTATTTAATTTCCTCACCATCCTAATTGACACCCCTCCCCACATCGGGTATCCTTCGCCCGTCCGGGCAGGCTCGGCGCGGCAGAACCTTTCGAACCCCGCCAGGGTCGAAAGACAGCAACGGTAAGGAAGCGTTTCTGGGCGCCGCCGATCACCTGCCCGGATATTTATTCATGAAAATACATCGCTGGCTGTTTGTCGTTCTTGCTCTCTTCATCGGAATTGGCGCGGGCATTGTGTATGGGTGGATCATCGATCCCGTCGATTTCTTCAACCTCACACCCGACACCCTGCGCGCCGACTTCAAAGCTGATTATGTGTTGATGGTCGCCGAGGCGTATCATTCGCACCGCGACCCCGGCCTCTCTGCCCGGCAACTCGCCATCTTTGGCTCTCAATCCCCCACATCCATCGCATCGCAAGGGTGGACCTATGCGCGCGCAAACCAATTCGCCGAGCCGGACCTTGCATTGATTCAAGAGCTCGTCACTGCCCTGCAAGCCTGGAGCGGGATTCCATGAGCCGCTTCCCCTGGGGCGTCTTCCTTGCGCTTCTTCTCGGATTTGGAGCCGGGCTCGCCTACGCCTGGGTGATCTCGCCGCTTCAAGTCGTCGACGCGGTCCCCAGCGCCCTGCGAGACGATTTCAAAGATCAATACCGTTCCGCGATTGCCGCCGCGTATGCCGGCGCCGGAAATATAGAACGCGCCCAAGCCCGCCTTGCCCTGCTTGGCGACACCAATTCCATTGAAGCGTTGAACGCCCAGGCGCAACGCCTGCTTGCCAACGGAGAATTTCAAAGCGCCGATCAGGTCGTGCTTTTGTCTGCGGCATTACAGGGAAACGGCATTGCCCTCGTCCCACCGCCATCAACGCCAAGCATGCAACCTGCGGATATACAACCCAGCCTGCCGCCAAGCACACTCTCGCCGATCCCAACATCGCCTACACAGGAAATTTTTACCTCCACGCCGGAAGTAACTCCAACTCAAACCTTTGCTGTCGCGGCAACACCCCGCCCAACACAAACTCCAATTCCAACCATTGGCGTCTCGTTCAAGTTGATCGCGCAAGAATCGCTGTGCGATTCAAACCTGCCGGACGGCTTATTGCAGGTGCTTGTGCTTAATTCAAACCGCAGACAAATGCCGGGCATGGGAATCAGAATCACGTGGGAAACGAACGAGGATCGCTTCTTCACCGGCCTGAAACCCGAATTGGGAAACGGCTATGCCGACTTCCTGATGACTCCAAACATCGCTTACTCTGTGCAACTCGCGCAAGGGAGCGACGTGGCCTCCGGGTTGATCGCCCCCGCCTGCCAGACCTCCTCAGGCGAACATTATTCCGGCGGGTTCAAACTCACCTTCCAACAACCAAAATAAAAACTCCCTCTTTTTCAAGAGGGAGTTTTGTCATGGCATGGGGTTGTTATTCGCCCAATCGTTGCCGATGCGGATCTCCACATCCACATTTTGCGCCGGGTCTGGTTTGATCTGTATCAGCGCATTCTCGGCAATACCGAACACCATCTGCAAGTATTTGAGCGTGTAAAGTTTTGGCGCATACAACACGATCACCGTGCGGTCATACGCCCGGTCGGCAGAACCAACTTCCGTCACCTGCATCCCCTGGGCGAGGAAATAATTACCGGTATTGGTTTCAAGCCCCGGCGTGAACGAACCGTTCAACACGCGGACGCGGGCAAGATCGAGGCGCATCAACGCGGTCAGGTCGTCTTGCGGAGCCAGCGGGCTGAGCGCTCCAGCCGATGTGAAAATCTCATCGCGCAGGATGCGGATCTTGTCCGGCAACGGTTTCATGATGCTGGCATCCTGCCCGCCCAGGATGACGTTATCGAACGCCACCATGGTGGTATCGATAGCGCCTTGTTCGATGCTTTCAGCGGGAATATCCTTGGCAAGCACTGCCAGTTGGATCGCCACATCGAGCGGCATGTTGGTGCGGATGCCGGACGAAAACTCGTTGTAGAAATCGTCTGCCTGGGTGATCAACGTGGGGAAGTTCGCCGGGTCGAGCACTTTATCGCGGATCGCAAGGATCAATTTTTGCTGGCGCTGCGCGCGGGAGAAATCGCCCTCACCGGTTTTGCGATGACGGGCATAAGCAAGCGCCGTGGTTCCAGCCAAATGACGCATCCCACAACAGGTAAGCCGAATTTTATCCGTGCCGCCGCCAACCGGGTCCAACCGCAGATCTTCCTCGTTGTTAATATCGACACCGCCAATACGGTCAATGAATTGAACAAACGTATTGAAATCGACCTGCGCATAATACTGCACCGGCACGCCGATAAATTGTTCCACCGTTTTTCGCGCAAGTTCTGGTCCGCCGCCCGGCAATTTATTGCCTTCACCGGAGGAATAAGCGGTATTGATGCGGCTATACCCAAAGCCCGGAATGTTCACCCACATATCGCGCGGAACGGATAACATACCCGCCGTTTTCGTTAACGGGTCGATCGTGAGAAGGATCATCGTATCGGAGCGCGGCGCGCTGGTATCGGTATCGCGCGCGTCCAACCCAATGATCAACACAGTGATACGGCTTGCGCCATCCCAGGCAGGCGGCAAGTCGCTGGCAGGGATGATGACCGGGTCGGGTAAAGTCTCCGGTCCCGGCACGGGCGCGCCTTCGCTGTTCGTAAGGGTGGGTCCATCCGCGCCGCTCTGCACGGTTTTGCATTCGGAGGGAGCCCAGCCGGGGAGCGGGGTCACCACCCAACAAGTGGTCAGGTTCTTGACAGCCACAAAAGCGCCGATTGCCAAACCAGCCGTTACAACCCAGAAAATCATTGCCCCAATCGAGGGGCGTTTCATGTTTTTTAGAAAGTTCATTTTCATTACACCGGTTTCAAATACACCATGTCCAATCCAAGTCGTTCCAAACCTTCCTTTGCCCAATATCCAAGCGCCGCCGAATCTTCTTCGATCACCCGCATCAACGCGGGGATCGCGCGGTAATCTCGGATTTCTGCCAACGCGCGGATGGCGCGAATCCTCACCGCCTGCGATTCGTGATCCACCGCTTCGATCAGCGACGGGACAGCGGGTTTGCCAATTTTGACCAACGCATGAGCCGCGAGATTGCAGACCAGCGAGTCAACATCGTTCAACGCGCGGACGAGAGGCTGGGTCGCGCTTCCGTCCGGCTTTGCCGCTAGCCCCAGCGCCGCGCATTGGCGTACCTCAGGGGCGGCGTCGTTGAGGAACGGGATCAACTGTCCCGTCGAAACATGAGGCGATTGCGACAGCGCGCGAACCGCCCACCAACGGGTGTCCACATCCGCAGAAGCGGTTAAGTCCAATAGTGCAGGAATTGCATTCTCGCCCAGTTCGGCAAGCGCTGAAACGGATTTTTCTGCCCTCGTTTCGTCTCCGCTGGTGAGGTCGTTCAGGAAGTCTTGCAACGCGCTCACGTTATTTCGAGGGAGGCGGGATCGGCAGGGCGCTTTCTGCTGTGCCAACCCACTTATCCCCTTCTTCAATCAACATGACGGGGATGTCATCGACAACGGGGTATTTGCGGCCGCAATCTTTGCAAATGAACCATGTATCCTTGTGCAGGGTGAGTTCGCCGCCAGTGGCGCGGACACAATTTGGGCATCGCAAAATTTCTTTCAAAGTAGTATCAATCATCGCGTCTCATTTCTTGGTGGCGGGCAATTCTACCACCGCCTAGGTGGATGGGTTGCGGCATAATTTTTTCTCTGCCGCCAGTTTTTCGGGATTCCTCGAATCGGGTCCGAATTCACAAATCGCCTGCCACGGTTCATAGTGTGTGACGAATTGATCCTGAAACAACACCGCGCCATCCTGAGATACGGTGCGCGTGACGGTGACATCCGCGCCGTTTGCGGCGTAATCCACCTGTTTCATTTCGTTCTTTTTGAGTTCAGGGTTCTCCTCAAGCAAGGGCGGTGGCGCAGGGACAATATTGACCGGTCCTGTCGTGTTCCACGAAACCGTACGTCCTGTGGAGGTGGAATACATTTTCCACGTCAGCGAACGACCGCTTTCGTTCACGTAGGTTTCCATCAAGATCCAATACGGCGAATCGTTCTTGAATTTAAAATCCACAAGCGGAAAATACACAGTGGCGTCCAACCCTGCCAGATCGGGGTCAACCGCGCCGCTGGCGGTCATTTCATAATAGGATACGCGATACGCGTGCGAATAGCGCTCCACCACCGGGAAGCCGGCATTGAACACCGCGCGGAACAACGTGGTGCTGACCTGACACACCCCGCCGCCCACGCCCTTGATGGTGCGCCCGCCAAAAATGATGAGCGCTTCGGCGAATCCGTTTTCGAGGCTCACATCGCCCATCGCCGCGCCCATCGAAAAGATTTCGCCCGGCGCGATCATGACGCCGTGAAAGCGTTCCGCGGCGGCTTTGATATTTTGAATGCGTTCCTGGCTTGAGCCATAAAAGTACGATGTCTCAGAGGCGATCAATTCGGTGATCCCCAATTCCTGCCCCGTTGCCGCGCCGGGGATTTTCGGCTGCGCTTCGTTGATCACCAGCGAAACTGTGTGCTCGCCGCGAAACAACGCGTCGTTAATGGTTGCAATGCTGGCGTTCACATCCATTGCCCTGCCTGTTTTTGAATCTTCCATCAAGTCCAATTGTTTCGTATCGTCGTTGAAGATGAATTTGGCATTGGAGGGCGCGCGATCCACTTCTGCTTTGATCGGGTTGAGCAGGTTGCGCAAACCCTCTGAGTTTAAAACTACATGCGCCTCAGTTTGCGTTCCGTTTTGCGCGCGTTGCACGCCGAGCAAACTTGCCAACACTTGCGCGTCATACACATAGGGGCCGGGGTCGCCGTCCGTTGAATTTTGAATCGACAACGTAAGCGGCTGGCTCAACACCTGTCGCGCCGCATCGGCTTGCGCGCTCACATCCAGAATCTGGGGCTGAATCTCTTGCACCACCAGCGATACTTCGCCGTCTGTAAAAGTCTGCAATTGCGCGCCGAGATACACCATCGTCGCTTCGATCTTCAATTCGCGCCCCACCTGCCCCGCTTTGGCAACCACATTCGTCCCTTCGAGTTCGAGGCTCGCCTCTGCCAGCGGTTGATCGATCTGCGCGCTGATCTGACTCAAATACTGAGTCGCCACGCGCTGGTCGAACAGGATGACCGCCGGCACATCGACGCCCGCGCTACGCGCCTGAATTTGACCGGACAACGAACCGAATAACCCGCCGCTTCTTCCCAACTGGAAGGCGGCTCCGGCTGTGGAGGAGGGATCGAACACCATGCCTAATTCCGCTGGCGACGCGACCCAAACTTTTTCGCCATCCCGGAAAAGAATCTTCCCCGTGATCGGGTACGACAGCGTTTGGCTTAACTTCAGCGCGGCTTCATCGCGCGTGAGCCCGGAGAGGCTCACGCCGGCAACCGAAACGCCGGGGAAGATGCGCCCGGCATATAAGAGTTGGTAGCCCAGCGTCCATACGACGATGATACCGAGGAATAACGTCGCGCCGGTCACCAGCGCGGCAAGGATTTGCGGTACCGCAGGGGTGGGTTGATAGGGTTTGGAAATGGAAGCCATAGGTGAAAAATTATACCTTCACCGGTCAGGCAAACTTAAGTCTCAACTAAGAAAACGAGTTATGCCTTGTCCGTCGATTGCGGTTCTAGAACGAGTGAGGAACGCGGTTTGTTCCCGCCAAATTTCAAACCGGGGATAAGCATCGGCGTATTCGCCCGGTATTTTGCATACTGTTCGCCGAACTCGCAGAGTAACTTTCGCTCCTCGAAATAAATACCGACATGGATATAGATAGTCAGCGAAAGATATACGATCAACAAGTTGACCGTCATCAACGGGGTCAGCCAGAGAAAAAAAAGGAAATACGTATAAAAGGGATGCCGCACAACCGCGTACGAGCCGCTCACAACCAAATTGCGTTCGCCGGAATGTTCATCCAACTGCCGCACGCCAATGAAATACAGAATCCCATAATGATAAAAGGCGGTGAATAAACAAGCGGCGAAGAACACCTGCCCGGCGATCATCATCTGCCCAAATGGGAACGGGGCGCGATATAGCAATCGGCTGGGAAGCGCAACCAACAGGAGGGGAATCGGCAAAAAGGTCAACACCGCAAAGACGTTAAAGGCGAGGCGGTAGAATTTCATGAAACCATCACCCAACGCGCGGCGGACAAATTCCTTGACCGCATAAGACGAGTTGAACGAGTGAAAGAATCCCCAAAATGCGACTGCGAATATGATCCAGAACATGTCTCTCCCGTTGCAGGGGTGGTTAATTGCGAAGATTACTCCACCCCGAATGCGGGGAGTTCAAGCGAGGCGCCGCCCGATTTCACGAGATAATAAGGCATCCAGCCCACGCCGAATAAATTTACATATACATCGGTCTTCTTGGGGTTCACGGTCACCTCGGTCGTTTCGCTGGCGGCTCTGCCCCAGCGCTCGGTGATCTCCGCCGCGATCTGTTCACGCTGTCTTTGAAGATCGTCAATATCGTTTTTAAATTGCTGGATGGCTTCTTCCGATTCGCGCACATCTTCTTTTGCATTCTTCGCCATGCGGAACTTGGACACCGGCGTGGAGAGACTCTTCTTGCGTCCCAGCCCAAACAAGCCGGCCACTGCCTCCACCCCATTCAGCCCGGCTTCGATGTTACGGTTCCTCGCATCTTCCTGATCCTGTCGGAGTTCGCGTTCTTCCCGATAGATTTTGTCTTCGATGGATTTGATCTTCTTGTCGATGGCGGCGGTTTTCTTTTCGAGTTCGGCATCGCGCAGGGAACGCGCCGCGTCGGAGCAGGCGGTCATAAATTCCGCTTGCGTCACGTCGGGACCGGCGAACACTTTCAACGCCTGATTCGCCCGCGCGGTGATGGAGGAATTGCGGAAGACCCAATCGGTGAAGTCTTTTTGCAAGGCGGTCATCAATTTCGAATCGTTCAACGGCGCGTCTAACGCGCCAAATTTGGTAGAGGGCGCGGGAGAGGTGTCCACGTTATCCATAGGTTTGCCGGTGGCGACATAATCCTCCCAGCGAACTGTGCCGCGCTTTTCAGGCGACGCGACAACCGCCGTGCGCGCGATCTCGCTATCCACGCCGAGTTTGCGGTCGAGGATGCGGATTTGGGCGGATGCCAGCAACGCCGGCTTGTACACGATGCTTTCGATCATCGCTTCGGAGGGCGCGGGTTGATTCGCGGCTTTGAAGGCTTCGGGCAGGCTGAGGTTTTGCGGGAGGAAATATTCGCGGATGGCGGGAGGAAGGGAAGGCTTTGTAGTTGAGAAAAGAGAATTGGAGGTTTGGGGAATTGGAGACTGGGGACTGGAGACTGGAGACTGAGTTCGCGGCGCAGACGCCATGAAAGAAGGTTGAGGCGTGGAAAATGTTGAGGAGGGCGAAGCAGGCTGACCCTGAGTCGGAAGCGAAGCATCCGCATTGGCGAGTTGATTCAGCGCGGGGATCTGAGTCCGCGTGATGGGACCGGCGAGGAAGTTCATCACCCAGCGCGTTTGCAATAACTGCGGCGCCTTCGAGTGGACGTTGTGCAAAACAAAAACGCGTTTGCCGAGCGATGAAATTAATTTATCGAACACGCCGCGCGAGACGCCGCCCGCCGCGCTTTCGAGCCCGTCGAGCAAGCGGTTTTTGTCCTGGTCGGTTTGCAGTTTGCCGATAAACCATGTGCCGGCGTTGGACAATCCTTTGTAATCCACGTCCACCGGGTTTTGTGTGGCGAGCAATAAACCCAAGCCGAAGGCGCGCGCTTGTTTCAACATGCGAAGCAAAGGTTCTTTGGAAGGCGGGTTGCCCAGCGGCGGAAGGTAGCCGAAGATTTCGTCCATGTAGAGGAGCGCGCGCAGGGAGGTTGCGCCGCTTTGCGCGCGCATCCATGTTTCGACGGCGGAGAACAACAGTGTGACGAAGAACATGCGCTCGGCGTCGGATAGATGCGCAAGATAAAAGATGCTGTGACGCGGTTTTCCTTCGGGAGTGTACAGCAAGGATGCGACATCAAGCGATTGACCTTCGCGCCAGGATTCGAACGCGGGCGAGGCGAGGATGTTGTTCAACACCATCGCCAATTCCATGCGGTCTTTGGCGGGGAAGAAGGTGTCTACCGAGAACGCACCAAGTTTATCGAAAGGCGGGGTTTGCGTTTGCAAGATCAACTCGGTGAGTTCAACGTCTTTGCCTTGACTCCACGCGTTTTCGAAAATGTTGGAAAGCAAAATATGTTCGCGTGACCGAATCGGGTCAATATCGTTGATGCCGACCAGTCCTAATAATGCTGTGACCGTGCTTGAGATTCGTTCACGCAGACTTTCGCGATTGTCCTGCCATGAAATTTCAGGCGCGGCAAGCGACGATAACACGCTGACGGGTATTCCTGAATCGGAGCCGGGCGTGAACACTGCAAACTGCACAGAGTTCTTGAGGGCAAGCACGCGTTCTGGTGTCATCCCCCACTCTTGCAAACCGTTTCGCCACGACATGGAAGCATCCGTTGCGACCTGTTCGAGAGTCTTGCCAGAGCGACGCGCAAGGTCTGCGTCTATCCAAGGCTGAAAATCTTGCGGATTAAGTTCGGGAAAGTGCAAAATTAAATTTGTGAGGTCGCCCTTCGGGTCAATGATGATGGCGGGGATTCCCTGCAACGCGGCTTCTTCGAGCAGGGCAACGCATAAACCGGTCTTGCCTGAACCCGTCATGCCGGTTACCACAGCATGAGTGGTGAGGTCGGCGGGATCGTAATTGATATTCTTCGCGATTACTTTTTGAGTTTTCGGATCGTACTCGCGTCCGAGGTAAAAATTTGAGTCTGCCATTCAATGTCTCCTAATTTTATGTCATGCTGAGCCCTTCGACCTCGCTCAGGATAAACTTTGCGAAGCATCTCTCCTCGCGCGGAAAGCTTTCTCGGGGAGGGTAGAGATTCTTCGTCGCTCCGCTCCTCAACAACCGTACATTGCCAACTATGTCTCTGTCAATCCCTTGGTTTTTCAAAAAACCTTGACAACTTCATAGTATTCAGAATGACATGATCCCAACTTTTCAAATAATGTAGAACGAACGTGCTGTGAGTTAATGTACTCTATTTTATAGCAGATGACAAGGAAACCGATAAAAAATTCCCGCGATTGAAACCAATCACAGGAATCTCGATACGCGCGATATGCGAAAATCACGACGGTAGATTATCAAGGCTGACGCCATGCCCCCGTATGGTGTGGATGTATTGATGTGAGGGGTCGAGCGCGGCGAGTCTATCGCGCAGGCGCCGGATCAAGGCATCCAACGCCTGATCAGTCACCCCGATGGATTGATCGTCGCCCCACACCGCCGTCACAAGATCGGGGCGGCTGACCACTTGTCCTTGATTGTCGTACAAGAGCCATAACAACCGGAACTGTTGCGCCGACAGCGGCGGGTCGAGTTGCTGTTGCTTCACCCACACGCGGCGGGATTTTTGATCGATCATCAGCCTGCCCGGCTTGCCGCCCTCGAGTAGCGGCATGGTGGCGTCGGAGGTGAGGTAGGTGAATTGTTGGGCAATTCCCACCGCCAGGCGGTCGCCATCCTGCAATATCACCGGAGCCGAGAGCATCATGCTGTTGTGATACGTTCCATTCTTGCTCCCCAAGTCTTCGAACATCACGCCTTCGTTCGTTGGCGTCAGGCGGGCATGGAAGCGCGAGATTTGCCGGTCAGAAACGACCACATCACACGTGGATTCGCGCCCCAGCACAAGCGTCTGACTCACTTGCCAGCGTTTGCCCTTGAGCGGTCCCTCCTCGGCGATCAATAATGGATACTCTTCTGTTTTTTTCATGAAACTTTTATTGACGTTGGATGTCAAGTAAGCAGCGTAGTCTGATCAATATTTTGGGTCTTTACGAGTTGCCGTGATGAACCGCCAGTTCCGGCGGCAGTTGTACTGCCGCCCGCCAGCAGTGCAACTGCTGGCGTAACAAGCGCAGTCTGATCAATATTTTCGAGAGACGACATAAATGAATCGAGTTTATAATACGCTTCGATCTGGTTCGAGCCATTGAGCCAGCGCCCGTCTGGAATATAGCATAAACAAGCGTTTCTGTGCAGAACCAACGCCGAATTGACTCTGCGAGAGATGTTCCTTCCACACAACCCTGTTGATTCCGCAATTGAACAGCGAGGTCAACAAGCGAACAACTTCGAGGAGAAAGATTGCTCCCACCCCTGAAGAGCGGGGAGGTCTTGCGCAGTCGCTACAAAGTCCGTGAACGAATCGGACAAGGCGGCATGGGCTCGATCTACCTCGCCGACGATACACGCCTGAAAGGGCGCGAGTGCGCGTTGAAAGAGGTCGAGTACGACCGCGCGCTCCCCGAGAAAATACGCGAAGAAGCCCGCGAACAATTTTTGCGCGAGGCAACCATATTGGCGCGTCTCGATCACCCAAACTTGCCAAAGGTCTCCGACTTTTTCTCGAACGGTCCGCGTGATTATCTGGTTATGGATTACGTGCCCGGCAACGATTTGCGCCACATGATGATCGAGGCGCGTCGCAAAAACCACTTCCTTCCTGAGAAAGAAGTGCTTGCTTGGGCGGAACAAATTGCCAGCGCCCTCACCTACCTGCACGGACAGGAACCATCCATCGTTCACCGCGACATCAAACCCAGCAACCTCAAACTCATGCCCTACGGCTTGATCAAACTTGTGGATTTCGGTTTGGTGAAAATTCTCGCGCCCGAAGAAGTGACCATCACCATCATTCAGGGACAAGGCACCGCGTTGTATACCCCGCTCGAACAATACGGCGGAAGCGATGTGCACACGGATATTCGTTCGGATATTTACGCGTTCGGCGCCACCTTGTATCACCTGCTGACGAACGAATCGCCGGCGGATGCGCGTAAACGCTTCCTCTCCCCTGAAAGCCTGATTCCCATTCGGGAGATCAACTCACACGTGTCGCAGAAAACCGAGAAAGCCATCCTGTGGGCAATGTCGCTTCACCCCGATGAACGCCCGCCATTGGTGGACGAGTTCCGCAAAGCCCTGCTTGGGTTCAGCGAATCACCGAGCAGTCCCCTGCCTTCGCGCCGCCCGCGCCCGGAAACCGTTTCAGATTATCTTGGCAATCCAACCGAAACCACGCTTGCATGGAGCGCGGCTGTATTATTTCTGGTCAGCTTACTCGCGACCCTTGCCCGCTAACCCAGCGCGCATCCACGCCCAAGCGGCGCATATCCCCAACACCTCACCGCTAAAGATCAAGATCAATACCCCAAACGTGCCGCCCCCGGAGGCGATCCACGCCGCCGCGCCAGGAAAACCGAGCGCGAGATAATTGTAGGATATCAACCCGCCAATTACCGCGCACAAAGTGAAGCGTAGCGCCCAACGCGTAGCGACGAGGATGTTAGCCGCCCAGAACACCAGCACGGCGCCTCCCGCAAGAGCCAGCACGGCTAGCATCCACCCGCCGAGGCGCGGATACCCTTCCGGCGTAACAAGATCGTTCTCGATCGTCGGTGTGGGCGATGGGGCGGTCGTTGTTGGCGTCACAATCGTCGTGGGAGCAATAACCGTCACAGCCACGCCCGCCGCCGACGCGTCGAATTGAAGCGCATCGGAGACCAACGCCGGCTCGCTCATCACGCGGATTTCCACAAAGCCCGGCTTGTCGATCACGAACAAAGCGCGCGCGATACCATCCACAGTGGGCGCGTCCACTTGCTGTAACACCCCGCCCCCAGACTCCCGCGTAGACATGGTGAAGCGGGCAATCGTCCCGTCGGGCACGAGTCGCCCATTGGTATCCAGAATGGGTCCGGCGCGAACCGCGATCGAATCTCCGATCTTGAACAGAGGTAATGCCGTCGCCGGTAGCGCGAGAAGATCGGGGGTGGCAGTCAACTCCGGCGCCGAAATATCCAGCGCGAGGGGTATCACTTGCGAAGGCTCCGGCGAGAGGGCGGCGATCAAATCGTATCCCACGGCGGGGATGGAGACCGGCGACGCTCCCGGCGCGATCTGTTGAAACAACAACCGCGCGGCGACATCGACGAACGCGGGTTGTTTACTATATAGAGCGTAATAGGCCGTCAACTTGGAAATATCGGTGGCATCGAGATAATACGGAGCCGTGAATGAAAACAAAATGACGTTCTTGTTACGGATCAGGTTTGGGCGTTCGGAAAAAAACCGCCGCAACAGCGACAACTGGTTATTGTTCACATCCGCAAGCGAGACGACCACCCAGGTTGCCCGTTCCAACGCGCTTTCGATGTTGGTTTCGCTCTCGCCATTGAGGAATAATTCCACTTCACGGAACGAGAACGAACTCATGCGGCTGTTGAATACCTGCCCGCTCCCCCCTTGCCCGTACAACCGGTCAACCGCTTTTTGAAGAGCATCTGCCGCCAGCGCATCCTTCGAGACGCAGGTACTGCACTGTTGCGCCGTGGAGGCGTCTGTGAGAAACACAATTCGATCGCTTGGGTTTGGCGGAGCCGGCAAGAGCGCGTTCAATTCCTGCGGGTCGGGGCTGATCAGCGTGGCGGCGTTGCTCGCCACCTCGAACTTCACCTGTTGCGATTCGCCGGTAAAACCAAGACCCAGGATGGACGAAATCACATTGGAAACTGAGAAATTACCGCCGTACAACCCCAATTTTTTCGCGAGGATGCGCGTAACTGCCGCGTCCACACGCTGGGCAAAGGCGGGATCGCTGACATATTCCTGTGAGAAGAAATCGAGGATCTCCGCCGTAGATTCGTAGGTGATATCGGTACCAAGATCCGATTTGATGTTCCCAAGATACATTAAGTCGTTGCCCGCCTGAAAAGCATCGCGCGCCACTGAGCGCAATGAAAAATTCTCGCCGCCTTGCGAATAAAAAGCCCGCACCGCGTTGCTCCCCAAGGCATCGCTTACCACCAAGCCGCCGTTCGCCCTCCAGCCTTGAAATTCCGGCAAGGCAAGGATGGCAGGCAGGGCAGACGAATCCAAACTGACTGGGCGCGTCGTTGCCCGAATGTTCCCTTGAAATCCCTGATACCGAATATGAGAGACCAAAAAACCATCCGCATTGAGAGCGGGATCGGTCGCGCTTGCCACTGCAAAAAACGGGAACAATTCAACCTGCTTCAATGCCTCCAGCGACTTCCGCACCGTTGCCACCTCTTCCCCGAGTTGTCGATCCGAATCACCGCGCCCGGGGAAGTGCTTCGTAATCACCACCATGCGGTTCTTGCTACCCTCATGAATGCCTTTGATGAACGCGCCGCCCATCTTTGCCACCCAGAATGGATCGCCGCCGAACACGCTTGTGCCAAGATCGCTCAACGCAGACGGGTTGGGCGATTCCACCACATCAAGCGACGGACCAACGATCAAATTGAAGCCAATGGCAGACAACTCAGAACCCAACACAGTCCCGACCTGTTCCGATTGAGACACATTCCACGTTGCGCCAACAGCCATCAAGGAAGGCGTGGGCGTCAGCCCGCTCAAGATTTGATCGTGCCTTGCGCCATCCCCATCCTGCGAAATCCCAACAAACAATGGAACATACTCATTCGTCGATTCGGCGGGCGAGAGCGAATGGGTTGCCTCCCACTCAAGGTTTTGCAGATCGCTGGTCAATTGATAGGCGCTGAGAATCGTTTCCGGCGCGTCGACAAAATTAT
The DNA here is from genome assembly GCA_949319575.1 of uncultured Anaerolineales bacterium. Taxonomy (GTDB): domain Bacteria; phylum Chloroflexota; class Anaerolineae; order Anaerolineales; family Villigracilaceae; genus Defluviilinea. The sequence goes on along the minus strand of CASGHD010000116.1, from coordinate 4,135 downwards.
CGTTCTCCGCCAACAGCACAACTCCCCCGATATGGCGGTTGACGATCAAATCGTAGATTTTCGAATCTGGCGCGACGCTCGTCCCCCGAAAAGTGACAAGAAACAATTGCCCCACGCGCTCCTGGGGCGACATTGAATTCAAGATGGCTTGCACCTGCGACTGGGCATACGCCACCGGCGCGCGCCAAAGCATGGACGCAAACAGAAGCACCGCCAAAACAAAATGGATGAACCGCCTTGACTTCATGACGAAACCCCGCTTCTTTTTCCGGGTCTCCCGTAATTAACAGGACAGAGCTTCACCACGAAGGACACAAAGGAGGGGAAAAGTCTGGATTCCTTGGTTTTTTCCTTTGTGACCGTCGTGCCCTTCGTGTTTGAAAAAGTGTTTCCCGTCAAAAACGTTAGAGCTCTTTTTCCCAAGCGTTGCTGATCCGCCACCTGCCGCGTTTTCCTCGCGCGCATCACAACTCTCCTCGAACCTTGAGCGCCAGCAACGGGTCGTCTGTAAAAATTCCATCCACACCCCAACGGAACAGGCGGCGCATCTCCTCCTCCGCGTTGACCGTCCACACATGGACTCTCCGCTTCATGCGATGGACGCGGCGCACCTGCTGGGGCGAAGTATTCTGCGCATGCGGATGTAACGCCTGGTAATTCCCAAACGCGAACATGAACGAACGTTGCCACACCCCTCGAATATCGTTGACTGCAAGCAAGCCGCGGGGCACGCCCGGCAGTAAGCCAGAGGCTTTGGTCAGGTTCCTTGCGTCAAAGGAAGAAAAGAGAATCTGTTTCTGAATGTTGAATTTCTTGACGAGCATGCACACCGTTTCAACGAGATGATCGTCTTTGTTGTCGTAATTGGTCAATTCCACGTTGATCAACGCGCGCCCGCCGACCGCTTCGAATACTTCCTCCAACAGTGGAATTTTCTCGCCGCTATATTTTTCTGAGAATGCGCTGCCCGCATCAAGCGAGCGAAGGTCAGCCAGCGTCAAATTCTTTACCCGCCCCGCGCCGTTCGTTGTCCGATCCACAGTGTCATCGTGGATGACAACCGCGCATCCCTCGGCGGATAATTTCACATCCAACTCAATCGCATCTGCCCCTTGCGTGAGGGCAAGCTCGAATGCCGCGAGGGTGTTCTCCGGCGCGTAGACGGCGGCGCCGCGATGGGCAAAAATGACGGGTTGGGGAAGCGATTCGATCATCATAAAAAAATTTACGGATTACGCAAAGGATACTACGAAGCGTAATCCGTAAAAGCGCGAGAGAGGTTTCGGTTAAATATCCACAAAATAGGCGCTTGCCGCGCGATCGAGCATGTCGCGCGACATGGCTGGCGGCACGCCCAGGTAACTAGAAATATCGAGGATCTGGTCGCACAGGTCGCGCGGATGCGACGCGCGCAGTTTGCGATTGCGTTTGATGTACCATTCCTGCAACAGGTACGCGAGTCCCTGGTCGTTGTATTCCACGCGCTTATCAGAAGCGACGCGCTTGAAGATCTCGCGATACTCTTCGTAACTCGGGTCGCCGATCTCGATCTTGTGGCGCAGGCGGCGCAGGAAGGCTTCGTCCACAAGGTCTTTGGGAGGCAGGTTCGTCGAGAAGACGATGGTCACATCGAAGGGCACTTCTACTTTGCGTCCGTTGTGAAGCGTGAGAAAATCCACCCTGTTTTCGAGAGGGACGATCCAGCGGTTGAGCAGGTCGCGCGGGCGCACTTGTTGCCGCCCGAAGTCGTCGATCAAGAGGATGCCGCCATTGGCTTTCACTTGAAACGGCGCTTCGTAATATTTGTGCACGTCGTCGTATACCAAGTCCAAGCCTTCGAGTGTTAATTCGCCGCCGACCACCACGAAGGGTCTGCGAATCTTCACCCAACGCGGGTCGCGTCGCTGGCTGGTGCGCAGGTTGCCCGTGCTCCCCGTTCCCGAGGAGGAGCCGCCCTCCCCTTCCGGCACGAGGCGGTGACTAACCTGGTCGTACACTTTGATCACTTGCCCGTCTAGATACAGGGCGTATGGCACATATAAGACCTGGCTCAACGCAAGGTTGCCAAATGCGCGCGCCACACTCGTCTTCCCGTTGCCGGGAGGTCCGTATAGGAAAATCGACGAGCCGGAGTTGAGCGCGGGACCCAATTTTTGAAAAGTTTTTTCAGAGATGATCAGTTGTGAAAGGATTTGGCGCATCGTTCGCATGGTGACCGTGAGCCTGCCGGAACGCTGACGTCGGATCGCTTCGTTGTATACCTCGAACGGCACCGGCGCGGGACCTGAATATTGACTGCGCTCCAACGCCTCGCGCGCGCGCGCCACCCCCGCCTGGGTAATCCCGTAGGTGTACGAGCCTTCGCCCAAGCCCCCTTGCGACGATTTGACCTCGATCAATTTCTCGCGTTTCAACAATTCCAAAATATTGTCGGTCACCCCGGCAAACGGTAATGCGATCGTTTCGGCAATCTTGAAGCCGCTTAAAAATCCCTGCGAATAGAGAATTTTCAGGGTCAGGTCCTGCAACCAAAGCGCGGAGAGACCCGTGTCTTCCACTGAGTTGATCGGGGGCGGAGAAAACAGCCCGGTACCCATGTTGGTTTTTCCTAGCGGATTCGTCATTCTGCCTCCCACATTGAGATGTGGTCAAGATTTTTTATGGAGCGCGCGGCTAAATTATACTGCCGAATGACGAGCGCCATGAAAATCAATATTGCATCTGCATTGAAGGAGCAACGTCATACTTGCGCGACGTTATAATCCCCGTTATGAATCTTTCTGTTGTGATCCCGGTCTACAATGAAGAGCACAATATCCGCGAGATCTTGCGGCGCGTGCAGGCAACCAAACTGGCGAAGGAAATCGTTGTGGTGGATGATGGCTCGCAGGATGGAACCAGGGAAATCCTGAAAAAAATGGATGGAAAGGGGAAAGTCCGTGTCATTCTGCATGAGCGCAACAAAGGCAAGGGCGCGGCGGTCGTCACCGGGTTAAATGCGGCAAAGGGAGACGTGCTTCTGATCCAGGATGCCGACCTGGAATACGATCCACGCGATTACCCGGCGCTCCTCCAACCCATCCACGAGGGCGTAGCCGACGTGGTATATGGCTCGCGGTTTCTTGGCAGTCCGCACCGGGTGACGATGTTCTGGCATCTTGTCGCCAACAAATTGCTCACTCTGATGACCAACATCCTCTACAACACCATTCTGACCGATATGGAAACCGGCTATAAAGTTTTCCGCCGCAAGGTGATCGAGGATATGAATCTCCGCGCCAAACGGTTCGACTTTGAGCCGGAGTTCACTGCGAAAGCGCTCAAACGGAATTATCGCATCTTCGAGGTGCCAATCTCGTTCAACCCGCGAGACTACTCGCAGGGGAAGAAGATCAAACTGAGGGACGCGTTCGAAGCGGTGTGGACGTTGTTGAAATACCGGTTCGTGGAGTAGTGCGATAACGCGAACCGGTGAGCGTCTTACATTTTGTAGCGCCGCGTTCACGCTGTAAAAACAGGAAGGGTATAATTCGTCTTGTGAACTATACAATAGAGATCGATAGGGAAATTATCAGGGCACAGCAAGCCCGCCAGCGCGGCAATGAGGGGCAGGCGCGCGTCTGCGCGAGGCGGGCGGCGGGCATCGCTGTGCGGGAACATTTGAAACGCAAAGGAACCCCGGCGCTCAGCCCCAGCGCGATTGACCTGTTGAATTTAATCAAAGACGACCCGCTCCTCTCCCCCGACCTAAAATTGATCGCGAATCATTTGACCTTGCGCGTGAATGAAGAATTCAAACTTCCTGTGAAGATAGACCTGATCGCGGAGGCGAAAGAGTTCTGTGAAGAACTGTTGAAATAAAACTACCTACCTGACAGTTTTAAAAACGGGAGGCAGAAAACGCTGATGAACGCTGATTTTTCAATAACTAGGCGGAAAAAATTTTCAGCGTTTTCAGCGTTCATCAGCGTCCAAAAAGGAAAGTGTCAGGTGGTTAGTATTACAGCGCAAGGTTAATCTGTTGTATGGGTAAACCGTCCACGAATATTCACGAATACACGAATGCCTCGATAGACTCAACACAAGCGCGCGAATGCCCGGCGCGAATTCGAGTATTCGTGGTTTTTATTCGTGG
>CASGHD010000115.1 GCA_949319575.1 uncultured Anaerolineales bacterium | reverse complement strand
GTCCGCTCAAGCGGACTCGTTGCGCCAGCCCCGAAGGGGCTTCCATGTTCTGAGCAGGTGGCTTCAGCCCCGCGAGCCTGACGAGCAACCCGATAGCCCGATGAGATGTAGCCCATTTTGGGCAAAAACAAGGTGTCAGGTTTCGTATAAGGTATAAAAAAACCTGACAGGTCTTCGACGGAGTAAAAACCTGACAGGTCTCCACAGAACCGTGATTAACCAGAACCTACGTCCACGCAGGAGTTATGATTAACTTTCGTCACAATGAGACCTGTCAGGTTTATATGATTAACACTCGTCACGATGAGACCTGTCAGGTTTAAAATAAAATAAAAAATAAGACCTGACAGGTTTTTAAAACCTGTCAGGTCTGGAGATCAGATGATCCAAGACTTCACCGCACAAACCAAACAACTCATTGACTCGCTCAAAAGCGTATGCGCCAACTACGGACTCGGCAACGACGGCAACGAGTACAAGATCATCACGCAGACGTTTTTGTATAAGTTCATGAACGACAAATTCGGCTACGAGGTGAAGCGGGCAAACCCGTTGCTGGCGCAGGCGAAAAGCTGGGAAGCGGAGATCGGCGGATTTACCTCCAGCCAGTATGAAATGCTGTTACTGCGACTCAGCCCCGACGTCCCGAAGTTGAAGCGGGAGCACTTCCTATCCTATTTGCACAACAACCAAAACCGCGAAGAGTTCGCCAAGTTATTCGACGACACTCTGCGCGAAATTTCCATTTTCAACAACGAGATTTTTTCGATCAAGACCGACACAGGCACAAAGGACACGTTGTTCGACGAGTTGAGTACCTACATCCGCGACACGTCGAAGCGCGACGCCTTCTGCCGCGCGCTGATCAACCCGCTGGTCAATTTTAGTTTCGAGGGCATCTTCGAGCAGAAGTTCGATTTCTTCGCCACCATCTTCGAATACCTGATCAAAGATTACAACAAAGACGGCGGCGGAAAATACGCCGAGTATTACACCCCGCACGCCGTGGCAAAAATCATGGCGGCAATCCTCGTGGATAAGCCCGTCAAGAACGTCACCGCCTACGACCCCGCGGCTGGCACAGGCTCGCTGTTGATGAACCTCGCGCACGCCATCGGCGAAGACCGCGTAACGCTCTACTCGCAAGACATCTCGCAAAAATCGAGCGGCATGTTGCGCCTGAACCTGATCCTCAACAATCTGGTGGCGTCCATCCATAACGTCATCGAAGGCAACACGCTGGTTTCGCCCTATCACAAAGACGGCAATCATCTCAAGACCTTCGATTTCATCGTCTCGAACCCGCCCTTCAAATTGGATTTCAGCGATTTTCGCGGCGACCTTGATAGCAAACAAAATCACGAACGTTTTTTCGCGGGCATTCCCAAAACGCCGAATAAAGACAAAGACAAAATGGCAATTTATCTGGTCTTTATTCAACACATCATCTATTCGCTTTCGGCGAAGGGCAAAGCCGCCGTGGTTGTGCCGACGGGTTTTCTCACCGCGCAAAGCGGCATTGAAAAAAAGATCCGTGAAAAACTGGTTCATGCAAAAATGTTGCGCGGCGTGGTTTCGATGCCCAGCAATATTTTCGCCACCACTGGCACGAACGTCTCCATTTTGTTTTTGGATAAAGCCAACACCAGCGGCAATATTGTTTTGATGGACGCTTCCAAACTGGGCGAGACCGTGAAAGATGGCAAGAATCAAAAAACCGTTCTTTCTGCGGATGAAGAGCAACGCATCATTCGGACCTTCAACCTGCATCAGCCATCGGACGATTTTTGCGTGGCTGTGAGTTACGAGCAAATCCAAGCCAAGAATTATTCCTTTAGCGCGGGTCAATACTTTGACGTGAAAATCGAATACACCGACCTCACGCCCAAACAGTTCGCCCAAAAAATGGACGGGTTCAAAAAGAATTTAGATTCACTGTTTGAAGAGTCGAAGCAGTTGGAAAAAGAAATAAAGAAACAGCTGGGTGGGTTGAACTATGAATAACTTGCACACCCAAGTGACAGTCACCTTAAAGGTGACTGTCACTTCGCGCCCTGAACTTATGAAGCAGTTGGGAGGATTGAAGGATGAGTAAAATACTGACTTCGTTGTCAGAACTAATAGATGAAATCTCAATGGGTCCGTTTGGCTCTGATATTAAAGTAGAAAACTTTGTATCATCTGGAGTTCCTGTTTTGAATGGCTCCAATCTTTCTGGTTTCAGATTGACAGAAGATGAATTTAAGTATGTCACTGAAGAAAAAGCAAAAACTTATAAAAAAGCGATTGCCCGAAGAGGAGATATTGTTATTACACATCGAGGCACTTTAGGTCAAATTTCATTTATTCCCGATAACTCGAAATACGAATCTTATGTTATTTCACAAAGTCAATTTCGTGTTAAGTTGAAAAGAGAAAAAGCAGACTCTGCCTTTTTTGTTTATTATTTCCACACATCTGAAGGTCAAAAAAGACTTTTGTCATTCAAAAATCATGTTGGTGTTCCTGCTTTGGCGCAGGCAACTTCAAATTTTAGATTGCTCCAAATTCCTTTGCCTGATCTTCCCACTCAACAAAAAATCGCCGCCGTGCTCTCCGCGCTGGATGCAAAAATCGAGCTCAACACCCGCATCAACGCCGAGCTAGAGTCCATGGCAAAGACGTTGTACGATTATTGGTTTGTGCAATTTCGACCCCCTCCTGCCTCCCCCAAATGGGACATGAAAACTCTTCATAATAACCAAATATCACCTGTCCCATTTGGGGGAGGTGCCGAAGGCGGAGGGGGTGGCTTGGTCTGGAACGACGAGTTGAAGAGAGAAATTCCGCTGGGCTGGGAGGTGGGAACGCTTTCCAATCTCGGCACGATTACAGGCGGAAGTACACCACCCAGAGAAGTTGAAGAATTTTTTTCTAACAATGGCACAGCATGGATTACGCCAAAGGATTTATCACTAAATGCAGGAAATAAATTCATCACAAAGGGCGAACTTGATGTAAGCGAAAAAGGCTTGAAAGCGGCTTCGTTAACTATCATGCCAAAAGGAACAATCCTTTTAAGTTCTCGCGCTCCAATTGGGTATATGGCAATTGCGAGAGAAGGAGTCACAACCAATCAAGGCTTCAAATCATTTATTCCCGATAAAGGCTATTCAATTCCTTTTATCTATTACACAGTGAAAAATGCAATTCCAACAATTATCAATCACTCAACGGGTTCAACTTTCAAAGAAGCATCTGCTTCTGTTCTAAAATCAATTTCAATTTGTTTGCCGCCTGTTTCAATAACTGAAAAATATAAAGAAGCAGTTGACGCTATTTTTGAAAGGCAAAATAAACTCGAACTCGAATCCCAAACGCTGACGGAACTGCGCGATTGGCTGTTGCCGATGCTGATGAATGGGCAGGTGAAAGTGCAGACATGACATGTCTCCACAGAAGCCTGATCTTTCGAGTCCCATGTCCGCGCAAAGGTTATGGCTGGCACAAGTCATTATGAGACATGTCATGTCTTATCAAATACGACGACAAAATTATGGTTGCGTAGTCAAAGCCTGCATCGTCGGATTTGGGGGAAGGGGAATGAAAATTTTGGATGACTATTTGTTGCCACCCAAGTTAAAGTTATTTCTCCCCCAAAATCGGTTTTTGATTTTGGGGGAGATGTCCGCAGGACAGAGGGGGTCGAACTGCGCGATGGACTGTTACCGATGTTGACATCGTCCCCGAGCACAGCGAGTGGGATGAATGGGCAGGTGAAAGTGCAGACATGACATGTCTCCACAAAAGCCTGATCTTCCGAGTCCCATGTCCGCGCAAGGGTTATGGTTGATTCAGGTCACAATGAGACATGTCATGTCTTATCAAATACGACAACGAAATTATGGTTGCGTAGTCAAAGCCTGCATCGTCGGATTTGGGGGAAGGGGAATAAAAATTTTGGATGACTATTTTGTCACCACCCAAGTTAAAATTATTTCTCCCCCAAAATCGGTTTTTGATTTTGGGGGAGATGTCCGCAGGACAGAGGGGGTCGAACTGCGCGATGGACGACTGCCATTAAAGAATTTTCTCAGCGACTCTGCGCCGAAATAAAAAGGTTTTTCTCAGAGTTCTCCGAATCTCTGTGGCGAAAAGTTCGTATTCATAATCCCTTCTTCACCGCCGCCGAAACATGTTTTCTCAAACTCATCGGCTTGATCGCATTGAAATCAATTCTCTCCGCGCCGAGAAACTTCGCAAACCGAATCAACCCCTTCGCCAGCGCGTTCGCAAACTCAACATCTTTCACAGGCGCGTCGTCTTCGTGCCAGAAGCCTTTGATCTCCAACGTCATCGTCGCGCGGTCCAATTTCGGATCGAGCCGCGCCACCAGATCGTCGCCGTACAAAATCGGCAGAACATAATATCCCCAGCGGCGTTTGTGCGCGGGCGTGTACACCTCCCACGTATATTCAAAATCGAACAACTTCTTCGCCCGTCCGCGCGCGCTGACAATATCCAACGGCGCGAGAAACGTGACTTCCTCCAGCGTGGTCGTTTCTTTTGGATTCCAACCTTTGGGGATTCGTCCCCTTTCAAGCGACTCCAACGCCGCAACATCTTCCGCCAAAACGAGATACGCGTCGCGTCCGCCCTCGATTTGAACCTGCCTCGCCATCCCCGACTCTTTCCACGCCTCGACCAACTTCATCGTCTCCGCTTTCGAGTAGTCGCGATAAAGATGGTAATTCAACTCGCCGCGCATGGTCGCCTCGCGCTTCAATCCGTAAAACGCCACTGCCTTACGCGCAAAATATTCCTCCGCTTCTTTTTCCGTTGCGACGTAATCAAATTCCTTCGGCGCAATATTCTCGCGGAAATCATACACGCGATTAAATCCATCACGATGATGCATCATCAACTCGCCCGAAAGCCACATGTCGAACAATGCCACCGACGTTTCCTTGCGCCCGCGATAACTCCAACTCTGGACTCGATTGCCGTCGAAATCGCGGTTCCCCAACGGACCGCGCTTCCGCAACTCCGCACGGACTTCATCCAGCAGTTTCTTATGCTCTTTTACAAAACGCGAGACATACGAATCCTTCGCCCGCCTCTCCATGTGCGTCCGCCAATACGGCAAGTCGCGCATTGGATACATCGCCAGCCATCCGCCGTAATCGAAAAACTTGCGTTGTTTGTACGCCACGTCATAAAGATACTCAGGCTTGTAATCCAGCACGCGGCTATGCAAGGTAATATCCTGACTCCGCGCGATGACAATCAACGGATCAAGTTGCACCGCCTCACACGTGTTGATCGCCTGCGCTGTTCCATTCCTGCCTTTCCACCGTCGCCCGGGCCATAAGCCTTGTTTTCCAAGAACAAATCTTCGCGCTGTTTGTTGTGAGATGATGATGGGTGTCATAAGTTTCCGCCCATTCTAGCACATATATTCTAAGAATCAAGCGCGCCGACAATAAGTCGGCTTTACGGCTTTCACCTTCTCTATCCAATCTACGAAGCAGTGTTTAATCAAGTCTTATCACCTGTCATGCAAAATAATCGAATCCTTCATCGTTCTCTTTTCTTCATCATTCATAATTCATCCTTCCTTTTTCATCCTTCATCCTTCTTGACTCTCCCCCTTCTTCCCTGTACGATTAGCCCATGCGAATCGGAATGATGACAGACGCCTACAAGCCCTACGTCAGCGGCGTGACGAGTTATGTTGACACGAACAAACGCGCCCTCGAAGCGCTGGGACATGAGGTCTACGTCTTCACCTTCGGCGATCTCGAACACCCAGACGACGATCCGCGCGTCATCCGCAGTCCCGGCATGCCGCTTTCCGACACCGGCTTTTATCTCTCCTTGCGGCATAGCACCGAGACACAGCGTATCATCCAGACGATGGATATCATCCACGTGCATCATCCCTTCATGAGCGGACGGCTCGCGCACATTTACAGCCGCAAACGCAATATCCCCGTGCTGTTCACAAATCACACGCGCTACGATCTGTACGCGCAGACCCGCCTCCCCCTCATGCCCGCCGAAGTCAGCATGAGCATGTTGCAGGCATACATGCCCACGTTTTGCGACAACATGGATCTCGTCATCTCGCCCTCGCGCGGCATGGAAAAAATTCTGCGGCAATACGGCGTCGCCTGTCACATCGAAGTTGTGCCGAACGGCGCGGACCTTCAACCGTTTTTATCCGCGCAACCGCTCTCGCGCGAAGAGTTCGGCTTTAACAAAGAAGATATTCTCGTCGTGTACATGGGGCGCATCGCCCCGGAAAAAAATCTCGAATTCCTCCTGCAAGCCTTCGCGGGCGTTTCGCGCGCTGTTCCCAACACGAAACTGCTCATCGTCGGGGGCGGACAAAAAGAACACGAGGAGGGCATCAAAGATTTCGCCAACGAAATCGGACTCGATGATTGTGTGAAATTCACCGGCGCCGTTGCGTATGCAAAACTTCCATCCTATCTTTCGATGTGCGACATCTTCGCCACCGCGTCCGTCACGGAAGTTCATCCGTTCTCGGTGATCGAGGGCATGGCAACTGGACTCCCCATCCTCGGCATTGACTCGCCGGGCATCAGCGATTCCATCTCCGACGGGGAAACTGGTCTGCTCTCGGCAGACGACCTCGCCTCCTACACCGCCAAACTGACAACGCTCTGCCTGAACAAGGATTTGCAAAAGAAAATGGGAGCGGCGGCGCAACAGGCATCGCGTCAATTCTCCATCGAAAATACGACAACGATCATGCTGGGTCATTACAACCGATTGGTGTCCAACACAAAGCCCGTCAAGCCGAGCATCGAGGAGAGACTGCGTTCCGTGTTGAAGGAATTTCTGGTATGAACCACAACCAGCGCATCGGCAAATGGGGCGAAGACGTTGCCGCCGAATATCTTGCCGGGCGCGGGTGTGAAATCATCGCCCGCAACGCGCGGACTCCCTACGGTGAAATTGACATCGTGGCAAAACAAAACGGCGCCATCATCTTTGTTGAAGTCAAGACTCGCACCTCGAATAAGATGGGCTTGCCCGAAGAATCCATCACCGCGCGGAAACGCCAACACATGGTATCAGCCGCGGAACATTACGCGGCTGAACATGAGATTGACAATTGGCAAATTGATGTAATTTCGATTGAGGGGAAACCGGGGTCAACGCCGAAGGTTACTTATTTTGAAAATGCGATCTGAGCCCTCACCCCTAACCCCTCTCCCAAAGGGAGAGGGGAACAAACCACCCCTCATCCTCATCGTTGGACCGACAGCTGTTGGCAAAACGGAAATTGCCATTCAACTTGCCGAGCGATTGAATGGCGAGATCGTCTCAGCCGATTCGCGTTTGTTTTATCGCGGCATGGATATTGGCACAGCGAAGCCATCACGCGAAGAGCAAGCGCGCGCGCCGCATCATCTCATTGATATTGCGAACCCGGACGAAATTTTGAGTCTCGCAGTGTTTCAGCAGAAAGCAACCGAGGCAATCGCGGATATTCATGCGCGAAAGAAATTGCCGTTCCTCGTCGGCGGCACCGGGCAATACATCCGCGCGGTGACGCAAGGATGGAGTCCGCCGGAGGTGAAGCCGAATGAACAATTGAGGAATGAACTGGAAAGAGAAAAAGAGGAAAAAGGTATAAATTGGCTACACGCCAAACTCAAAACCATCGATCCCATTGCCGCCGAGAAAATTGACCCGCGAAATTATCGCCGCACGATCCGCGCGTTGGAAGTGATCATGACAACCGGTAAGAAATTTTCAGAGCAACGCGGACAAAGCGATTCACCATATCACCTCATTACGATTGGACTCACTCGTCCGCGCGAGGAGTTGTATCGAAGAGTAGATGAACGCATCGAAGCGATGTATGCGAACGGGTTGATGGATGAAGTAAAAAGTTTGATCGCGCGCGGCTACTCCCCTTCCCTGCCGACGATGTCCGCGATCGGATATCGCGAATGTGCGCAAGCGCTTCAAGGGCAAATCACGGTCGAGGAGGCGAAACAGCTCACCCGTCGAGCGACGCGGGTTTTCGTCCGCAGGCAGGCGAATTGGTTCAAAGAGTCCGATTCCAATATTTTGTGGTTTCGAGTCGAAGATGGAATCCCAGATGCGATACAGGATGCTATTCAGAGAAGATTGCTTCTCGAAGACTCGCATTGACATTACGGTTGACTTTTAACTTTTCATTGATATACTCAGAATATCCCGCAGTAAAGGAGAGGCATCATGACCGACAAACCGTGGCTTGCTCATTACGACAAAGGGGTTCCGCAAACAATCGATATCCCTCAAGCGCCGTTGTTTCATTTTTTGGACGAATCGGCGCGAAAATATCCAGACCGCGCCTGCACGATCTTTAAGGGCGCGGTTATTACTTATAAGGAGATGAACGAACTCTCCGATCGCATTGCCGCCGCGTTGGTGAATATGGGCGTGAAGAAAGGCGATCGCGTGGGAATCTTCATGCCAAACACGCCGCAATTTGTGATGGCGTATTTCGGGATTCTCAAAGCGGGCGGCGTGGTGGTGGCAACCAACCCGTTGTACACCCCGCACGAGATCGAGCATCAGGCGAACGACGCGGGCATCGAAGTGATGTTCGTGATGACGAATTTTTACAACACGATCAAGAAGGCTCAGCCCAACACGAAGATCAAAAAAGTGATCGTGACGAATCTCAAAGAGACTCTGCCGCCCGTGCTGCGCGTGTTGTTCACGCTACTGCGCGAAAAGAAGGGCGGATTCCACATCGACAAGAATCTGCCCGACGGCGATGTGTGGATGCAAGACTTGCTCGGCAACTATAAGTCGGCGGCTCGACCCAACGCGCAGGTTGGTCCAGACGATACGGCATTGTTCCAATATTCAGGCGGGACGACCGGCGTCTCGAAAGGCGCGGTGGCTCTGCATCGCAACATCGTAGCCAACACCCTGCAGATCCGTTCGTGGATGACCGTTCTCGAAGAGGGCAAAGAGATCGTGTTGATGGGCATTCCGCTCTTCCACGTGTACGGCATGGTGGCGGGAATGAACTTCGCCATGTCGACCGGGGCGACGATGGTGATGGTTCCCAATCCGCGCGACCTCAAAGACGTTCTCGATAACATCCAGAAATATAAAGCGACCATTTTCCCCGGCGTGCCCGCGCTGTACAACGGCATCAACAATCATCCCGACGTGAAGGCTGGCAAATACAACCTTTCATCCATCAAAGCGTGCGTCTCGGGTTCCGCCGCGCTATTGCGCGAGACAAAAGACCAGTTCGAGAAACTGACCGGCGGAAAAGTGTTCGAGGGCTACGGACTCTCCGAAGCGCCGACGGCGTCGCACTGCAATCCCTTGCTCGGCGAAAACAAGACCGGCTCCATCGGTATGCCCTTGCCAAACATGGAATGCCGCGTGGTGAGCCTCGACGATGGCGAGACGGATCTTCCGCAGGGCGAAATTGGCGAACTCCTTCTGCATGGTCCTCAGGTGATGAAGGGCTATCACAACATGCCCACCGAAACAGCCAACTCCCTGCGGGCGGATAAAAGCGGGAAGGTCTGGCTGTATACCGGCGACATCGTCCGCATGGACGAGGACGGTTACTTCTTCATCGTTGACCGCAAGAAGGAGCTCATCAAGCCGGGCGGATTCCAAGTGTGGCCCCGCGAGGTGGAGGAAGCCATTCAATCGAATCCGAAGGTGTTGGAAGTGGGCGTGGCAGGCATCCCCGACCCGAATCGCGGTGAGACGGTCAAAGCATGGGTGGTGTTGAAGCCCGGCGAAACGATGACCGAAGAGGAACTCCGCGCGTACTGCAAACAAAGCCTTGCGCCGTATAAAGTGCCAACACACGTCGAATTCCGAAGCGAATTGCCGAAGACGACTGTTGGGAAGATTTTGAGGCGCGAGCTGGTGAGACAGCATAAGGAAGGGGCGAAGTAAGACAGGTAGACAGATAGACAGGTAGACAGGTAGACAGGTAGACAAGTAAACAGGTAGACAGGTAAACAAGTAGACAAGTAAACACGTCGTTATGGAAACAAGAAGAGCCTCGCAAAACGCGAGGCTCTTCACTTGTGTACTTGTGTACTTGTGTACTTGGTACTTGTGTACCGTGTCTACGTGGCTACGTTCATCACGCTATCTGCGGCGTGCCGCTTTTCTTCGGGAACGGCGGCGGGAAGATCTTTTCGAACTCGTCGCGCGTGAGTGATTCTGCTTCGAGAAGTTTATTCGCAACGGCGTCTAATTCCTTGCGATATTTGAGGAGTAGTTTCTTCGCCAGTTTGTACGAATCGTCCACGAGTTTACGAACTTCCTGGTCGATCTTCTCAGCGACTGCTTCTGAATAGTCGCGCTGTTCTGAAATCTCGCGCCCGAGGAAGATCAGTTCCTCTTTCTGCCCGTACATGATCGGACCCATTTCACTGCTCATGCCGAGGCGGGTAACCATTGTGCGAGCCATGCGCGTGACCTGCTCAATATCGCCGGATGCGCCGGAGGTAATATCGTCGAAGATCAACTCTTCGGCAACGCGCCCGCCCAAACCATACGCGAGGTTCGCAAGTAATTTTTTGCGCGAGTGAAGGATGCGGTCTTCATCCGGTCTGAACCAGGTGACTCCACCAGCCTGCCCGCGCCCGACGATGGTCACTTTTTGGACCGGGTCGGCTTCGGCGATGGCGTTGCCGACGACAGCGTGACCAGCCTCATGGTAGGCAATGATGCGCTTCTCTTCATCCGAGATCAAACGCGACTTGCGTTCGGGTCCCATCACCACGCGCTCGATTGCCTCTTCCAACTCCGGTTGCCCAATGGATTTTTTATTGCGGCGGGCGGCAAGAATCGCGCCTTCATTGACGAGGTTTTCGATGTCCGCGCCGACGAAGCCGGGCGTTCCGCGCGCGATGGAACCCAGGTCGACACTCGGGTCCAACGGCTTGCCCTTGACATGAACTTTGAGGATTGCCTCGCGCCCTTTCATATCCGGGCGGTCGAGCGTGACGCGACGGTCAAAACGGCCGGGTCGCAGAAGCGCCGGGTCGAGAATATCGGGACGGTTGGTGGCGGCAATGATGATGACGTTGGTGTCCGTGTCGAAGCCATCCATTTCGACGAGCATCTGGTTGAGAGTTTGTTCGCGCTCATCGTGCGAGCCGCCCAACCCCGCCCCGCGCTGACGACCGACGGCGTCAATTTCATCCACGAAGACGATGCAAGGAGAATGTCGCTTCGCCTGGTCGAACAAATCGCGCACGCGGCTTGCGCCCACGCCGACGAACATTTCAACGAATTCGGAGCCGGAGATCGAAAAGAACGGAACTCCCGCTTCGCCCGATACTGCTTTTGCCAACAGCGTTTTACCGGTGCCGGGAGGCCCAACGAGCAAAACGCCCTTGGGAATCCGCGCGCCCAACTGGATGAACTTCTGCGGTTCTTTCAGGAATTCGACAACTTCCGCCAGCTCCTGCTTGGACTCCTCCGCGCCAGCCACATCCTGAAATGTGACGGTGGGATGCTCTCCGCTGAACATGCGCGCGCGTGATTTACCGAACGACATGGCGGCATTGTTCGACCCTTGCGCCTGACGGAAGATGAACCACAACACGCCAGCCATGAAAATGACCGGCAAAATGTAGAGCGCGCCGCTCAACAGCCCAGCCCATTGGGATGGCGGCTTAACCTCGATCGTAACGTGACTCGATGCGAGTTGTTCCTGTGATACCCCAAGCGCGAGCAATTGCGTGACAAGGGGCGAATCGGATTCCTTGTAGGATTCGACGCCGTTTTCATCGCCATTTCTATAAATGACGCGCAGGAGATCGTCGGTGTCGATGACAACCCGGGACACCTTCCCTGCTTTAATATCGTCCGCCAGTTGGTTGATGGTCAGCGTGTTTTCCGACGGGGTATCCCGCTGGATCATCATGACGACCATCGCCACCACAGCGGCAATTACGATAAACGTGACCACAAAAGATTGACTTCTTTGATTCACTGTGCCTCCATTTTAGTAATCGAGCGGGATTATACCAACGAGAACAGGCGGGGAACAGCCTCGCTGGAATCTTTATATGGAACTCTAATAATGCCCTGTCAATTCAAAATCAGTTCAATCGGGCAATGGTCAGAACCGGGTATCCCATCGTGGATGACGGCATCTTTAACCCGCGCGGTGAGGGATGTAGTGATGAGGAAATAATCGAGTCGCCAGCCCACGCCTCGTTGGCGGGCATTCAGGATGTTCGTCCACCACGTATATTGGATTCGCTCCGGGTTTAAGTAACGATAAATATCGACAAACCCGCAATCGAGGAATTTCTGCACCCATGCCCGCTCCTCCGGCAGGAAACCCGACGATTTCTGGTTCGATTTTGGGTTCTTCAAGTCCAATGGTGTATGCGCCGTGTTGAAATCCCCCGTGAGAATCAGCGATTCCCCACTTTTATGAAGGCGGTTGCATAACGTAAACAGGCGCGAGTAAAAATCCAGTTTGAAATCCACGCGTTCTCTGCCGCGAGTCCCGCTGGGGATGTAGACATTCAACAGTCGGAAACCAGAATGAAGGGTGGAAATGACCCGTCCTTCCACATCGAAGCGACGCTGACCGATCCCCATCGTCGATTCCAGGGCGGGAGATTTCAGGAAAGTCGCCACCCCGCTATACCCGGCTCTTTCCGCAGGGTTCCACACCGCATGATAACCTGAGAAGCTCCGTTGCTCCTCTGTCAACTGATCGGGTCGCGCCTTGATCTCTTGCAGGCAAAGCGCGTCCGGTTTTTGTTTCCACACCCAATCCAAAGCGCCTTTTCTCAGCGCCGCCCGCAACCCATTGACGTTCCATGAAATTATCTTCATGACCAATGCTTTATGGTAAACTGCTTGAGAGATTTGTCAATGAACACAAAAGCAAAATCGATCCTTTGTATCGAAGACGAAGCGGAAATGATCGATCTGATGCGGCTGATCCTGGGCCGCAGGGGATATGATGTCCGAGGCGCCATCAGCGGCATGGAGGGGTTGAAGATGATCCGGGAGCATTCCCCCGACCTGATTCTGCTCGACTTGATGATGCCCGAGATGGATGGCTGGGAAGTATATCAGCAAATCAAAGCGGACGAAAAAATGAAGGAAACGCCGGTCATCGTGGTTACAGCGAAAGCGCAAAGCATCGACCGCGTGCTAGGGCTTCACATCGCCAAAGTGGACGATTACATCGCCAAGCCTTTCAGCCCCCAGGAACTGCTCAACAGCGTGGAAAAAGTTCTCAACAAACCTAAAAAGTGACCCAGCGCTCAGCGTTTGGAAATTCTTTACCATCACTTCATGCCCCGGGAAATTTACGTAATCAACAAAACAAAATTAGCGGATACCCACCCGCGCATTGCGTATTGCGACACCTTCCTTAAACAGCTGCGCGGATTCACCTTTCACTCCCGCCTCGCGCCCGACGCGGGGCTGATTCTCGTCGGCAACCGGGATTCCCGCCTCGACTCTTCCATCCACATGCTGTTTGTTTCCTTCGACCTGACAGTGGTCTGGATCAACTCAGACATGAAGGTCGTGGACAAGGTCCTTGCGCGATCATGGATGCCCGCCTATTTTTCCAAACGGCCAGCCAAATATGTGCTTGAAATCCATCCGGCACGTTGGGATGAATTCGCTATTGGAGATTTCGTGGAGTTTAAAGATGCTTAAGCGCTTGATTCGTTTTTTGCTTACCGCACTTTTTGTTTTGAACACCGCAGTTCACCCTGTTTTCGCTCAAACCGAGGGACCTGTTTACATCGTGCAACCCGGGGATACGCTATTTGCCATTGCGGGCAGGTTCAACTTAACGGTAAACGATCTCATCGAGGCGAATCCGTCCATCGACCCAGGCAGTCTCGCGGTTGGGCAGGAACTCCTCATTCCGGGGTTGGATGGATTAACCGGCAAGCTGGAAACCGAAGTGGTGACGTTTGGCGATTCACTGCGGAGTCTCCTCCGGAGAACACAAGTTTCGGAAGATCAACTGAGACGGCTCAACCGCCTCATCAGCCCGAGCGAGCTCTATGTGGGAATTAATTTGATCCTTCCGGTTCAGGAGGGGCAAACCTCTTTCACGGCAAGATTTTCACCGGCTCCTGCCGAGTCGCTTTTTGAAATAGCGATCAAACAAGGGAGTGATCCATGGGCGCTCGCGTCCATCAATAAATTGGATGGCGCGTGGGCGGCTCTGCCTGCCGATGTTCTCTATTCACCCAATACGAATGACGAATCGTCGAGCGCCAGCGGGCTTCCATCGGAGTTTGTCAGCGCAAGTATTTCTCCCCTCCCCATTCACCAAGGCTCAACTGAGGTCATCCGCGCGCGCACCGCGGGCGATACGCCCGTTTCCGCGATACTGGCGGATTCGACTTTACAGTTTTTTAGCGAAAACGGCGAACAGATCGCGTTGCAGGGCATCCATGCCCTGTTGGAACCGGGTCTATATCCTCTAAAGATTCAAACTACGTTGCCGGATGGCAGTGTGCAGTCGTTCGAACAAATGGTGGTTGTAACGTCGGGGAATTATCTTGAAGAGGAACTTGTCGTTGACCCCGCGACGATCGACCCTCTGGCGACAGAGCCTGAAAATATCACCATCCTGTCTGTGGTCTCCCCATCCACGCCAGTCAGATATTGGAACGGGCAATTCACATCCCCTGCCGTGTACCCGGATCAATTTACTTCATTTTTCGGCACCCGGCGTATTTATCACGGTTCGGGGACGGATCAGACGATCCAGGGATTTCACGGCGGGCTTGATTTCTCGGGCGGCGAGGGACTCGAGATCTTCGCGCCGGCGCCAGGGCGGGTGGTGTTTGCCGCGCCGTTGACGGTCCGTGGAAACGCGACGATCATCGACCATGGCTGGGGTGTCTATAGCGGCTTTTGGCATCAATCGGAGTTATTGGTTAGCGTGGGAGATTTTGTCGAGCAAGGACAGGTGATCGGCTTGGTGGGCGGGACCGGGCGCGTGACCGGCGCGCACTTGCATTGGGAGGTGTGGGTGAACGGCGCGCAGGTGAATCCGTTAGAGTGGTTGAATCAGATCTTCCCGTAGATGAAGCGTTGCACTCCCCTTCCGTTTATGCTACACTACCTCGCAGAGTATCATTGAGGCGCACATGTCCAATTCGACCATTGTCACGTTCTTGAAGCAAAGCGATATCTTCTTTCAACTCACGCCGACTCAATTGGAATTGGTTGCGAACCTTTGTCAGGAAGCCACATTCCAAAAGAACGACCTGGTCTTCAAGGAGAATTCGACCAGCAAGGAATTATATGTGATCGCCCAGGGCGAGGTGGATATCTTTGTGGACCCGGCGCTGGTTTCGGCGGAGGACGAGAGCCGCGAAAACCAGGTGATCGCAACATTGCGCCGAGGGCAATCGTTCGGTGAAGTGGCATTGGTGGATGAGGGATTGAGATCTGCCTCGGCGTGCGCCACGCAAAACGATACGCGCCTCTTGATCATTCCCCGCGATAAACTCATCATGTTATGTGAAACCTACCCGCAACTTGGGTATCGTTTGATGTACAACTTGTCTGCCGACCTGGCAATGAAAATTCGCAACACCGACTTGCGGATCCGCGAGCAGTTGTTGTATAAACCGCAAGACAAAAGTTAACCGCGAGCGCAACCCACACTTGACCCGATTCCGGAATTGTTTTACCATTAGAATACAATTAAGAAAAATAGTGATTACAGCCGCGAGAATCCGTTTCTCCGGCTTTATTCTAAACAGACGTTGAAGATCACTTGTGAGGAGGTGATGCCGACCTGCTAAAGAGAGCGTTGTCCGCCTGGTTGTCGTATCCGCCTGAGGATACAATCTTCAATACCTATAATTTTCGGAGGAGTAAGTAAAAATGAAACGCTTACAAGTTTTGCTTTCGGTGTTGGTGCTCTCAAGCCTGCTCTTTGTGGCTTGTACGCCCAAAGCCCCCGCGTTTGAATGTACCGACGCAATCGGCTGTGTGGATATCGCCCCCGGTGATCCCATTCACTTCGCCTATATTCAGTCCGTCTCCGGCGCGACAGCCTCGTTGGGCGTGACCAATATGAATGGCGCCCAGTTGGCGATCGATGACAAGGGCGGCCAATTGCTCGGTCACCCGATTCAGTTCGACGGTGAAGATTCCCTCTGCAGCGCAGAAGGTGGTCAAGCCGCCGGCACCAAAATCGCTTCCGATCCGACCGTGGTCGCCATCCTCGGAACAACCTGCTCGAGCGAAGCCCGCTCGGCAATGCCGCTCATTGCAGACGCCGGCATGGTGATGAGTTCCTCATCCAACACCAACCCCGATCTCACCAACCCCGATCACCCCGATCACCACGCTGGTTACTTCCGCACCGCTCACAACGACTTGTTCCAGGGTCGCATCGCGGCGGAATTTGCCTTCAATGAACTCGGCCTCAAGAAAGCCGCAACCGTTCATGACGGTTCCCCCTACGCCGATGGTTTGCGCAAGGTTTTCGAGTCGGTATTCACTGAGCTCGGCGGTGCCATTACATCGTCTGAAGCGGTGAACGTTGGCGATACCGATTTCAAACCGGTATTGACAACCATTGCGGCCGGCGGCGCGGAGATCATTTACTTCCCGATCTTCGAACCTGAGGGCAACTTGCTCGCTTCACAGAAGTGCGAAGTTTCGGGCCTCGAAAACACCGCATTGATGGGCGCTGACGGCTTGTTCACCTCCGGCTTCGCCGGCACCGCCGGTTCGTGCTCGGTTGGCATGTATTTGTCCAGCCCGTATGTCGCTGGCGACGCTGGTCTCAAGTTCCTCGAGAAGTACAAGGCGAAATTCGGCGAAGATCCCGCTTCTGGCTTCGGTCCTCACTCCTACGACGCGATGAACATCTTCTTCGCCGCGATCGAAAAAGTGGCTGTTGTCGATGAAGACGGCACCGTTCACATCGGACGTCAGGCTCTGCGCGACGCTCTTTATGCAACCAAGGCGTTCCCCGGTTTGACGGGCACTCTCAGCTGCGATGCCAATGGTGACTGCGCCACTGGCGAAGCGCTTGCGGTGTACCAGATTTCGCAAGCCATGGTCGACGGTAGCGAAAACCTCACCACCTCCACGCCGATCTGGCAACCGTAATTCGGCTGTGTAGGCTGTAAGAAGTAATTTTGAGTCGGGCGCGTTTCGATGCGCCCGACTCATTTTTTATAGATCGCACATGCGACATATTCTTTTCGTTCTTCTTTTTATTTTCATTTTAGGTTGCTCCGTTAAAACTCCCCTGCCCGGCGACATGCAAACGTCAAAACGAGATGGCATGGTATTGGTTTTTATCCCTGCCGGGAAATTTGTGATGGGTAGCGAAGCAGGCGATCCCGCTGTCGATCGTGATGAAACGCCATCACACATCGTACGTATTGACTCGTTTTGGATGGACAAGACCGAAGTCACGAATGCCATGTATGGGCAATGTATTTTCACCGGCGTATGCGCGCCGCCTGCTCAAACAAAGTTTTACACAATGACGGAGTATTCGCAGCACCCGATACTTGGGGTAAGTTGGGAGCAAGCAGTCGCTTACTGCGCCTGGGCAGGGAGGAGATTGCCAACCGAAGCGGAGTGGGAGAGGGCCGCGCGAGGCGACGATGGGCGCGCGTACCCGTGGGGTAATGAAAATCCATCTTCCGAGTTGGTAAACTTCAATCAAGAGGTCAACAAGACTTCGCCCGTTGGGTCATACCCGCAAGGCGCCAGTTATTACGGCGTTTTGGATATGGCAGGAAACGTGTGGGAATGGGTGGCGGATGGTTACTCCGCAGAATATTACGCGGCTTCGCCGGGAAACAACCCTCTCAGCCCATCGCCGGTTAACCAACGGGTTTTGCGCGGCGGAAATTGGGATAGCAACGCGGCGGGAATCCGTTCGGCAAACCGCTTTTGGGCGTTCCCTGGCAGGAACGATACCGATGGTTTTCGGTGCTCCAAATCCTATTGATTTTTGACAAATGCACTATAATTGCGCATCAATTAGCCAGAAGAGAGACCATCTTTTTTTGAGGAGAAGAGCATATGAGGCAGAGATTCTTAAACCGTATCAATTTTACGGATATTGCTCTCGGTATCATCGGCGCGGCGTTAGTTGGCTTGATCGTGATCGGCTCGTTCAAAACGCTGGCGGAAGGAAATTACACAACAAGGCAATGGCTTGATTTTGTTGTGTTCGGCATCGCGCAGGGGAGCATCTATGCGCTCATCGCCCTGGGGTATACATTGGTGTACGGTATCTTGCGCATGATCAACTTTGCCCATAGCGAAGTGTTCATGGCAGGTTCGTTTACCGCGTATTTTGCCGCCGTCTCAATGGCAAAGTCGGGATTCCTGGAATCAAATACGATCATCGCCGTTTTGATCTTGTTTGCCATTGCCATGTTCACATCCACCGCCATCGGTGTGCTGGTGGAACGTGTGGCTTACCGCCCTCTGCGTCGAGCGCCCCGCCTGGTTCCGTTAATCACAGCCATCGGGGCGTCGTTTGTTTTACAGTACACGTTCAAGGGTTTGTATGGCGACCAGTTCAAAGCCTACCCCGAGATCGATACGCTTAAGGGAAGTTATACATGGGGCGATATTAACATCACAAAAGTTCAGGTTGTGGTGATCCTCTCCGCCGCGTTTCTTATGTTGTTGCTATATCTCTATGTTCAATTCACGAAAACCGGCAAAGCGATGCGCGCCGTCGCTGAAGATAAGGATGTAGCCGCGCTGATGGGCATCGATGTGGATGCGATCATTGTCCGCACGTTCGCGTTGGGCGCGGCTTTGGCAGGCGCCGCCGGCATCCTGTATGCCATCACATTCCGCCAGGTCAACTTCTTCATGGGCTTTATCCCCGGCATCAAGGCATTTACCGCCGCCGTTCTAGGCGGTATTGGCAACATTCCGGGCGCAATGCTTGGCGGGATCTTCCTGGGCTTATTTGAGTCAATTGGACCAATCCTCTTCCTGGATGGCTTGAATGTTCCCGCGCCGTACCAGTTGAAGGATGTGATCGCCTTCTCAATGTTGGTGTTAGTGCTTCTCTTCCGCCCAAGCGGTATTTTGGGCGAACGACTTTCCCGCACCAAGGCATAAGGCAGGAATTCCATGGAACAAGAAAATACAACCTCGTGGTGGCGCAAAGCCATACAGTCTGGCGTGATCGGAGGCATCATTGCGATTCTCGCCGGGTTAATCGGAATGATCGAATCGTTTCACGCGCGAGACATCATCGCCGGGCGAATATCGATGGGCGAAACGCTTTTACTACTCATCGTCATCGGTTTTGCTTATTCATCGTCTCGCAATGAACAATTGCCAATATCCACTCGGGTTACATCGGGCGTTATCACCGGCGTTGTAACCAGCCTTATGATCGTTCTCTTCCTCATGCTGGGCGCCGCCGTCAACCTGCGCTCGATCTTTGTAAATGCCAGCCCCGCGCTTTACAAGATTCTGACGTTGGAAATTGCAAACACCAGCCTTGCTTACATCGCCATCATCGTCATTGGCGCCGTCGTGAGCCTTGCCGCTTCCCTCGTTCACGCCGCCACGCCATTCTGGAAACGAATTATCTCCTCCGGGTTTGCCATCGTGCTCTTGCTGGCGCTCTTGCAAGACTTGATCCGCATCTCATTGACTCCCTTCCCATTCATTACATCGGTATTAAGTTGGATGTTCGGGCGGCGCGGGCAGGAAGGTCTTTCCATCCTCGGCGCCATCGTG
Source organism: uncultured Anaerolineales bacterium (assembly GCA_949319575.1). GTDB lineage: Bacteria > Chloroflexota > Anaerolineae > Anaerolineales > Villigracilaceae > Defluviilinea. The sequence goes on along the minus strand of CASGHD010000115.1, from coordinate 8,918 downwards.
GTATTTCTCATTGTGGCAGGCGCGATCTATAACGACGCAAAGAACGGCGCGGCGCGGCGCGCGCGGCGCGAGGCTTTACCAGAGGCGGCAAAAAGAACGCGCCGCTGGGTCAATTGGGGATTGCTTGGGTTATTTCTGTTGATCTGGCCCCAAATTGCAGGCCCCGTGTTGAGCGACGTAACCAACTCGGTTGGGCTTTACATCCTCATGGGGCTGGGTTTGAACATCGTGGTTGGCTACGCCGGCTTGCTCGACCTTGGCTACGTTGCCTTCTACGCGTTGGGCGCATTTACCATGGGCGTGCTCACCACAACCGGCGGCGAAATTTTCTTCGATGTTCGCTGGACATTTTGGGAAGCGCTCCCCTTTGCGGTGATCGTCGCCGTGCTCGCGGGTATTATGCTCGGCATTCCTGTGCTCAAAATCCGCGGGGATTACCTTGCCATCATCACGCTTGGTTTCGGTGAGATCATCCGCATCATGTTCCTTTCGGATTTCCTCAAACCATACTTCGGCGGATCCTTCGGCATCGTCTCGATCGCTTCGCCGACCATAGGCGGAATTGTCTTAGACTCGCCGCAAACATTGTATTATGTCATTTTGGCGGCGTGTTTTGTCGCTTTGTTTGTGGCGCACCGACTGCGCGACTCGCGCATCGGTCGCGCATGGAAGGCGATCCGCGAGGATGAAGACGTGGCGCAAGCCATGGGCATCAACCTCACTGCCACAAAACTCCTTGCTTTTGCCACCGGCGCCGCATTCGGCGGTTTGAGCGGCGCGATTTTCGCGGCAAAACTTTCCACGGTGTACCCGCACAGCTTCACGCTCATCACCTCGATCAACGTGCTGGCGCTCATCATCGTCGGCGGAATGGGAAGCCTGCCCGGCGTGATCGTCGGCGGGTTACTGCTGGCGGGTCTCCCGGAACTGTTGCGCGAATTTTCAGAATACCGCCTCTTGATCTTCGGCATCCTGCTCATTGTCATGATGCTCAACAAACCAGAGGGCTTCGTGCCTGAAGCGGTGCACAAGCGCGAGTTCCACGAAGATGAAAATCTCAGTCACGCCGCAGGCGGCTAGGCAGGTACACGAATATGGCTAACATTCTTACAACAGAAACAGTTACAAAACGCTTTGGCGGTCTTACCGCGGTCAACACTCTATCCATCGAGATCCCCGAAAAGTCCATCTACAGCGTGATCGGACCCAACGGCGCCGGCAAGACAACCTTCTTCAACTGCATCACCGGCTTCTACAAACCGGAAGAAGGCGAAATCGTTTTCAACGGACGATCGATCCTGGGTCTTTCCTCCGACCAGATCAACCACCGAGGCATCTCGCGCACGTATCAAAACATCCGCCTGTTCTCGAACTTGACCGCGATCGAAAACCTGCTGGTAGGTCAACACCCGCTGATGAAAGCGACCTTGTTCGGTCCCATTTTCGGCACGGCGGCAACAAAACGCGAAGAGAAAGCCGCCCTCGAAGAGTCATTGCGCCTGCTGAACTTCATCGGGCTGGCAAAAAAAGGCGACCTACTGGCGCGCAACCTCCCCTACGGCGATCAGAGACGTCTCGAGATCGGACGCGCGCTTGCCAGCAAACCCAAAATGCTCCTGCTCGATGAACCCACCGCGGGCATGAATCCAAATGAAACCGAAGAGATGACGAAGTTCATCCGCCACCTGCGCGACGAACTGGGAATCACCATCCTGTTGATCGAACACGATATGCGCGTGGTGATGGGCATCTCGGAAAAGATCACCGTGCTCGATTACGGCGAAAAAATCGCCGAAGGCACGCCGAAAGACATTCAAGGCAACCAACGCGTAATCGAAGCCTATCTCGGTCGCGGCACAGCCGGGCAAGTTAATCACTAAGCCGCGAGGAGACCTCACCATGGCAATGCTTGACCTCACAGATATTCACACCTATTACGGCAATATCCACGCGCTCAAAGGGATTTCGATCACCGTGAACAAAGGCGAGATCGTCACGCTCATCGGCGCGAACGGAGCAGGAAAGACCACCACCCTGCGCACGATCACCGGCTTGCTCAAACCGCGCGTGGGAACGGTCAAACTCGACGGCGAAGATATTGCCCGGCACAAGGCGAACGACATCGTCTACAAAGGGATCGCGATGGTCCCCGAAGGGCGCGGCATCTTCGCCCGCCTCACCGTCACTGAAAACCTCGACATGGGCGCGTACAGCCGCAACTCGAAAACGGAATACGATAGCGATATCCAGCGCATCTTCAGCTTATTCCCCCGCCTCAAGGAACGCCGCAACCAGATCGCCGGCACCCTCTCGGGCGGCGAACAACAAATGCTCGCCACCGGGCGCGCCCTCATGGCGCACCCCACGCTCCTGCTCATGGACGAACCCTCGATGGGTCTCGCGCCAGTGCTGGTCGAGTTGATCTTTGAAACCATCCAACAGATCAACAAAGAAGGCGTGACCGTTTTGCTCGTGGAACAAAACGCCCTAATGGCGCTCTCCATCGCCAATCGCGGCTACGTTTTACAATCGGGCGCGATCGTGCTACAAGACTCTGCCGAAGCCCTCAAAAAAGACCCCACCGTGCAAAAGGCATATCTGGGGATGGAGTAATCGCACAACACGAAATCAAAGCGCAGAGGCGAATCCATTCCCTCTGCGCTTTTTGATACCACACGACGATGTCATTGCGGGTCCTTCGACAAACTCAGGATAAACTTCACGAAGCAATCCCCTGCTATGATAGGAAAACCCTATGCTCATCCTCAACGCGACTGAAGTTAGACAAGCCCTGCCGATGAAATCCGCGATCGCCGCCATGAAAGCCGCCTACGCCTCTCTCTCCGACGGGACGGCTGTTGCCCCCCTGCGGACACGTCTCCCCATCCCCAGCCACGACGCGATCAGCCTGTTCATGCCCGCTTACATGAAAAACGATTCCACCGAAGCGCTCGCCGTCAAAGTCGTATCGCTATATCCCTCCAACCCCCCGCGCGGACTCGCCTACATCCAAGCCGCGGTGTTAGTCTTCGATGTGGAAACAGGACGCGCGATTGCATTGCTCGAGGGAAGCGCGCTCACCGCCATCCGCACCGGCGCGGGGAGCGGCGCGGCAATTGACCTGCTCGCTCGCAAAGACAGTAAAATAGTCGCCATCTTCGGCGCGGGACCGCAAGGGAAGACTCAACTTGAAGCCGCGTGCTCCGCGCGAAATATCCAAACCGCGTTCATCTATAATCCAACCATTGCCAAAGCCGAATTGTTCGCAAAAGAAATGGCTGGGCAGGAAAATATCCCAACAGATATTCGCGTGGCAAAGACGCCCAAAGAAGCCATCCAAAGCGCGGACATTATTTGCACGGCGACAGGTTCGACGAAACCCATCTTTGAAGATAAAGATGTAAAAGCAGGTACGCACATCTCCGCCATCGGCGCCTACACGCCGGAGATGCAGGAACTCCCCATCGAAACGGTCGCGCGTTCACGCATCGTTGTTGATTCGCGCGCCACCATCATGGACGAAGCGGGCGACATCGTCAAAGCCATGCAAGCCGGGCTAATCACCGAAGCGAACATCCACGCTGAGCTTGGCGAGATCGTTCTGGGAATACACTCAGGCAGGCAGTCTGATGACGAGATCACCTTCTTCAAATCCGTTGGCAACGCGGTACAAGACGCCGTCGCGGCGCAAGTCGCCTTAGAGAATGCTCATGTCATGAATCTTGGCGTTGAAGTAGAATTTTGATAACCACTCGCGCTGAGCGGAGGTCTGAGCGAAGCGACAGCGGAAACGAAGACCGAAGTCGAAGCGCAATTGACCACTACAAACACATATCCTTTTGAAACTGTCCTTCGACTGCGTGGGAACGAACACCCCACTCCGCTCAGGACGGAATATCTATTATGCCCTCTGCAGAAATCATCACCATCGGAACGGAAATCCTCCTCGGCGAGATCGTGGACACGAACACGCGTTACATCGCGCGCGTTTTGCGCGGCATGGGCGTGGACTTATTCCGCACCATTACCATCGGCGACAACGTCGAACGGATCGCGGAATCCATCCGCAACTCGATGAGCCGCGCCGAGATCGTCATCACAACGGGCGGGTTAGGTCCAACCATCGACGATCCCACGCGTGAAGCCGTCGCGCGCGCCGCAGGCGTGGAACTGGAATTCCGCGAAGACTTGTGGGAACAAGTCGTTGAGTCCATTTCGCGTTACGGGCGCAAACCCTCTGAAAACCAAAAGCGACAGGCATATGCGCCCAAAGGCGCGTTGGGAATCAAAAACCCCGTCGGCACCGCGCCGTGTTTTATTGTTGAATCATCTCCTGATCGTCCCGCAGTTCAACTGCGGGACGATCAGGCAGTTGAAGTTGCGTCCGCAGTTGAACTGCGGACGCAACAAGTTAGACGGGAGAGCGTCGTCATCTCCCTCCCCGGCGTTCCCAACGAAATGGAACACATCCTGCACGAATCGGTGATCCCATATTTACAAAAACGGTTCAACCTCAACGAACTCATCAAAATAAAAATTCTGCACTGCGCGGGTCTCGGCGAAGGGATGATCGACGAAAAGATCGCCGACCTCGAAACATTGAGCAACCCAACGGTGGGTCTTGCGGCGCACACCGGCGTTGTGGATATTCGCATTGCGGCGAAGGCAAAAGATGAAACGCAAGCGGATGAAATGATCGCGAAGATCGAACACGATGTCCGCGCGCGACTCGGGGACGTGGTCTTCGGAGCGGATGAAGAAACACTGGAAAATGTCGCTCTCAAAGCCGTGGCAAGCCGGGGCTGGAGTCTGATCGGGTTGGAATCCGATCTAAACGGCTTGCTCGCGCTCAAACTTCCGCGCACCACCTCAGTCTCCAGCCTCCAGTCGTCCAACCTCCTGGATTCTTTACGAGCCGCGCGCGCCGAATCGAACGCCGATGTGGCGCTGGGTGTCATCGTCAACATCGACGACCGCTCGGCAGACATGGCGCTCATCACGCCAGTATTCGAAAAGACTCACCATGTCACCTATGGCGGACCCCCGCGCAGTCTGCCGATGTGGTCGGTCAATCTCGCGCTCGATTGGATGCGCCGCCGGGCAATGGAAAACGCCTGATGCAACGACGCACTTCGGCGCATACCTGGGTGTATTCAATTTGGATCGTGAATGGGGTTGTGTTGTTGTGCCTGCTCGCCGGCGCGGCATTTTATTTCTCCAGCCAACGCGTGGAAGCAGTGGCTCCCAGCCAGCCGACCTCTTCCGTCTCCGCGCTGAACGTCGCGCCGACAACCTTTTTTTTGCCGACGCTGACGGCATTTCCAAATTTTACGCCCTATGTTTTTGAAACTTCGACTCCGTTCGTGCTCAACAACGGACCTGCGCCAACTGCGATCGGCTATTCGGTTGCGGGCTACCCCATCGAAGTATACAAATTTGGAAAGGGCGAGCGCGAATACCTGATCGTCGCGGGCATCCATGGCGGATACGAATGGAATACAATTGCGCTTGCCAACGAATTGATCGAATACCTCAGCAAAGACCCGGGCGCGATTCCCTCAGACGCGACGCTATACATCATCCGCAACATGAACCCCGATGGCGAGGCGCGCGCTCACGGCGTCGACGGGCGGGTCAACGATAACGGCGTGGATTTGAACCGCAACTTTCCCAGTGAAAACTGGTCCGCCGACTGGGACCGCGACGGCTGTTGGATCTATCGCCCCACTACAGGCGGCGTGTACGGCGGCTCTGAGCCTGAAACCCGCTCGGTGATGAGTTTCATTGAAGGGCAAAACATCACCGCTTTAATTAGTTATCACAGCGCCGCGCTGGGAGTCTTCCCCGGCGGCGCGCCATGGACTCAAGAATCAAAACAACTTTCCAAAATATTAGCGAAAGCAACAAATTACCCCTACCCCCCCGTAGACACGGGTTGCGTCTACACAGGCACACTCGCCGATTGGGCTGTCGAGAACGGCGTCGGCGCGGCAGTGGATATGGAACTGCGCGATCATAAGAACACCGATTTCGCCGCGAATTTAAAGGCGTTGAAGGCGTTTTTGAATTTTGTGCCGTGATCATCTCCGCCTGAGCGGAGCGCCAGGCGCAAGTCGAGGCGCGCAGTCGAAGCAGCGCAGGGAAACCAACGGTTCGCAGTTTTGCTTTGGCAGTGATCCATCCACGAATGTCGGCATACCAATTCGTTTATTCGTGACCATTCGTGGACGGTCGTAAACTTATCAAAAGAATATTGGGTAATGGTTCGAAATCAATGATGAAGCCGTAGAGCGAGATAGTATCTCGCTCCTACATCATTTACGCAAACCCACTACCGAATATTGTCCAACCAGATGCAATTTTGCATAAGGCGAGCTAGGAGACATCATTCAAGTACAGGAAGATGTATAATTAGCGACAGCGAAAAATTTATGAAAATTACTTTCGATATGGATGTGGACGCCCTCTATCTTGAATTCCAGCGCCTCGAAGCAGGACAAGTTGAAACACGTCAATTAACCGAAGAAATCCTTGCCGATTACGGACCCGACGGCAAACTGGCAGGCTTGGAAATTCTTGACGCTCATCGTGTATTGTCACAGACATCGGGCCGCGTGATTTTCGAGATCGAGCCTGCGCTTGCGACAGCAAGCCCGCAATAAGAATCAATCGGGCGGCAGAAATGCCGCCCTTTGTGTATTTCCAGGAGACCTTATGCAAACCGTTGACACCCTCTTCCTCAACGCCCACGTCCTCACCATGGACGAAAAGATGAATCAATATCCTCGCGGCGCCGTCGCGGTGACGGGCGACAGCATCGTCGCGGTGGGACCCGAAGATGAGATCAAAAAAGAATATTCGGGCAAAGAGACGATTGACTGCAAAGGCAAAATCATCATGCCGGGTCTGGTCAACGCGCACACACACGTGCCGATGACCCTCCTGCGCGGCATCGCGGACGACTTGCGGCTCGACGTATGGCTGCAAGGATACATGTGGCCCGTCGAACGTCAATTCGCTTCGCCAGAATTTGTGCGTCTTGGAACATCCATCGCATGCGCCGAACTCATCAAGAGCGGCGTGACCACGTTCAACGACATGTACTTTTATGAAGATGATGTCGCAACCGCTACAGCCAATGCAGGAATGCGCGGCGTGTGCGGGCAATCCATCCTCAAATTCCCAACGCCCGACGCGGCGTCGTACGAAGACGCCATGGAAAAAGCGCGCGACTACATCAAAAAATGGAAGGGGCATCCGCTCATCGTCCCGTCCATTGCGCCGCACGCGCCCTACACAACCACCGCCGATATTTTGCGCGAGACCGCCGACCTCGCCAAAGAATTCGATGTTCCGCTTCACACACATCTCGCCGAAACTTCGTTTGAAGTCGACAACATGCGCAACGAACAAGGCATGCCTGTCATTCCGTACGTGAAAAAACAAGGACTGCTCGAAGCGAAAGTCATCGCCGCGCATTGCGTGCATCTCGACATCGGCGAGATCCGCACGCTTCATCACGCGGGCGCGGGCGTTTCTCACAATCCCTCGTCGAATCTCAAACTCGCTTCGGGTTTCGCGCCTGTGGTGAAAATGCTCGATGCGGGACTCAACGTCGGCATCGGCACAGACGGACCCGCGTCGAACAATGATCTGGATATGTTCGAGGAAGTGCGACTCGCCGCGTTCATCGCCAAAGCCGTGACGAACGATCCGACTTCGCTCCCCGCGCCGCAAGCCTTGCTCATGGCGACTCGCCTCGGCGCCCAAGCGCTTCATCTCGGACATCTAACTGGTTCGCTCACCCCCAGCCGTCGCGCCGACCTGATCCTCGTTGACCTCAGCCCCGTGCACAACTCCCCCTCCTTCCGCCGTTCGCCAGACAACACGTACGCGCAGATCGTCTACGCGAGCAAATCCACCGACGTGACCGATGTGATGATCAACGGCAAGTGGGTGATGCGCGAACGTCAACTGCTCACACTGAAAGAGGATGAACTTCTCGCCCAAGCCGCGGACCTCGCCAAGCAAATTGATTCGTTCCTCGTCGAACGCGAACAATCGGTATTATCGAAACTCATCGCGCTCGGCGGCTCGATGGAAGAGGAGTCGTTCGAGGTGCAGGTCAAGGTTAAACTCAATAATCCAGACCGCGTTCTCCGAGAATTAACACGGGACAATATAGAAATCATCTACGCGCGTCACTATCGCCAACACGACGCATACTTCTTCTTTGACGATGAGTCGCAGGGACGCCTGCGCTTCCGCGAAGACGACTTCGTGGATGACGCAAAGAACACCGTCACGCAAACTCGCGCGCGACTCACCTTGCTCGGTCAAAAGCGCGAGGGGAAGTTCGAGCATGAAGTATTACTGTCGCGCAGTCGCTTCCTTGCGCCTGCAACCAACTCTCTGCGTTTTTACCGCGAATACTTCAAACCAAAATCGGAAGTGCTGATCGAGAAAGATCGCTTGCGCTGGTTCATCAAATACAAAGAGACCGAGTTCTACATCAACCTCGATCACATGACCGCGCCCCCGCTCGGACATTTCCTTGAAGTCAAATCGCGCACGTGGAGCCGCAAAGACGCGGACAACAAAGCCGACCTGCTGAGCGAACTGCTCGACCTGCTCGGCGCGGCAAACAGCGAAGCAGTGACAGAAGATTACATTGACATCGTAGCCAATAAATAAATTTTTATAGCGCGGGATGCCTGTCCTATTGATTTTTGAATAAAGTAAGTCTCAAAATATGGCTAAATTTACTCGTAGTTTCGGGTAACTACTCAGGCATGTCGTTGCGAGGAGGCTCTTGCTCGCCTGCCCCGATGTTTTTCGGGGTCCCGACGCCTGTCCTGAGCCTGTCGAAGGGAAGCAATCTCCCGGCGTTGGGGGACTGCTTCGGCAAAACCAAGAGC
>CASGHD010000114.1 GCA_949319575.1 uncultured Anaerolineales bacterium | reverse complement strand
CTACCACGCAGTCCATCCGCCGTCCACAACGACGTTATTACCGGTCATGTACGATGAGGCATCCGAAGCAAGGAAGAGCAAGGCGCCGTTCATTTCGTCTTTTTTCGCCATACGACCCAAAATCGTTTTTGCGGAATAATTTTTTTCGAAATATTCTTCGTGGTCGTTGAAGATGCCGCCCGGCGTGAGCGCGTTGACGCGGATTTCTGTCCCGGCGTAATACGCGGCGAGATATTTGGTGAAGCCGAGGACGCCGGCTTTCGTCACCGTGTAGTACACGGGTTTGTACGCGACGCGCTGACCGTCTTTGATGTAAATGCGCTGGTCGGGACCATTGAGTCCATAGGTGGAGCAGATGTTGATAACGCTTCCCTTTTTTCCTTGCGCGAGCATCGGCTTGACGCAGGCTTGAGTCATCAAAAACATGCCGGTCAAATTGACGTGGAGGGCGGCGTTCCAATCCGCAAGCGGATAATCCTCGAATGAACCGGGCGTCACGCCTTTTTTCATCGCGTCGGCGTCGAATTTTGGGTCGAGCGCGGCGCTGTTGACGAGGATGTCGAGTCGCCCAAATGTAGATAACACTTTTTCCACCGCGCCACTCGCCGAGTCGGGTTGGGTGATGTCGGCGGAGAGGGCGAGGGAGGTGTATCCGCTTTGGGTGAGTGAATCAGCTGTCCCTGCCGCGGAGCGGGAAGCGGCGTTTAAATCCAGCACAGCCACCGATGCGCCGGCTTCGGCAAGCGTCTTGCAAAATTCCCTGCCGAGCAATCCCGCGCCGCCGGTGACGAGGGCAACGCGCCCGTCGAGTTTGAATTTATCTTGAATGGTCATGGTAGTCCTTGTAGCGCAAGATGGCATCTTGCGCTACGGTTGTTTTGTGTAAATGGAATCGCCTTGCGATTTGAGCGCGAGATTCAAGCCTTCGGTCAGCGCCTCGACTTCGCCGGCGATGTTCGCGCCGTCGTCGAAGATGACAAGCACGGCGCGTCCCGCGTTGATTTCAACTTGCATTCGCGCCACGCCGTCTTCAAAGCCCGGGATCGATTCGGCTCGCGCTGAATCATAACCGCTGGGCAATACGAAAGAGCCGCGACCCGTATACAGGTAGACCGCGCCGGGTTCGTTGGTGAAGATGGCAACATCATCGGGCAGTTCGCGCAGAAACGCCATCGCCTCCGAATCGTACCATTGGAACGACGCGAAACCCAGCCCGCTCTTTTCCCATGTGTTGACCGTGTGGGCCTGTTTGAAAAGTGAAACGCCGAGCGCGGCAACCGCGATCAGCGCCGCCAACGCAAAATTTCGTTTGCGAAGCCAGATGAGGGCGCACACCAGCAGGATGAACAGACAGACGAAGACCGGCGAAACAATTCTCAATTTGAATTTTGTCGCGGCGTCGAAGAGAATCATGGATGCGACGGTGGAGGCGAGGTAGGCGAACAGGAACAGTCCGGTGATCAGTGGGATGATAAACCCGCTTCCCTCTCTCAGGGACGGTTGCTTCTGCTTCGTGAAAAATTTCCACGCTTCAAGCGCCGTCCATGCCAGCGCGCCGCCGAGGACGAGAATCGCAATCGCCTCGAACGCGCCCGGTGTTTTTGCGAGCGCTTTGAACCATCCCGTCACGGGGATGAAAAAATCGGCGAAGACGCGCAAGCCGGTATTGATGTTCTCTTGCGTCAGCGGATGCCACGCCAGCGAGCGATTGGTCGCATTCCCGGCAACCCAATGGTTGCGCAACGCCCATACTGCGGCAAGGGGAATGAATCCCTCCAGGAACAAGATCATGCCGCCCAGGCGTTTCCTCCAATTGGTGTGGAGGGCGATCAATGCGGCGAGGAGCGCGGCGACAAGCGCCAGCCCGGAATATCGCGTGAGGTATGCCAGTCCGGCGAATACGCCAGAGGCAACCAGCCATGCCGCGCTTTCGTTCCGCCGCCGCCAGCGTTTGACTCGTCCCTCGATTTCGCTGGTTTTTTCTCCCGCGTAAAACAGCAGGCTTTCAAAAGACAGGTCGAACATCCATAGCGATACCAACGAGAGGAAAATGAATAAAGGCTCGCTCATCGCCATCGCGTGCGTCTGAAGCATTTCCCCGTTCAACACAAACAGCCCGGCGGCGATCAGCCCAGCCGTGAGCGAAGGCGTTGTGCGCCAGACGAGAATGCCGACCAACCCGGCGTTCACCCCGAACAACAGCGCGTTGAGGAAGCGCGCGCCGCGCAGAGGATCGAGACCGAACCAGCCGAGAACGGTTAACGCGGAAGGAAAGCCGGGCGGGAAGTGCGTAACGTATCCGTTGGTCGCCAGCCAGGCTTCGCGGTAACCATCCCCCGCTAATAAACTCCGCGCGCCGGCAATGTACGCGATGGAATCATCCGACAAACCAAGTCCCTCGGGCGTGGCTCGAAGCACGAGCAAGGTCCCGGCGATGACGATCAAAAACAGGCTGAAAAAAGAAACAAGGCGGAGTGAGTCGCGAGGAGGCATACAAGAAAAATACGCAATACGCAGTAGGGGCGGGGTTGCCCCGCCCCTACATCAACGATCAAACGTGATTCAAATATCCCTGATCTTCGAGGTATTTGACGATAATGCGGGCATTATCTTCGGGCGTGGCGCCGAAACCTTGAAGCGTGATCTCGGGTTTGATCGGCGGCTCGTAGGGATGGTCCACCCCGGTGAAGAACATCGGCTTGCCGTCTGCCACTGCCTGGCGCGCCTTGGCGTACAAGCCTTTCACATCACGCTCTTCGCAGACTTCTACGGGAGTATCCATGAAGATTTCGATAAAGTTTTCACCGACCATCTTGCGGGCTTCTTCGCGGGTGGCGCGGTAGGGGCTGATGGCGGCGCAGATGACGATGCCGCCCGCGCGCACGATCTCGCCGGCAACAAAGCCAATGCGCAGGATGTTGGTATCGCGGTCTTCCTTGCTGAAACCGAGTCCTTTGCTCAAGTGTGTGCGCACCACATCGCCGTCGAGGATGGCGGTTTCGCGTCCGCGTTCGAGGAGCAGGGAGGTAAGCACAGCGGTGGTGGCAGATTTGCCGGAGCCGCTCAAGCCGGTGAACCAGATTCCAAATCCTTGTTTGTGACGCGGCGGGTAGGTCTCGCGCAGAATTTCAGCGGTTTCAGGGCGGGTGAACCAGGCTGGCAATAATTTGCCTTTTGCGAGATATTCCTCGCGCACTTGTGTGCCGGAGATGTTGGCGGTCTTGGCGCCCTTGGGAACATCCTTTTCTTCCACATAGCGATCTTCATCGGGAAGATAGACAAGCATCTCGAACGGAACCATCTTGACGCCCAACTCGGATTCGTACTTCTTCATATTTTCCTGCGCGTCATACGGACCGTAAAACGGCTTGCCCGTGGAATCGTTGCCGGGTCCCGCGTGATCGCGCCCAACGACAAAATGATTCGCGCCATGGTTGCGCCGGATGATGGCATGGAGCAGAACTTCTTTCGGTCCCGCCATGCGCATGGCTAACGGCAACAAACTGAGCATGGTGCTGTTCTTGTCGTAGTGATTCTCCACCAGCGCTTTATAAGTGCGGGTGCGCGAGTAGTGATCCACGTCGCCGGGCTTGGTCATGCCGACGGTGGGGTGAACCAACAAAGAGCCGTTGACCTGCGCCGCGGCGCGTTTGGTCAACTCTTCGTGGATGCGATGCAGCGGGTTGCGAGTCTGGAAGGCGACCACATTGTCCTGCCCCATTGCTTCGAGTTCTTCGCGCACCTGCGCAGGCGTAAGGCGCAGGTCGACAAAGTCATAATATTTGGGGAGGTTGACGATCTTCATGGGACCGGAGATGCAGACCTTGTTCCAGCGTCCCATTTCAGAGACCATCGGGTGTTTGGTATCGGTGGAGCCATAGGCGAGCGCGGCTTCGGTCTGCGGATCCCAGTGGAAGACTTCATCGAGCGTGATCACGGCGATCAGATCGAAATTGGCGTTGCGAAGCGCAAGATCCTCGCCGACGGTCGGCAATTCCTTGGGGTCAGCTGTCAATGTGATGGGAAGGGGCCACAAGGTCCCGTCAGCAAGACGCATCTCCTTGAGCACGCGGTCATAGTCCGCTTTTCCCATGAATGTGGTGAGCGGTGAAAACCCGCCGGTGGCGAGCAGTTCGAGGTCGCAAAGATTGCGCGTGGTGATCTTGATCGAAGGCAGTTTCCCGGCGCGGGCGAGAAGTTCCTCGCGCTCTTTGCCCTCCGCAACAAGGTTCACCAGTGTTCCCCCATAGGGGCTTATGAGTTTTGCTTTTGACATTATTTCTCCTTGATTTTTCACAGATTGCTCTGCTGGGTTTGCTATGCGAGGCGCAATTATATCCTAAAATTCACCCGCTGAATTTTGAAGGTGGATTCAAAAGGTTACTCGATACAATAAAGCGAATCGACGGTTTCGAGCGTTTCCGCCGAAAGCCCCTGCAACCCGCCGATAATTCGGCAGACTTGTAAAGCAACGTAGGGTTCGGCAGAAATGACCGGCGCAAGCGCGGTCAGGCGATCTACATCCCCCGTAACGGCATAGGCTTGGATAAACGGCATCCACTCGATGGCATCGGATGGGGCGAAACCCATCGCCTGCGCTTCATTTCCGAGACGGATAACTGATTCCCAATCCCCGCGCTGACGCGCCAGGTCAGCGGACTGGTAGAAGTAGCACCAGCCGCGTGGAGGCTGAGGTCCGAAAACAAGTTGCGGCGGCGTATGAGTCGTTTCATCCGCGAGAATGTGTTCGAGTTCGGAAAATGATCCGATCACGCGAATCGAATCCGATTCAGCGGTGGAAAATTCAGGTTGAAGTCCATTGATCACATGCACACACGAATTAGGCGATGGTTGCGAGAGGATCAGGATGTTGCGATAATTTTTATACGTGATGATTCCGCGGCGATTGTCATATTCCTGCCGTTCGCGGATCAGAACCTTTTGTATCGTATTTCGATTTAGCACCGCCGCATACAACGCCGGCTGTACCATTTCGTCATTCTGGCTTTCGGGATAATAAATAATATTAGCAGGACCCCAAACAAAATAATCTTCTTCCGTTGCGACAGAGGAGATATTTGCGATCAATGTGGTGTTCTGTTGAAACTGCGGCACACGCCACGAGACTTGCCACCAGAAATCGCGCGTCCGTTGAGTCGAGGTTACGTATTGCAATCCATTTCCGTAGTGAGTCAATGCGGAGGCAAGAATAAAGAATGCAAGAATGCCCCAACGCACGGATTGCTTCGATACTTGAGACAGCCATGCCGCGATAAGCATCGCCACGCCGAGAGAAGCAACAAGTGTATATCGTGAAAAAGAAGGGAACGCGACCTCGCGGTTTGCCAGCGTCACCGGCACAAGCCCAAAAATCAGAGCCGTCAAACCAAGCCATGCCATCTCGCGTCTCCACTTGGAAGAATCATCATGGGGTACGCTGTTTGGAGACTCCATTCGTCGAAGCGCAACAAGTGACAATAATAAAGAAACGATTCCGATCGCTAGCCCGATCAAACGATGTGTGTTATCTCGAATCAAGCCAACTTGTTGAAGCGGTATCACCCAGGCGGCGATCGAGGTTTCGAACACGTTCTGCGCTTGAGAAAATCCCCACCTGAATAAAGTCTGTGCTGGGTAGAGAATCACATCGCCCAATTGCATTCCCGGGTCTGTGGCGCCGCGTTCATTGTCAAAAAAGAAGATTCGCCACGCAAGGAACAAAACAGGAATAAGCATCGCTGGCAGACCCTGCTGAAGAGCGCGAGCAATCTTTTGCCGGGTTGATCCTTTCTCCCTTAATTTCAAAAGAAGAATACAAGCCCAACGGATTGCCTCAATGCCGATGTACCATTCGATCTGCGAAAGATAAAACAATCCCAGCAGAATCGAAACGCCATGCAATAACCATTTGTGGCTGCGCTGTGTAGTTATGACCGCTTGCACCGTCAACGCAACGGACCAAATTGCAGAGGCAAGACCGGCAAGATAATACTGATAGGTAATCCCGTTCGGTTGCGAAAGAAATCCCGGATAGATCAGGTACAGCAGGGCAGTTATAAAAGCAACCGAGCGCGCGCGAGGCCACATCCTTACACAAAGGATCCATACACCCAACGCGCTTGCCACGCGGAACACAAAAGCCGACAAATTGTAAAAAAGCGGATTTGCACCAAACAAGGTATACAGCGGACTCATTAAGAGCGCGCCAGCCGGGCGATCAATGCTATAAATTTCACGGATCGCTTCAACGCCGCGCGCTCCTGCCGCAAACATAATGTACCAATCGTCAAAATAGTATCCAAACTGAAAGACGAACGGCAAATAGATAAATGCCGCGATCAGGGTCAGCAAGACACCGACCATCAACCCATCAGACAATTTGTTGGTGCGAGGATTCGTATTCATTGACCTTATAATTTTATTCTCACCCCTGAATTGCTGGAAGCTTGAATAGCGCTTATCAATCGTTGAGCTTTAATTCCATCCTCCAACGGACAGGACGACTCAACCTCGCCGCGCGCGACAGAGATAAAATGTCTCATCTCGTCCATGAACATGACGTTGCGTTCAAACTCAGGGGGAGGCGGATACACGTCCCAAGCCTTTTCCCCCGCCTGATAAATTCGCGTCGCGCCGTCGGACAGATTCCACTGCAACGAGCCTTTCGCGCCGACCACTTCGAAATAATGCGCGGGAGGTTGCTGGTTGTAATC
>CASGHD010000113.1 GCA_949319575.1 uncultured Anaerolineales bacterium | reverse complement strand
CAACTTCACCGCCGCGAGCGGAGTCGTCGTGGCAGGCTTCAACACCACCGTATTGCCAGCCGCGAGCGCGGGAGCCACTTTATGCGCGACCAAATTCAATGGAAAATTAAACGGACTAATCGCCGCGATCACACCGACGGGGCGGCGGGTCCAAAATCCGAAATAGCCTTCACCTGATGGAACAGCATCCAGCGGAATTGTCTCGCCGTGCAATCGTTTCGCTTCCTCGGCGGCAATCGTGAACGTGCTTTGAGCGCGATCCACTTCGGCGCGCGCGAACTTGAGCGCCTTGCCCGCTTCGGCGGCGATGGTTTTGGCGAGGTCGTCAGCGCGTTCGCGCAAAAGCGACGCGGTTTTCAGCAGAATATCGGCGCGTTTGTGCGCGGGCATATCTGCCATCACATCTTCGGCGCGTTCGGCGGCATCAATGGCTTTGTTCAAATCTTCTTTTGTGGCGGTATTCACCACACCAACCGTTTCGCCGCTATATTTATTTTTCACCTCCAGCGGAATTCCACTCCCGCCCCATTGACCATCAATCAATAATTTGTATTCCATTTCGTTCTCCAGTTATTTTATTTGCTCAACAGATTCAAAGCATGGGTATCAGTATATGCGAAGTTATTTTCAAATTGTTTGCAAAACATTTCATGTCGTTGCGAGCCACGCTTTTGTTCTTCGTGGCGAAGCAATCTCCAACTTTGCAGGAGATTGCTTCAGGCAAAGAGCAAGTGCGCCTCGCAATGACATGATTAACTGTGCGCGATCATCACATGCTTCGTGATCTGATAATCGCCGACCGCCTCCGCAGATAAGTCCTTGCCGAAGCCTGATTGTTTAAATCCGCCGTGCGGGGTTTCGGACGTGATCGGCAAATGGTCGTTGACCCAGACCGTGCCAAATTCCAGTTGACTCGTGAGTCGCATAGCGCGACCGACATCTTTCGTGAACACCGAGGCGGCGAGACCATACAACACATCATTGCCCAAATGAAGAGCCTGTTCTTCATTATCAAATTCCTGCACGGTAATTACGGGACCGAACACTTCGCTTTGCACGATCTCCCAATCCTGCTGAACGTTCGAGATGACTGTCGGCTCGAAATAATATCCCTTCTGCAAATCTTTCGGTACGCCGCCGCCTGTGAGAATTTTCGCTCCTTGCGACTTCGCGCGATCTACAAATCCCGTAACGCGCTCGCGCTGAATCCCTGAGATCAGCGGACCCATCACAACGCCATCGTCAAACGGCAAACCAACTTTCACATTCTTCATCGCCTCAACCACTGCTTCGCGCATATCCTTCGCGCGACCTTTTTCCACGTAGATGCGCGTCGCGGCAGTGCAATCTTGTCCCGTGTTGGCAGTAGCCGCAAAGGATGCCTTCGCCGCGACCAGTTCGGGATCAGAGTCATCGAACACGATGAACGGCGCTTTTCCTCCGAGCTCAAGATGGACGCGCTTCAACGTGTCTGCCGCAGTCTTCATCACCTTTTTGCCCGTGCCAGATGACCCCGTCACACAGATCATGCGCACATCGGGATGTTCCGCGATTGCCTGACCCGCGTCATTGCCGCCAGAAAGAATGTTGACCACACCATCTGGAATGCCCGCCTCTTGAATCAATTCAGCCAGCATCAACGTTGTGAGAGGTGTGCCTGGAGCGGGTTTCAACACAATCGTACAACCCGCCGCGAGCGCGGGCCCGATTTTCCAGCCCGCCATGTTCAGCGGATAATTCCACGGCGTGATTTGCCCAATTACCCCCACAGGCTCGCGCCGATACATGGAGGTGTACCCCGTCATAAACTCGCCCGCGTGTGACCCATGCGTATCGCGCGCGGCGGTGGCGAAAAATCTTAAGTTGTCAACCGTGAACGGGACATCGCTTGCCAGACTCAAAAATTTATACGGCTTGCCCGTGTTCTCGCTTTCGACGCGCGCAAACTCCTCCGAGTTGGCTTCAAGTAAATCAGCCAATTTCCAGATCGCTTTGGAGCGTTCACTTGGAGTCTTGCGCGACCAACGCCCATCATAAAACGCGGTCTTCGCGGCTTGCACGGCTTTGTCTACATCTTCCCTTGTGGCTTCCTGCACTTCGGCGATCTTCTCACCCGTTGCAGGATTCTCGATCTGCATTTTCTTGCCGCCCTGCGAATCCACCCACTTGCCGTCAATCCAAAGTTTATAGTTCATACTTTTTCCTCGCGAGAAATTCAGGATGTTGAAATTATACAGATGCGATTAATCGTTGGCAACACATTTATTCCGAAAGGGATGGGGAAAAACGTATACAAGTACACAAGGCGGAACGTGTTTACGTGTTTCCTTGTGTACTTGTTTACCTGTTCTCTGGTTAGTCTCGTAATCCATACGGAAACCCACACTCCGCCATCCGCTCCATAAACGGAAGCGGATCAAACGCTTCGGGCCCCAGCACGCCCGCGCCTTTCCAGATTCCTTTTTCGATTAATTCCATCGCGATGACGGGCGTGAACGCCGTCTGCGCGACGACTGCCTGACAATTCCATTTGCTCATGCACTCTTGATTATCAGCCACTTGATACAAGTACACTTCTTTCTTCTTTCCATCTTTCGTGCCTTTCACCCAGGTACCTGCACAAGTCTTGCCGTGCATCTTATCGCCGAGGTGGGCGGGGTCGGGCAAAGTTGCGGCGACCACGTCGCGCGGCGCGACTTCGACTCCTTTCACTTTGATTTTCTCCTTGCTATCCAACCCTAATTTATGAAGTGTTCGCAACACGTCTGTAAATTCATCGCCAAGCCCATACTTGAACGTGACTCGTTTTACATTCTTGATCCAACGCGGCACGAGCAAGACTTCCTCATGCTCCACGTTGACCACTTCCACTTTGCCGATGCCTTCGGGGAACTCGAACATTTCAGGTTCGGAGAATGGCGCGGTGGTGAACCAGCCTTTTTCTTTTTCGTAAACAATTGGCGGATTCAAACATTCTTCAATGGTCGTCCAAATCGAGAAGGTCGGCGCGAATTCGTATCCTTCCACAAACAGGTCGCCGCCGTCGCGAATCCCGATCTCGTCAATTTCATCGAAGAGATGGTCGGCGGCGTAACGCGCGAAAACGTCTGCCATGCCGGGCTCCACGCCGAAGCCAACCATAGCGAGCAAACCCTTTTTCTCCCAGTCTTTCGCTTTGTCGAATTGATAATCACCGAGTTTGACGCCGACCTTGTTGAACGGGTCGGTGGGATGCGGCTCGGAGAGGGTCATTGCCATATCCATGTAGTTCGCGCCGACGTTGTACGCGGCATCGAAAATTTGTTTGTTGAACACGGGGTCCACCGCGTTCATAATGAGGTCAACGTTGTATTTCTTCGCCAGCGCTTCGATGTTTTCCTGTTTGCTCGCGTCAATAGACTCGACGGGAAAGCGCGTTGCATCCCCCAATTTCTTTTGCACCTCTTCGGCGCGTTGGATGTTGTAATCTGCCAACACCATTAACTTCATCCACTCACGTGGTTTTGCAATGGCGGCGATAGATTCCCCCACTCCCCCAACTCCTACGAGTAAGACTCGCATAAAATCCTTTCGGTTGGCTCCGCGTCCGATGTGCGTTGTCGGGGCGGACAAGATTGTGTTGCAAATAAAACCTGACAGGTCTTCGTAGACGACTTGTCAATCGGAACCTATATCCACGCAATCGTTATGAAGGACAACCGTTCTGATGAGACCTGTCAGATTTGAAAAAATTCTTCCGAGGCTGAATCAGGCGTCCCCTGCGAATGAAGCGAGGGCAAGTCGAGATTGGAGGCTGGAGGTTAAGTCTCCAGTCTCCAATCTCGTTTCTAAATCTAGTTTCCGCCCTTTACTTCCACCCAAATATCATCGTAGAGCGGCGTGGCGTCGCCGACATCTTCGATGCCATGTCCGTTCGCGATGACTTCAGCGGGCGGGTTGGTGATGGGCGAATCGGCGTAGGCGCTGTACACTTCCGGTTGATTCGCTTTGGCGTATTCCAGCGCGGCTTTGTTCGGGTTCGTGTATTGGAAGTCGCGCATGGTCAGCCAGAAGACATCGCCTTGCATCATATAGTTGAGCCAGGCATATGCCGCGTCGGCGTGAGCGGCGTCTTTCAGCATCAAGAAGTTATCCTGCCAAAGGATCGGACCTTCGGTTGGATAAATATATTGGATGGCGGGATTTTCCTGATTGGCAATATAGGCTTCGCCGGTCCAGACCATGCCGAGGTTCACGTCGCCGGCAATTAACGCGGTCTTGGGGCTGTCGCTATCGAACACTTTGATATTGGCAACCAGTTCAGCCAGTTTCGCCTTGGCTTCTTCGAGTTGGGCGGGGTCGGTGGTGTTGACGTCATAGCCGAGCGTGAGAAGCGTGATACCGATGACGGCCCGCGAATCGTCAATGAAGACCATCTTATTGGCGTACTCCGGCTTCCACAGGTCCGCCCACGACTGAGGCACGTTCTCGACCGCGTCGGTGTTCACTACGATCGCATCGGTGCCGGCAAGGTAGGGAAGGCTATATTTGTTGCCCGGGTCAAAGCTCTTGTCTAACCAACCCGCGTCGAGATTCTTCATGTTCGGTAACTGAGCATGATCCATCTCCTGTAACAAACCCTGGCGGATCATCAACGGGACGATGTAATCGGTCGGCTGGACGAGGTCGTAGGCTGTGCCGCCTGCGGAGACCTTGGCATACATTTCCTCGTTGCTGGAATATTCATCGCGGTTTAACTTGATGCCGTAGACGAGCTCAAAGCAATCGAGCATGTCTTGTGGGAAGTATTCCGTCCACACGAAGACGTTCAACTCAGTTGAGGTCACGTCCATGCGCGGGCTTGGCTCCGGACATGTAAAACCGCTGGAGGTGACTTTTGGTCCGTCGGACGCCTGGGGTTCTGTGGGCTGTCCGCCTCCGCCGCCGCAGGCTGTGAGGATCAGGCTGGCTACCATGACCAACCCCAGCCACTTCGTAGTGCTTTTTTGATTCATTTCTCTCTCTCCTTCTTAAAAGTTTTTGTTACGCTGGCAACGCGGAGAATCCGCGAAATACCTGAAAACGATCGCTTTACCGTACATTTGCGCCGCAAAGAACGCCTTTTGGCGATCTTAGCGCGCTTAGCGGTAAAAATCTTCGGCTCTACCGTTTTTAACGGGAAAACCCAAACCTCAGCCACGAATTTCACGGATTGACACGGATGGGAAGAATAAAAATCGGTGAAAATCCGTGAAATCTGTGGCAAAGAAATGGCTTACCATCTCCTGTCCCATCAGAAACGGGAGAGCCAAATCTTCTTATGTACGGTAGAGAAAAACCAACAAACTTCTAAACAGGCGGACTGAAGTCCGCGCTCCGGGAGTTTATTTTTTAGTGTTGTTTTGCTTCGCGGTTTTGAAGCCACTGCAAGATCAAGACCACTGAAAAGACTGTGAGAATCCAGACAGTGGACAAAGCGTTGACCTGCGGTGTGATGATCCTGCGCAGTAATCCATAAACGTAGATCGGCAGGGTCGTCGAGCCGGGTCCGTTGGTGAAGAAGGTGATGACGAAGTCGTCGAGCGACAAGGTGAAAGCGAGCAGCGCGCCGGAAAGCACGCCGGGCAGAATCATGGGAAGCGTGACGCGACGGAATGTTGTCCACTCGTTTGCGCCGAGATCCATGGCGGCTTCTTCGTAGGATTTATCGAACCCCTGCAAGCGCGCCTGCACGACCAGGGTCACAAAAGGCACGCTGAAGGCGATATGGCTGACGATAACAGTACCCAAGCCCATGCTGAGTCTTGAATCGCCGGTCAAGCCGAGCGAACTGTTGATGACTCCAAACAGTTGACTGAAGAGCGTCAGAATGCCGATGCCCATCACGATCTCAGGAATGACGATGGGGATGTACAACGAAAGTTGCGAGAAGGGCTTCAACTTGAACTCATATCGTTGAAGCGACAACGCCGCCATGGTGCCGATGACGGAGGAAACCAGCGTGGAGATGATGGCGATGGTAAGCGTGTTGCCCGCCGCCTCCGCGACATCTTTGTCTTTTGCCAGCTCGCAGAACCAGTGGAACGGGCCGCAAGGACTGGATAACACCAAACTGCCGTCCATCACAACCTTATCGCTAAAGGACGGAACAAAACCCTCGAACGTAACATTCGCCCGCGATGCGTTGAACGAGAACAGGATCAGCACAACGATCGGCGCATATAAAAACACATACACCAACATTGCCGAAGAAAAGATAAAAGGGTGACGACGATGAGGGTTCATCCCGCACACTCCCTTCCAAGTAATAGTGAAGTGTGCGGGATCATGCGACAACGATCTCCTCTCCGAAACCGAATTTCCGCGTATAGAAATACGTTACGATCAGGGTCAGAATCATCAGGATCAGCGAAGCCGCGCTGCCGAAGGTCGGGTCGCGCGCGTCGAGGAACTGACGCTGGATCAAATTGCCCACCAGAATCACCTGCCGTCCGCCGAGAATATCAGAGACGATGAACGTGCCCATGACCGGGATGAAAACCAAAATCGTGCCCGCCACCACGCCCGGCATCGAAAGCGGCAAGGTGACGCGCGCAAATGTCTTGAGCCCGTTCGCGCCGAGGTCTGCCGCGGCTTCGTACAGGGAATTGTCAATTTTTTCGAGCGAGGTGTAGATCGGCAGGATCATGAATGGAAGGAATTCATACACCATGCCCACCAGCACAGCCCCCGGCGTGTATAACATTTCCAGCGGCGTGAAGGGGATATTGAACAAGCCCGCGAGCCAGCCCAGCATCAAGTTGATTACGCCCTGCGTGCGCAGTAACATCATCCACGCATAGACGCGGATAACGAAGTTCGTCCACAGTGGAATCAGAACCAGGAACAAAAATGTATTCCGTCGCAGTGGATGCGCGCGCGCGATAAAATATGCCAACGGGTAAGCCAGCAGGATCACGAACACCGTTGTGTTGAATGCCAACGTCAGCGAACGCCACAGGATCTGCAGATATAACGGATCGAAGCACGAAGCCTGACCGTTGTCGCAATCCGTGCTGTAGCCAAACAAGCGAATGTAATTATCCAGCGAGAACGAGTAGATCACATCGCCATCCGGACTGCGCTGACCGAACGAGACCACCAACGTGAGCAACAGCGGGATGATCAACAAGCCGATCATCCACAACATGGTTGGGCTTGCCAGCAATGTGCCTTGCGCCGATTTGTTTTCACGCAATCGTTTCAACATGGCGCTACTCCTTCTTCAACACCAGGACATTTTCGGGCATCATCACCAACGTCACATCCTGCCCAACCGTATAGAACGAACCCGGGTCGAGCCGTGAAATGCGATTCTGCTCGAACACCTTCACGCGCTTCCCCATCAAGTCCACATACACGTGCGTGTCGGTGCCGATATAGACCGTATTCGTCACCCTGCCCCTGAACGTATTTTGATTCATCGGCTTTTCAGAGATCAGCACTTTCTCGGGGCGGATCGAAACCGTGATCTCCTCCCCAGTAACCAAGCCCTGTGAGACGGGAATGCCGGTTACCTCGGCCTTCAAGTCGGGGATGAAAACCACCGCTTCGTTCTTCGACAGGGACTTGATGCGCCCCTCGAAGAAATTCGAGTCCCCGATAAAGTCTGCCACGAATCGGTTGGCGGGTCTTTCATAGATTTCGACCGGCGTCCCCATCTGTTGGACCTTGCCCTTGCTCATCACCGCGATGCGATCGGACATCGTCATGGCTTCTTCCTGATCGTGAGTCACGTAGACAAAAGTGATGCCCAGTTGCTGTTGAAGAGCCTTGAGTTCGAGTTGCATGTCTTTGCGGAGTTTCAAGTCCAACGCGCCGAGCGGCTCATCAAGCAACAATACGTCCGGCACTTTGACCAACGCGCGCGCTACCGCGATACGCTGTTGCTGTCCACCGGAGAGTTGCTTCGGCTTGCGGCGTTCCATGCCGGTGAGCTGGACCATCTCCAAAACATGTTTGACGCGTTTCTCGATCTCATCCTTCTGCGCGCCTTCCATCTCCAAGCCAAAGGCGATATTCTGAAACACGGTCAAATGTTGAAAGAGGGCATAACTTTGAAATACGGTGTTGACTTTTCTCTGGAAAGGCGGCGTATGCCCCATCGCTTTGCCTTCGATATACACTTCCCCTTCGGTGGGCCACTCGAACCCGGCGATCATTCTCAGCGACGTGGTCTTGCCGCATCCCGACGACCCCAGCATCGAGAAAAATTCGCCGTTCTTGATCTGCATCGTGACATGATCCACGGCGTTTAGCGCGTTCCCCTCTGGCGTGATAAATCTCTTTACGACATCTTGCAACTCAACTGCAAACTCGGCTGTCATAACTCTCTTCTCCTCAGGGCAGGATTTGCTTATTGTACTTGCATTTTGCCCTCATCCCCAGCCCTTCTCCCAGTGGGAGAAGGAAGTCGTCCCCCTCTGCCTGCGGGAGAGGGGTTAGGGGTGAGGGTTTTTACATCGTCTTCGCCACAACACCAACCGCGTCTCTCAACCGATTCAAGCCTTCATCAATCTCTTCCTGCGCGATGATCAACGGCGGTTCGATGCGGACGGTTTGTGCGCTGGTGAGTGTGCCAGAGACCAACACGCCGCGCTTGAATAATTCCGCCGCCACTTTATAACCTAGTTCTGGTGTTTGGAAGTGTTGACCGATCAACAGTCCCTTGCCTGTCACTTCTTTATATAACTGCGGAAATTCTTCGGCAAGCTCGGTTACTTTTTCAATAAGATACGCGCCTTTCGTTGAGGCGGCTTCCCACAATCTATCGCGCAAGATGATGTGGATAGTCGCAATCGCGGCGGAACAAGCGAGCGCGTTGCCGCCTGTCGTTGTCGTGTGCATGAACGGATTCGGATACATCATCGGCTTGAAGATTTCTTCGGTGGTCGTCACCGCGCTGACGGGCAGAACGCCGCCGCCGAGCGATTTGGCGGTAGCGAGGATGTCAGGGGCGACGTCCCAATGGTCAACGCCCCACAGCCTCCCCGTTCGACCGAGACCCGTTTGCACTTCATCCGCAATTAACAACGCGCCATATTTTTTCGTCGCGGCGCGGACGCGGGGCCAGAAATCATCAGGCGGGACGATCGCGCCCGCTTCGCCTTGAATCGGCTCGAACAAAACGCCCGCGACGCCGATGCCGACCTTGTCGCAAATTTCGAGCTGCTTCTCCAGCGCGTCCGCATCGCCAAACGGGATGTGATAAATTTGCCCAGCGTATAACATGCCCATCGCCTGACGATAATCTGCTTTGCCCATCATCGAGAGCGAGCCCATTGTTTTCCCGTGAAAGGCTTTGAGCGCGACGATAAATGCGGATTTGCCCGTGTAAAGTTTTGCGATTTTTATCGCGGCTTCGATGGCTTCGGTGCCGCTCGCGGCGAACCATGAATATTTTAAATCGCCTGGCGTGATGTCTGCCATGAGTTTGCCAAGCACACCGCGCAGAGGGTCAATCAATTCCTGCGAAGGCATGGGCGCGCGATTCAATTGCGCGGTCACCGCCTCCACCACTTCGGGATGACGCCAGCCCAGATCCAACATGCCAAAACCGCCGAGCCAGTCAATGTAATTTCGCCCCATCACATCGGTGATCGTCGAGCCTATGCCCGACCATTCGACGGACGCCCAATCGCCCGCCTCGGTGACAGACTTGCGATACTCCAGCCAGCCGCGATTGAAATGCTCGGCGAAGTTGTTTTTCGATTCTTCGATGATCCATTTGGCTTGACTCTCCTCAGGAAATTTTTCCTGCTTGATGATGTCGAGCCATTGGGTTGAGTAGGATAATGCTGATTTGTAATTCATATAATTCCTTTGGTATACAGGTACACAAGTAAACAAGTAGACAGGTAAACAAGTCGTGAGCCGTGTGTGCGTATCTACCTGTGTACTTGTTTACGTTCTTAGAATTTCCTCGTCCATTCTTTGGGCCAGCGTTCGACCACCACCTTCTTCTGCGTGAAAAATTCAACCGCGTCCATGCCCTGCCCGTGCATGTCGCCGAAGAATGAATCTTTCCAGCCGCTGAACGGGAAGAATGCCATCGGCGCGGCGACACCGATGTTGATTCCGATGTTGCCCGCTTCGGCTTCGTAGCGAAACTTCCGCGCGGCGGAACCTGATGATGTAAAGAGACTCGCTTGGTTGCCGTATTGTCCGCTGTTCACCAACTCAATCGCCTCGTCCACCGTCTCGACGTGCATCAGGCTCAACACGGGTCCGAAGATTTCTGTCTTTGCGATTTCACTTCCGAGCGGGACGTCCGCCAAAATGGTCGGCTTGACGAAGTGACCTGATTCATATCCTGGGATGGAAACCCCGCGTCCATCCACGGGGAGGCTTGCTCCTTCCTTGACGCCGAGTCCAATCAGCGACTCGACTCTGCTCTTCGACGCGGCGTTGATGACGGGTCCCATTTGCACGCCCGAGTCGAGTCCATAGCCGACGACTCGCGACGAGGCGGCGTCGCAAATCGCTTCACTAAAGGTCGAACGGGCTGAACCAACTGTCACTGCGAAAGAAACGGCGAGACAGCGTTGTCCCGCGCATCCAAAGGCAGAGTCTGCGACGATCTTTGTCGCCATCTCCATATCCGCATCGGGAAGAATGATGACAGGATTTTTCGCTCCGCCCTGCGCCTGCACGCGCTTGCCATGCGACGCGGCAGTGGCATAAATATATTTTGCGATGTTCGTGGAGCCGACAAACGTGACCGCGCGAATGGACGGGTGTTCGAGAATCGCGTCCACAACTTCTTTCGCGCCGTTGACCAGATTGATCACGCCTTTTGGAAAACCGACCTGCTCGATTAATTTCATAATGAATTGCATCGTCATCGGAACTTTTTCAGAAGGCTTGATGATGTACGTGTTGCCCGCCGCGACCGCATACGGCAAATACCAAAACGGAATCATGCCAGGGAAATTAAACGGCGCAATCGTGGCGCACACACCGACGGGCTGACGAATCATCAACTCGTCAATGCCTGTGGCGATGTCCTCGACGAACTCGCCCTTCATCATCATCGGCATCCCACACGCCACTTCGATATTTTCGTACGCGCGAATCATTTCGGCTTTGGCTTCCTCAAATGTTTTGCCCGCTTCGTCCGTGATGAGTCTGCCGATCTCGTCGGCGTTTTCGCGCATGAGATTTCGCAACTTGAATAAATATTGCACACGGTCGTTGACGGGCGTCCGCCGCCACGCAGGCAACGCCTCACTCGCCGCCTTCGCGGCAGAGTCCACATCCGCTTTTGTGCCGAGGGGAGTCTTGGCGATGATTTGTCCAGTGGCGGGGTTGATGACGTCGAAGTATTGTGTGGCGGAGGGTTTTGTCCATTGGTTGTTGATGTAGTTTAGGATTTCCATATTAACTCCAAGAAGAGATTAGAGGGTTGGTTGATTTCAAGCGACCCCCACCCTGCCCTCCCCCAAAATCAAAAACCGATTTTGGGGGAGGGGGAACAAGGATTGGGAGGCGACGGCTGTTTGCATAAAAAATTTCTATTCCCCTTCCCCCATTCGTGATCGTCGAATGGGGGAAGGACGGGAAGGGGGTTTTATGACTTGCCTTTCGGTTTTCGAGCCTTTAATTGCTTTTTTGCTTCTTGTTCTTTCAACGCATCCCAAATCACGGTCAAAACGGATTCAAGATTATTCGTCACATCGTTATTCCAAAAGCGGATTACTCGATAACCTTTTGATTCAAAGAAGGCAGTGCGTTCTGCATCGTATTCATCCTGCTCCAAGTGTTGACTGCCATCCAATTCTACAATCAGTTTTTTACGCGGTGCACAAAAGTCGGCGATGTAGTTGCCGATGGCGTGTTGCGGGCGGAAATGGACATCACCCATGCGATGCGCACGCAAATGAGCATGGAGTTTGATTTCGTGCGGAGTCATCTCGCGGCGCAACTCCTTAGCGCGCTTGAAGATTTTGGGGGTGGTGCGTTTATGCAATTCGCCCCCCTCCCTGCCCTCCCCCATTGTCAAAAACCAAAGGCGACAATGGGGGAGGGAGGACATTAAGTTGAGAGGTGATACATATTTTCATAATAAATTCTGTTCCCCTTCCCCCATCCGTGCGGTTCGGATGGGGGAAGGACGGGAAGGGGGTCAAATGTTTTCGCCGTTGATGTAGTTGAGGATTTCCATACTTACTCCGAATTAGAGATTAGAGACTGGAGACTTGGTAATTGCACGCTTTATAGGATTGACCATGCTTACGGATTTGTGATCGAAGTAATTTCTCCTGTATTCAAGTTAAGATCAAATCTTTCGCCAAATCCCTCAAATATTTTTTCAAACACGACATGATTCGTATCCGTCCATTCAACTGGATACAAGAATTTTATATTATTCTCAAACAACGTTTGGGTTGTTTGTTTATCTACATCAAGCAATAGTGCGGTAAATCCATTTTTTCGATTTTCTAAATCATCTTCGTTTAAAGAAGCAACAAATACAATCTTCTGGCTGTCGGGTGACCAAGTGAAACGACCATACTCAGCGTAACTTACCTGAATAACTTTCTCTCGTCCTGTTGTTAAATTACGAATATGAATACCTTGCTCACTACGATAAGCTAGATAGTGATCGTCTGGCGAAAACGAAAAAGCGTAGCCCATCTTTGTATCTTCCCAAATACCTGTTTCTAAATCTAAGCGAATAAGTTTTGTCCATTTTGACCCCCAAAACAATTCATAACCGCCATCCGCGCCATCTTGCCGCGGATAAACATATAAAAATCTACCGTCTTTTCCCCAATGAGCAACTGAAACAGTTCCAGCACCTTGAGTGCCTAATAATTCTGAAAAAGAAACTTCCCATTCTTTTGCATTGTCCACGCTGATAATTTTTATACTGCTCCCATTAAAAAATACAGCCCATTCACCATTCGGTGAAAGACCAAGTCCTGAACTAACACAAGCGTAAGGCAGGTAGACACATTCGAGATAATACCGATAAAACTCTTTTAATTCTGGCTTCTGAACAACAATGGCATCCATAGTAGATACAACTGACAGTGTAGCGGGAGGCAATGTGGGAGATGATACGGGTGTTACAGTACTTGTTTGAGATGGAAAAGGTGTAATCGAAGGTATTAACACAGGCGTGTCAGTGGTAGCAATTTGTGAAGTTGGGATAGAGTCTGTGTTACAGGAAACTAAAAACACAACAAGCATAGATAATCCGTAAAAACTCAGCGAGCTCTTTACACTGTGCGACAT
>CASGHD010000112.1 GCA_949319575.1 uncultured Anaerolineales bacterium | reverse complement strand
TATCATCGGTCACAACATACATCCATGTACAAAAATCATTGAAGTCGTTTATCACGGGAGCGTCCTCTGGTGTGTTTGGTTTCTTTCAGCAGAAACTCCAATATCACGCTTGAGGACGTTTTGTCAACTAGCATAAGACCCCAATTACCAATTACTATCCCCCAGTCTCCAATCTCAATTCTCCACTCCTCCAATTCTCTCTTGCATCACCCCCCCAACGCCTCGTTCAACCACTCAATGAATCCCTTCTCCTGCGGCTTGACCGTCGTCCCCAAACTCTCTGCCAACTTTTCAAATAACTCGCGTTGCTCTTTCGTCAACTTGGTCGGGACGGCAACATTGACCAGCACCAACTGGTCGCCGCGACCGCTCCGCCGCACGTGAGGCACGCCTTTGTTTCGCAAGTGAAATACTTTGCCGGGTTGAGTCCCCGCAGGGATTTTCAACTTTTCATCGCCGTCAATCGTCGGCACTTCAATCTCCGCGCCCAAGACAGCCTGCGCCACGTTGATATCGAGATTCAACAAAATATCGTTCTCGCGGCGTTTGAAAAATTTATGCGGTTTCACATCCAGCATCAGATACACAGTTCCGTTTGGTCCGCCGTTCTCGCCCGGACTACCCTCCCCAGTCAAACGGATTTGCATTCCCACATCCACGCCCGCAGGAATTTGCACCTTCTTCTTTACCTTCTTGCGTTCCAATCCACTGCCGCGACAGGTCTTGCACGGAGAGGCAATCGTCTCGCCGCGTCCGTTACACGTCGGGCAAGTGGACGACTGTACCATCTGACCTAAAAATGTTTGTCGCACAGACCGCACTTCGCCTTGACCGTTACAAGTCGCGCACTTCACTGGCGACGTGCCGGGCTCCGCGCCGTTGCCGCCGCAATGTGAACAAGTCTCTTCGCGTGAAAACTCGATCTCTTTTTCAACGCCGAAAACAGATTCTTCGAACGTCAACGAAATCTGCATTTGCAGATCGCGCCCGCGCCGCGGCGACCGACGCGAACGTCCGCCGCCTGTCGAGAATCCGAATCCGCGGAAGAGGTCCTCGAAAATATCGCCGAAGTCCGATGTGTAATCGTGGAATCCGCCCGCACCGCCAAGCCCCGCTTTGCCGTAGCGATCGTAACGCGCGCGCTTATCCGAATCCGAAAGCACGCCGTACGCCTCATTGATCTCTTTAAATTTTTCTTCCGCGTTGGCTTCTTTGTTCACATCGGGATGAAACTGACGCGCGAGTTTACGGAACGCGCCTTTGATCTCGTCATCGTTCGCGCTCCGTCCCACGCCCAGGGTTTCGTAATAATCGTTAGACATAAGTCAAAAGTCGAAAGTCAAAGGTTAAGGTTGAGACTTTCAACCTTTGACCTTTGACTTGTTTTATTCCTTCACTTCCCCATCCACCACATCAGGATTCTCATTCGATGAAGAACCTGCATCGGATGTAGAACCCGCTTCGCCCCCACCCGCGGCCTGATTCTGCCCATAGACGCTGGCGCCAATCTTTTGAATCACTTGCCCTAGCGCGTCAGTGGACGATTTGATCGCCGCGACATCCTCGCCCTCCGCGGCTTTCTTCACCGCGGCGACGTTCGTCTCGATTTCTGTTTTGATTTCAGCGGGAACTTTCTCGCCAAACTCGCGCAACGCCTTCTCCGCCGCGTAGACGGTGTTGTCGGCATGGTTGCGCGCTTCGATCAATTCTTTGCGCTTGAGATCTTCCTCGGCATGTGCTTCCGCGTCTTTCTTCATCTGCTCAACTTCCGCGTCCGATAAACCAGATGAAGCCGTGATCGTGATGTGCTGTGACCGTCCCGTCGCCTTATCCTGCGCGCTGACTTTGAGGATGCCGTTCGCGTCCACATCGAACGTCACTTCGATCTGCGGCATACCGCGCGGCGCGGGAGGAATCCCATCGAGGATAAATTTTCCCAGCGATTTATTATCCGCCGCCATCGGACGCTCGCCTTGCAAAACGTGAATCTCCACTTGTGTCTGGCTATCGGTCGCAGTTGAGAACACTTGACTCTTGCGAGTCGGAATCGTCGTGTTGCGTTCAATCTGCGTGGTGGCGACTCCGCCCAACGTCTCGATAGCGAGCGAGAGCGGGGCTACGTCCAACAACAAAATATCTTTCACCTCGCCGCCCAGCACGCCCGCCTGAATCGCCGCGCCGACGGCAACCACTTCATCGGGGTTGACTCCCTTGTGAGGTTCCTTGCCGAAGAACGCGCGGACGCGATCTTGCACGGCGGGCATACGCGTCATGCCGCCCACCATCACCACTTCGTTGACTTGGCTCGCTTGCAATCCCGCATCGGACAACGCTTGTTTGAGCGGAGCAATCGTGCGGTCAACAAGATCGGCTGTCAGTTGTTCCAGTTTGGCGCGGGCGAGAGTCATCACCAAATGTTTCGGACCCGTCGCGTCGGCAGTCAAGTATGGCAAATTAATTTCTGTCTGCATCGTGGTCGAAAGTTCGATCTTCGCTTTTTCAGAGGCTTCTTTTAATCTCTGCAATGCCTGTTTGTCGTTATGCAAGTCAATGCCGCTGTCTTTTTTGAATTGCTCGATGAGATGATCCATGATGCGGAGGTCGAAATCGTCGCCGCCGAGGAAGGTATCGCCGCTCGTCGCGCGGACTTGGAACACGCCGTCGCCCACATCGAGGATCGAAATATCAAATGTGCCGCCGCCCAAATCATAGACCGCAATAATTTCATTCTTCTTTTTATCGAGACCATACGCCAGCGACGACGCCGTCGGCTCGTTGATGATTCGCAGAACTTCAAGTCCTGCAATCTTGCCCGCGTCTTTCGTTGCGTTGCGTTGCGCGTCGTTGAAATACGCGGGGACGGTGATGACCGCCTGCGTGATCGTCTCGCCGAGATACGCCTCTGCATCGCGCTTGATCTTGCCGAGGATCATTGCCGAAACTTCAGGCGCCGAATATTCTTTCTCGCCGAGTTGCACGCGCACGTCGCCATTCTCCGCGCCATTCACTGCATACGGCACGCGCTTTCGCGTGCGTTCCACTTCGGGGTCGTCCGACTTGCGCCCCATGAATCGCTTCACTGAAAAAATCGTGTTCTGTGGATTCGTGATCGCCTGATTACGCGCCACGCGACCAACTAAACGTTCGCCATTTTTGTTGACTGCCACAACAGACGGAACAAGCCGCTCACCTTCCGCCGATGGAATCACAACGGGTTCGCCTCCCTGCATCACCGCCGCGACGGAGTTTGTCGTGCCAAGATCAATACCGATAATTTTTGCCATGAGTTCCTCGTTTAAAAGTTTGAAGGTTTGAAGGTTGCAAGTTTGAAGATTCAGATCAGCCTGCTAACCTTCCAACCTGTAACCTGCAACTTATGATTTTATTGCGCCACTCTAACCAGTGCCGGACGAATGACTCTCTCGCCGAGCATGTATCCATTTTGCACCACTTCGATCACATGACCGCTCGCTACATCTTCATTCTCTTCATGCGAGATCGCCTCGTGGAATTTCGGGTCAAACTCCGCGCCCGCGGCTTCGATTCGTTTGACGCCTTCCACATCGAGAATGTTTTGAAATTTACGCGCGATCAATTCAACGCCGCCTGCCCACGCATCGTCGGCGGGGCGGTTTTGCAAGGCGCGTTCCAGATCGTCGAGAACGGGTAACACTTTTTTGACGATGTCGCTTTTCATCGAGGCGTACATCATCTCATTGTCGCGCTCGACACGCTTCCTGTAATTTTGGAAATCTGCCTGCGAACGCTGCCAACCTTCGACGCTTTCCGCGAGTTTGGCTCCGGCTTCTTCGAGTTGACGTTTCAACGCTTCGACTTCACCTTGCGGCTGATTCTCCGCTTCGGGCATTTCCGCATCTTCGATTTTGATCTCGTGCGTTTCGTGTTTGTGGTTCTTCTTGTTCGTCATACTTTCACTCTCTTTACGTTAAGCTCCGGAGCGCGGACTTAAGTCCGCATTCCGGTCGGATAGGTTTTTACTCACCAGCAATGGTGTCATTCACCAAATTGCTCAATAACCCTGCGACATACCGCACCGTGGGAATCGTCTTCGTATACGACATGCGCATGGGACCCAACACGCCCAGCGTGCCAGACGCCATGCCGGGGACTCCGTAGCGCGCGATGACCATCGAACACTGACGGAGTTCTTCCCATTCGCCTTCGCCGCCGATCAACACTTGCAAGCCGCCGATGTTGGTGTTGGTCGTCGTGCGCGCGAGCAGGTCGCGCAGTGTGGAGCGTTCTTCGAAAATTTTCAACGCGCGCCGGGCTTCATCTGATTCGGCAAACTCAGGTTCGGATAATACGTTGGTCAAGCCGTCTGTGTAAATTTCACCCGAACTGCTTTCAGAGGCGCGGCGAACATCTTGCCGGATGAGGGTGAGGATATCCTGGTCGAGCGGGTCGGAAGGAG
This sequence comes from uncultured Anaerolineales bacterium, assembly GCA_949319575.1. GTDB lineage: Bacteria > Chloroflexota > Anaerolineae > Anaerolineales > Villigracilaceae > Defluviilinea. Next base: position 21,873 of record CASGHD010000112.1, on the reverse strand, counting down.
TCGCAAGGGCGGAAATATCGTCCACTGCACGACCAGCCAGAAGGGCGTTAAGACGCGTGGCGGTCTGGCTGAGTCGCTCCTGAGTCACGGGTTCCGCCAGAGTCAAAATTTGCTGGCTCACTTCCCCTCCGACAAAGACCAGCACCATCAACACCTGCCGCCCCTGCGTGGAAATTAACTCCACGTGTTTGAAACGCGATTGCTCGGCGTGCGGCGCGGTGATGACCGAAACGCCTTGCGATTGATGCGCGAGGATGGACGCGGCGAGCGTCATCCATTGATCCATGTCGGCGCGCGATTGATGGAACTGATGCGCAATGGTATGTTGCACCGCTTCGGGCAATTCGGCGTTGGGCATCATCTGGCTGACGAAGTAGCGATAACCTTCTTCCGTCGGCACGCGCCCCGCGGAGGTGTGAGGCTGGCGCAAATATCCCATCTCGGTCAGCGCGGACATTTCGTTGCGGATCGTGGCGGGCGAATAATCGAGATGGTAATGTTCAACCAACCGCTTCGAACTAATGGGCTGGGCAGATTCGATGTGGTCGCGGATTATTAATAGAAGTAAGGTCTTCTGGCGCTCGGTGAGTTCGATCATGGTTTTACACGATTAGCGCTCTCGATTTGAGAGCGCTACTCTTCGTGGAATAATGATAAACGAGGCAAAAAGGGAAGTCAATAAGAAGTGTATAAGAAAATGCCCGCCGGTTGGGATGGCAGGCATTTGGTTTCAAGTCACAGCAACGACTTTTGTTGTTTGGGAAAGGCGAATGAAGCCGCTACTACAAATCTTTCTGGCTATGGATTCGGCGCAGGTCGCCAGGCTGGGTCAAAATCGACCTCGCGGTCGTCGGTGAGACGCGTGCGGTTAGCGCCGCTGACAGTGGAGAAATAAATGTCGCGATTGCCATCTCCGTTTGAGCTTTCAAAGATGAGCCACAGCCCATCCGGCGAAAATTCCACATCCTCGATCGGCGTCGGCAAAGCCAGTTTGGCCGGAGTCAGGGTGTCATGCCCAACAAATGGGATGCTCATCAGCCACGGGCGCGTCGGGGCGAGATTCCGCTGGTTGAAAAAGACGGTCGAACCATCCAGCGACCAGAACGGTAAATAATCCCACAACTGCTGGCCGCTACGGACCAACTGCACCTTGTCTTCGCCGTTGGCAGACATCGCCCAGACTTGGTACGCGCCCAAGCGCTTGACCGTGTAGGCGATCATACTGCCATCGCGCGACCAGGATGGTTGCGCGCTTTCGATATCGCCGTCCGTAGTCGTGAGCCGGGTCGCCTCCCCACTGGCGATATCCAGGGTGTAAATTTCATTTTGACCATCTCGATTGGAGGTGAACGCGATATGTGTCCCGTCGGGCGACCAGGCAGGGTCAAAGTTTCCGCCGAGCGAATCGGCGAGAGTCGTCAATCCACTCCCGTCCGCATTGATCAGGTACAAACCCGCGTCAGAATACAAATTTTCATACACTTCACCGCGCGCCCGGCACGGCGAGATGAACGCCAACTGCGATCCATCCGGCGACCACGAGGGCTGGCATGCGCCAAGTTGAAGGTTCGTGAGCTGGGCGAGATTTGCGCCATCGGTGTTGATGATAAAGATTTGCGGAATCCCCAATCGGATTGAAGCGAACGCCACCTGCCCGATCGTTCCGCCAATGTGGGTTGGCGCGCCAAGTGAGGCGGGATCCACCGTGGGAGTGCCGGTCGGTTTCAATGTTGCGGTAGAGAGTTTCGTCGGAGTTTGTGTGGGCGCGAGTTGAACTGTTGCCGTTGCTTCCACAACAGGCGCGGTCGCTGTGGGTGTTCCGGTAGGCGCAGGGACGTTCGTCTGTATCACCGCCGGGAACAGGAACGGGATGCGAAGCGATTCCAATGAATCCAGCCACACAGGCGGGATGAACTGCGGCGCAAAACGAACCGCGCTCACGATCAATGCCGCGCTGAGCAACAACAGCCAAAAGACGACTGAAACGAAGCGGCGCAAGAATCCTTTCTTCTTCCGCTTTGGGGGCTTGAAGACGGGTCCTTCCTCCTCTGGCGCAAGCAACCCACCGGACAGACTCATGCCCGGCGGCGTGGAGGCGCGCTCGATTGCGCCCATCTCGTACGGTTCAGATCTATTTTCTGCCGGCGCCGGCTGGATGAGATACTCCCCGGGCAGGCGCTGTGTTTTGCCTTTGGACCCCAGCAGGGAATTTTTGAACTCATCCGCATTTTGAAATCGTTCGGCTGGATCGATGCCCATCGCGCGTTCGATGGCGGAGGCAAGCCGGCGCGAGACCTTGCTATTGCGTTTGCGCAACGGGGTGAGTTGCGTGTTATCCATCGCGCGGGCGAGGCCGTCTTCCGGGATAATGCCGCTGAGCGCCGCGTACAACGTGGCGCCGAGCGAATAAATATCAGTGCGGGGATCGGTGCGCGCCGTGCCATACTGCTCCGGCGGAGAGTATCCCGGCGTCATGGCGCGCGCGCCGGTGGTGGTTGCCTGGCTGCCATGCAACACTTTCGCCAAGCCAAAATCCACAAGGAAAACATGCCCATCCGGGGTGATCTTCACATTGCCCGGTTTCAGGTCGCGGTGTAGGATCGGGGGTTTGCGCGTGTGCAGGTGTTGGAGCGCGTCGCACATCGCCGCGCCGAGCAGGATCGCCTCATCTTCGGTGATGTTACCCTGCCGCTCCATGCGCTGGCGCAAGTCTTCCCCTTCGATGTAATCCATCACCAGGTATTGCCCCTGATCGCCGATGACGAAATGATCGGTCACGCGCGGAAGATTCGGATGGCGAAGATTCGCAAGGATCACCGCCTCGAGCCGAAATTGCCTCGCGTACTCGTCGGTCGTAAATAGATTCTCTTTAACGGCAACATCCACGCCAAGGTTTTCATCCACCGCCCGGTAGACCGAACCCATGCCGCCTTGCCCCAGAATCTCCACGATGCGGTATCGTTTATGAAGTAGCGCGCCTCGTTCCAGTGTCATCGAAAAAAGTATGCTCCCAAATTTAGTAGGACTAGATTTGGGATTATATCAACTGCAATCCCCTATATTTGCGGGTCTGCCAATTTGAAACGAAAAAACAACTCCGGCGCGCCTGCCGAGATCCAAAAGCCGACAAGCGCGTAACGAGAATATCGCAACACCAGCGGGATGAAACTTTCGCCATCCGGTAGGATCGCGCCCAAACCGCGCCACAGGATGAAAACCCCGACCAAGCCGACAAAAAATCTAAGCGCGCGCTTCCCGCCCGGACCGTCTGCCTGATACCCACCCCGCGACAGGATCCAAGCCAGGCCGGCGGCGAGACCGAAGAACGTCCCCGCCGAGGTGACGATGGTCTCCAGGGAAGCCGGGGCAGGCAACTCGTCGGAAGCGCGAAGCGCATTGACGCGGTACTCTTCCGGAAATATGTAACCGTCCAAACGCGCCGCGCTGGCGTATCCCAACGCGATCATCACCAGAGACATCACAAATGCCAGCGAGATTTGACTCGTCACCGTTTTTGATTTCAACCACGCGGCGACCGGATCCCAAAAGCGCAGGACGCCCCATAACACCGCCGCTCCAAGCGCCCAACCCGCCAGCACGTCGTGAACAAAATGAACGCCGAGGTACAGGCGCGAGAAGCCGATCAGGAATGCGAGCGTGATCGCCAGCATCCATGCAACGCGCTTTCCGATCCGTGCCGCGATGATCCCCCACACTGCCATCGCGTTCTGGGCATGCCCGGAGGGGACCCCGAATGAGGTCTCAGCGGATAGCCCTTGCACATTCCCGCTCACCCAGTAAGGTCGCGGACCGACAAACCACAACTTAAAGTAGGAATTCAAACTCACGCTGGCGATCAACCCAAACGCGACGCGCATTCCCAGCCCGGCGTCGATGCTCCAATAAATGAACGGCAAAACGAGGAAGAAAAAATCCTGCGAGCCGAGGAAGGTGAAAAATTGCATGGGCGCTTCGAGCCAGCCGCCCAGCGCTTGAATGGCGATTATCCAATCGATCCCGTTTTGAATCAATGAACCCATCTCTACCTCCTGCGTATAATTTAAGTGCGGCAACGTTCACGTTGCCTTGTACGGCGCATTCACATTGCCTTGAATCGCAAGGCAAACCTTGCGGCGCAACTTCCACCGCGCCCGGCGAAATACCCCTCTCTAGTATTTGACGCGCACCCTCGTTGTATTGTACACTACCCCCCCCGATGAAAAAATCGACCGAAGCGCCTCCCCCACGCTGGTGGGATTGGACCGCCGTCCTCCTGCTGATCATCCTGTTGCAAATTGTCGTCACCCGCCTGGTCGCCACCGGATGGACGGAAAACCTGGGCTTGATCCGCGGCTTCGCGTGGATGGGTTCCGCCATTGGGCTTTCCCTGGGATACAGCACATTCCGCCGCCGCGCCGCGCGCTGGCTGTCTTTCTTCTATATGCTTCTCATGCTTCCACTGCTGTGGACGACCCTCATTGAGGGACCTGTGAAGGTGGAGGAAAAACTGCTCAGCATCGGCGGCAGATTGCTCTTCTCGATCTCGGAATTTGCCGCGCGTCGTCCCGTCGAAGACCCTTTGTTCTTCATCGCCATCATGTCGGTCACGTTTTGGGTGTTGAGCGCCTCCGCGGGGTATTACCTGGTTCGCCACCAGAATTTTCTCCTCGCCACCCTGCCCTCCTTCCTCGGGATCCTCATCTTCCAAAGTTACGATAACGCTGTCGCAAGCCGGTTGATCCTTGTCGGTTTTTTCATCCTGTTCGCGCTCCTGCTTCTGGGAAGGTTGAACTTCCTGAACCAGCAAAAACAATGGAAACAAACGCGGGTATTCCTCTCGCCTGAAAACAGCATCGACCTGACCGGCGGCATGGCGATCATGGCGAGTCTCATTCTGCTTACAGCCTGGCTAACGCCCTCCTCCATCCTGCGCGTCGAAGCCGCGCGCCGCGCCTGGAGCCGCGTTTCAGAACCCTGGAAAAATTTTACCGAACAGTTCGAAAACGCCATCAGCGCGTTGGATTCTCCCAGCGGCGGCAGGCCCGGCGAATTCTTCGGCACCGAACTCGAACTTGGTTCCGGCTTTCCGCTTTCCGATGTTTTGATGTTCAAAGTGGAAGCGCCCGAACTCTCGTTCAACGAGAAACCGCCGCGGTATTACTGGCGCGGGCGCGCGTACGATTTTTTTTCAAACGACCAGTGGTACACCACCGGCACAACGCGGGAGGAATACTCCCCAACCGACCCATTGCCCGGAATCGACGATACGAACGCGGTAACTTTCAACTTCAATACCGGCGAACAACGGGTATCGTTGTTATACGCCCCTTCGCAACCGGTCTGGGTCAGCCGCCCCGGTTCCATGCTCACCGCGCCCGGCGGCGACCAGATGGATATCGTTTCATGGAACGCAACCCCCAGCATCCTGCCTGGCGAAACCTACCAGGTGGAAGCCGCGCTGAACAACCCCACCATCGAGGAACTACGCGCGGCGGGAACAGAATACCCAAAATGGGTCACCGACAAATATCTGCAACTGCCGGAGAACTTCTCGCAACCCATCCGCTCTCTGGCGCTCGAAATCACCGCAAACGCTGAAACGCCGTACGATCAAGCCTTCGCCATCACGCAATACCTGCGGACGAACATCAAATACTCGCCAACCATCCCCACCGCGCCGCGCGGCACAGACAGGCTCGAATGGATTCTCTTTGAACACAAGCAAGCCTATTGCGTCTATTACGCCTCGGCAGAAATTCTCATGCTTCGTACCCTGGGCATCCCCGCGCGGATGGCGGTCGGCTTCTCGCAGGGAACAGGCACCACGCCCGGAGAAGGATTCGCCGGCGAAGTGGAGGAGATCGAGGTCAACACCTTCACCGTCCGCAAAGAGAACGCGCACGCCTGGCCCGAAGTCTACTTCCCCGGGGTTGGCTGGGTGGAATTTGAACCCACCGGCAACCAAGCCCCCCTCGATCGCCCGCTCGCGCCGCGCGAGGATGATTCGCCGACAGGCTTGCTCAACCCCGGCACGTTGATCGGCGAAGAACAACTCCCTGAGGAACCCATCGACCCGAGATTGGAAGATGAACTTGTCGATGCCAGGACAACACAAACGCTTTCGCTTCTTCCGACGTTGTATCTGCTCCTCACCCTGATCGTTTTCGCCGTTGCGGCGTTTTATCTCAGCCGGCGGTATTCGCTGACTGACCGCCTGCCCTCGGCGGTGCGCGCCACCATCGAACGGAGCGGCATCGAAACCCCGCGTTGGATCCTCAACTGGGAACGCTGGGCACTACTCTCCCCCATCGAAAAATCCTTCGAAAGCATCAATTTCGGGCTTCGCCAAATGAAAGCGCCGGCGCTGTTAGACGCCACACCCATCGAACGCGCCGATAAACTTGCCCGCCTGCTCCCCGATTCCGCCCCACCCATCAAAATACTTCTGGACGAACACCAGACATCCCTTTATACTTCCAGAATGGCAAGCCCAGTGGAAGCGCGTCGCGCGGCATTTGCCCTGCGCTCACAGATCATCCTTGCCCGCATCCGTCACTTTTGGACGGGTAAATACTCACCCAGAACCTAGTTATCCTCAAAGGACACTCCATGGCGACGATCACTGCAAAGGCAAAAGCCATCACGATCAACGATCAGGTGATCGCAGTCACTAGGCAAGCGCAAAAGATTCGCGCCTCGATCGACACCGGTGCCACCCCCCAAGCCCTCGAAGAATTGAAAACTCTCGAAACCTCGCTCGCGCGCATCAGCGAGGTCCTCGTTCCGTTCGAGCAACGGTTCAGCCACCTGCAAGCCCTCGCGGGGATCGGTCAAGTTGTCAACTCCACGCTGGAAATAGACGAAGTGCTCCAGACCGTGATGGACACCATCGTGCGCCTGACCGAAGCCGAGCGCGGCTTCCTCATGTTGCGCGACGAACGCGGCGAGATGGTCATCCGCATCGCGCGCAACTGGGAGCAGGAATCCATCAACCAGAACGAATCGTCCATCAGCCGCACCATCATCCAAAAAGTGATCGACGCCGGCGAAGCGATTCTCACCACCAACGCGCTCGAAGACAAACGCTTCAGCGGGACTGAAAGCGTGATCGCCTTCAACCTGCGCTCCATTTTATGTGTGCCGCTCATGGTGAAGACCGAATTGACCGGCGTGATCTACACCGACAACCGCATCCGCACGGGGATATTTTCCGAATCAGACCGCGATTTGTTGATCGCGTTCGCCAACCAAGCCGCAGTTGCCATTGAGAACGCGCGGCTGTTCTCCTCCCTCAAACGCACGCTCGCCGAAGTGACCGAACTCAAGAATCTCATGGACGACGTGTTCGCATCCATCGTCTCAGGCGTGTTGACTGCCGACGTGCAGGACCAGATCACCCTGTGTAATCGAGCCGCCGCGTCCATTTTGGGGCAAGCCTCCGCTGAGATTGTCGGCAGGAAGATCGAAGAAGTGATCCCCACATTTGCGGGCAACATCATCCCGCATCTTGAATCGGTGCGAAAAAGCGACAAGCCGGTCATCGGGCTTGAACTCAGCCAATCGCGCGCTCAAGGCGGTAACATAGACTGGCGCTTGAATCTTTCGCCGCTCAAAGACGCGGGACAAAAAACGCAGGGCGTCGCGATTGTGTTGGACGATTTGACCGAGCGCAAAAAACTCGAGGCGCAACGCGGATTGTTGCAACGCATGGTGTCGCCCGCTGTTCTCGATCAGATTGACCCGAACAGTTTGCAAGTGGGAGGCAAAAAAGTTTTTATCACCGTTTTGTTCGCAGACGTGCGCGGCTTCACCTCATACAGTGAAAAACATTCGCCTGAAGAATTGGTGGCGGTGTTGAACCTGTATCTCGCCGCGGCGGCGGAGGCGGAGCTGGCGCAGGAAGGCACAGTGGATAAATTCCTCGGCGACGCGGTGATGGCGTGGTACAACGCGCCGATCCTGCAACCCGATCACACGTTGCGCGCGGTGAAGTCTGCGTTGACGATCCGCGAGGCGATTGCAAAATTACATTCCGAATTGCCGAAAGAGGCGCATCTCGATTTCGGCGTGGGCATTCACTACGGCGAAGCCGTCCTCGGCTGGATCGGCACCGAAAAGCGACTCGAGTTCACCTCGCTTGGCGACAGCGTGAACACAACCAAACGCATTCAGGAAAACTCGGCGAAGAATCAAATTTTGATCAGCAAGGAAGCATACGAGCGCGTGAAAGATGACGTGGAGGCAAACCCCTTCGCGCCGCTGACGGTGAAGGGCAAGGCGCAACCGCTGGAGGTGTATGAGGTGTTGGGGTTGAAGTAAAGTCAGAGATTAGAGATTGGGTCGAGGAGGATAGAGAAATAGAGGATTAGGGAATTAGAGGGGGTGATGTTGGAGATTAGAGACTGGAGATTGATCTCACAAAATTTATCAACTGCTCCAGTCCTTTTTCAATCGGCTTAAGATTGATAAACTCATTCGTCGTATGCGCCCCGCCGCCAGACGTGATTCCCAACACGAGCGCGGGGTAGCCTTTGCTCAATGGGATGTTCGCATCAGTCGAGCCTGAGGTGAGCGTCGGCTCCAGTCCCTGCTCGCGGATGGATTCTTGCGCAAGTTGAATCAACGGATGATCGGCAGAGATTCCACCGGCTGGTCGCTGTCCGATCACCTCCGCTTCAAACGTGACGCCAGCCTGACTCGTACTCTTTAGAGTGTTCGCCCGCGCGATCTTTTTCTCCACTTGTGAAACCAACTCCGCCAGCGACTCCTCCCCCTCCGAGCGCAAATCCAATTCCAACGCCGCCTCCGATGCGATTACATTAATCGAAGTGCCACCTGAAATTTTCCCCACGTTCATCGTCGTGCGCGGAGATCCGGGGAGTTTCATCGAAGTCAGTTCCACAACAAGCTTCGACAATTCATGTATCGCCGAAGGGCTCCCATAATCGGACCATGAATGTCCGCCCGCCGTCTTCGCAGTGATGCGATACCGCTTGACCCCAATCGCGCGATGATACACGCTTCCCAACGCCATCCCTTCGAGGATGAGATAGGCTTGCACATCCGCGCCGAAACGATCTACAACTGCTTTCATGCCGCGCAAGTCGCCCAATCCCTCCTCGCAGACATTTGCCACAAACCACACATCACGACTCCCCTCTCCCTTCGGGAGAGGGGCTGGGGGTGAGGGCTGCAACCCCCACAACAACCCAAACAATGCGGCAACGCCGAGAGAATTATCCCCAATGCCGGGACCAAAAACTTTATCCGCCTCGCGCCGAACTCGCAAATCAGTTTCGGCTGGAAACACCGTATCCAAATGCGCCGAGACGATCAACGGTTTTGGAGAAGACGATGGACTATGGACGATGGACCATGGTCTATTGTCTGTTGACCATCGCCCATACACATTCCCCACCTCATCCACCGACACATCCTGCAACCTCTCGCGCTCGAACAACTCGCGCACAAACTCCGCCCGCCTCGACTCTTGAAATGCCGGCGCAGGGATTTGCTGAATCTGAATCGCCAACTCAATCACACGCTCCTCAAGTCTCAAGTCTCCAGTCTCCAATTCTCTAATTCTCCAATTCTCTAATTCTCCAATTCTCCAATTCTCCAATTCTCTAATTCTCCAATTCTCTGGTCTCGACTGCTTGCGTCTCGACCACCAATTACCATTTACCAATTACTCAAACATCCCTCGCCAACCCCTTCACCACATTTAACCGCGCCTCCGCCAGCCCCGGCAACACATCCAGCGGATAAAACGCGCCGCTTCCTTCCACCTTCAACGACGCGGAAACGCTTCCATGGAACATAGCCTCCAGCGGATCGTAATTTTTGCAATAGCCCGCGAGGAAACCGCCGTTGAATGCGTCGCCCGCGCCGGTGAGATCGGCGAGACTGGCTGGGTAGGCGGGGATTTCGTATTTTTTCTTCGCGCCAGCCGCATATAACAACTGTCCCTGCGCGCCGCACTTGATCACCACATATTCGCATCCATACAGAGCCACCGCTTCCGCCATCTCCCACAGATCATGCGTCTCACCCCAGAACAGGTTGCGCAACTCCTCCTGTGAAAGCAAAAGCGCTGTGACACCGCTCAAAAACACCGGCAGGGTGCGTTTCGCCCCAGGGTTCATATCCACAGACGAAGGGGCGAGAAGCAGCGTGTGGATATTTCCGCGCTTAAGCCCAGCCATCAACTGGTTCTGCGTGGAAAGGTCCATTGGGCAAAGCAACGCCGCCCGCGCCGACAGATACTCTTCCGGAATATCTGTCACCACAAGGCGGCCGGATTCCCGTCCCCCGCGCTCTTCAAGAGGCTGGTACCCAAATAAAGATTTAGGAATGGTCAACTCACGCCGCGCAAACTGCGCGACCGGGTTGGCTGGAGTCGGTTCGAACGATTCGCTATACGAGAGGAACTCGCGCACGTCGAGATTTTGCGGAAGGATTCTCACCCCTTCGGTATCGAACCCGCGCCCCTTGACCTCATTCAGCCACGCGCGCGGATAGTCGTCCCCGACGCGTCCCACCAAGCCTACGTCTGATTCACCCACCCAGACTCTCGTCCCCGCCCCGGCATACAACAGGCTTCCGCCCAGCGCATCCAACCGCGGCGACCCGCTGGCAGGGAGTAAAAATTCGCGCGTCAGGTTTCCAAACACAAGATACTGAGGAGACATGGCGCGTGAATTATACAGGACATCGACCCGAATTTATTCCACGAATGGGTTTGCCTTGACCGGTTTACCCGTTTGTTCCACCGGCAACAGAAAGGTAAACACGCTCCCCATCCCCGCCTCGCTCTCCACCCAAATGCGCCCGCCATGCAGTTCGATCATTGCCTTTGTTACGGCTAGCCCAAGCCCCATCCCGCCGTGACGGCGCGTGAGGTGCGTTTCCACTTGAAAGAACCGCTCGAACACGCGCGGCAGATCCCGCGCCGGGATGCCGATGCCGCTATCCGTTACCGAGACTTTCAAATACCCCGACTCTTCGCCGGCTGTAATGCTCACCACTCCACCGGGGTCGGTGAATTGCAGGGCATTCTTCACCAGATTGCTCAATGCAATATTGATCTTGACCCCATCGGCATCCATGTACAACGGATTATTACCGGTTTCGGCTTGCAACGTAATGTTCCGCGATTTTGCCTCATCCTGAAACGTGAGCACAACATCTTCCACGATGCGCGTCATCGAAACCTGATTACTGCGCACGCGCGAGGACCCTTTGCGGTAGTTATCCACATCCGCCAGGTTTTCGACGATCTCCTTCAGTTTGGTTGTGTTGCGGACGATGATATCCAGTTGCTCCCCATGCTTCTCTTCGATCTGTTCGCGCAAAAACGTGGCATGCCCCAGAATTAAGCCGAGAGGGGTGCGAAGTTCATGAGAAGTGATCGCGATAAAATCTGATTTGAGGCGTTCGAGTTCCGCCAGTTCAATGCGCGCCCGTTTGACATCCTGCATCAAAGTAAAGTTTCGCATCGCCTGCGCGGCAAGCGCTCCCAATGTGCCGAGGATCGCCAGATCCTCTTCGGTAAAGTGCGCGTCGTTCTTTTTATTGATGGACTCCATCACCCCGATCACTTCGCCGCGCACCACAAGCGGGACCGCCGCCAGAGAACGGGTATCGTATTGCGAGACGCGGTCCGGCACTTTGAAATGGCGCTGGTCGATTCTCGTATCCTGTATAATCAACGGCTGGGCATGGCGGAACACCCAACCCGCGGCGCTGCCGTCGATCGGCACACCAACCGGGCGAAGCAACTCACGGTGGATCCATTGCATCGAAAGGAAGCGCAATTCCTTCGCCTCCTTGTCGTATTCAAGGATCGAGGCAAAGGCGCTGTCGGTCATTTCGCTGGCTTCGGTGATCACCGTTTGCAGGAATGATTCAATATCGGGCGCCGTTGTCAAACCCCGCACCACTTCAAGCAGGCGTTCCAAATGGTCTAACCGCTCGTTGGTCATCATTGCCTTGGATTATACAACACAGGCAAAGCGCCAACCAATCAAATTCATAGGCTCTCTGGGAATTGCCGTGATTGTTACGCCAGCAGTTGCACTGCTGGCGGGCGGCAGTGCAACTGCCGCCGGAACTGGCGGTTCATCACGGCAACTCGTAAAGATCCAATTCATAGAAATCAACACAAGGAGAACCCATCAATGGCTGGAAAAAAAGTACGTGTGGCAATCATCGGCGTAGGCAACTGCGCCTCTTCTCTCGTGCAGGGAGTGCAATTCTACAAGAACGCCAAAAAGGACGAGATCATCCCCGGCATCATGCACACTCAACTCGCTGACTACCACGTGAAAGACATCGAATTCACCCTCGGCATTGACGTGAACGTGACCAAGGTTGGCAAAGACTTATCGGAGGCTATTTTCGCCGAGCCGAACAACACCTATAAATTTGCCGACGTTCCCAAACTCAACGTCCCCGTTGTGCGCGGCATGACTCACGATGGGCTTGGCAAATACCTGAGCGGGATGATCCAGAAGGCGCCGGGCTCCACCGCAAATATCGCCAAACTTTTGCGCGACACAAAAACAGACGTGGTCATCAACTTCCTGCCTGTCGGTTCGGAGATGGCGACCAAGTGGTATGTGGAGCAGGTCATCGAAGCGGGATGCGCGTTCGTTAACGGGATTCCCGTTTTCATTGCATCTTCTGAATATTGGGGCAAACGCTTCGCGGATGCAGGCTTACCCATCCTCGGTGACGACGTGAAGAGCCAAGTCGGCGCGACAATTTTGCATCGTCAACTCGCCACGTTATTTGTGGATCGCGGCGTGAAGATTGACCGCACGTATCAACTCAACTTCGGCGGCAACACCGATTTTCTCAACATGCTCGAACGCGAACGACTCGAAAGCAAAAAGATTTCCAAGACCAACGCGGTGACGAGCATGATTCCGTATCAGATGGACCCGAACAATGTGCATGTCGGTCCGAGCGACCATGTGCCGTGGCTCACCGACCGCAAGTGGGCGTACATTCGCATGGAGGGCACAACCTTCGGCAACGTGCCGCTCAACGTGGAAGTCAAACTCGAAGTATGGGACAGTCCCAATTCCGCTGGCGTGATGATAGACGCCATCCGTTGCGCCAAACTCGCCCTCGACCGCGAACTCGCGGGTCCCATCATCGGACCCTCCTCCTATTTCTTCAAGACTCCCCCGAAACAATTCCGCGATGAAGTTGCAAAACAAAAAGTGGATGATTTTATTTCGGGGAAAAGTGAAGAATAATTGTAACTACTCAGCCTGGGAACATGTCGCTGCGAGGCGCTCTTGGTTTTGCCGAAGCAGTCCCCCAACGCCGGGAGCTTGCTTCGTCGGGACCCCGAAAAACATCGGGGCAGGCGAGCAAGAGCCTCCTCGCAACGACATGCCTGAGTAGTTACGAATAATTCGGATTTACAATTTTGGATTTACGATTTGCGATTGACGGCGGTCGAGTAGCCTGAATGCGCCGCGCTGAGTTTATTAAAGCGATTTTGGAGGCGCATCGAAACCCGATGTACCAATTACAAATTACCAATTACCGCTCACTGTTCACTGATCACTCTTTAATGAAACGTCTCCTTATCAGTCTCAACCTGCTCCTCATCCTGCTAGCCTCGTGCGCCCCCGCGACTCCTCCTCCCACACAGGATATGAGCGCCGCGCTCACTCAGGCATTTGGCACTGCCATTGCCGAACTCCAGCCGACGCCGACTCCGCTTCCTACGGGCACCCCAGTTCCCCCTCCGACCGCGATCCGCACGCCGCCCGCGTTGCCATCCACATTTGTTGCGAGTCAAATAAATCCGTTAGATATTCCACACACGTACATCCAAGACTCGTGCGAATATCTGCTCAACAAGTGGAGTTCGACCAACGCCGCGCCCGGGACCGTCGTGATGGTCGTCATGTTCCACGGCGTCAACAGAGACTCGGTGGATAACCCTAACGACATCCTCGTGCCCGATTTCAAAAGGATGATGAAGGATTTGAAGGATCAAGGTTTCGAAGCCATTAACATGACCCAGATGGCAGACTTCATGGATCGCAACGCAAAGATACCCGCGCGTTCCGTTTTGCTCATTGCCGACGACCGTCATCAAGGCGCATACTTCGACGATCACTTCCGTCCGTATTTCAATGAGTGGGGCTGGCAAGTGGTGAACGGTTGGATCAGCTTTGAAGATGGCCCACGCGCGATCAGCATTGACGCGAATATTGCTCAGGAAAAAGAAGGTTGGGTGGATCATCAATCACACGGTTATATTCACAACATCAACATGAGCGATTCGTCCACCGATGAATTCATCCGAACCGAATTCGAGAAATCCATCGCCGACCTGCAAACCAATTTTGGAAAAACGCCCATCGGCATCATCTGGCCCGGCGGCAGTTTCGGAATCCGCCCTGTGCAATTTGCGCGTGAGTATGGTTATCGTCTCGGCTTTACGATTAATCCGCGCGGACCCGTCATGTACAACTGGATTCCCCTCGCCGACCAACCCGACCCAGCGCGACCCGCGTATCTGCCCGAGGGCTATGTCAATGATCCGCGCATGGTCATCCCGCGATATTGGCCCTATCAAGTTTCATCGAACATTGATACAGTCCGCAACATTGGCAACGAAGCCGCCGCGTATGCCGAACAAAATAAAGCAACTGAACTCGAATACTACGATATCCTCTGCGCGCCGACGTATGGGGTGATTCCCTAACATGTCGTTGCAAGGAGCGCCTTTGTTCTTCGCAACGAAGCAATCTCCAAGTATGCGAGGAGATTGCTTCTCGAAGACTCGCAATGACATTTGATATTTATGAACTCATCCGAATTCAACGCCTACAGAACCCGCTATCATTCCGCGATTCGCAATGCGCTTGCCGACTCTGAAAAGGGACGCCTCGACGAGGCGGGCTTCCCCGCCTATTCGCATCCCAGCCGAATCATCAATTGGTTATTCTGGCAGCGCCTGCGGACAGCGATGAAGCACATCGAAAAGTCCGCGCCGTATGAAAACATTCTCGATTTCGGTTGCGGGAGCGGCGTGATGCTTCCGTTTCTTTCTCAGCAAAGCAAACACGTCACCGCGATTGACATTGATCTCCATCCTCTCGAACAAATAAAACAACACATCCCTCTCACCGCGAATGTGCAAGCCCTCGACGCGAATCAAACTCCCATCTCGAGTCTCCCGCCGCAATCCTTCGACCTCATCAACGCGCTCGACGTTCTCGAACACGTACAAGACCTCCCGCAAACGCTTTCGCAATTGATGAATCTTCTCAAGCCGAACGGACAACTCGTTGTATCGGGTCCAACCGAAAATATTTTGTACCAGATCGGGCGCAAACTTGCAGGCTCCGAATATTCGGGCGCGTATCACGAGCGCGGCATCGCCGAGATCAAACACGAACTCAAACGCCTCGCGCGCCTCGAACACATCGCCACGTTGTATCATCCGATTCCGCTGTTTGAAATTTTTGCCGCGATCAACCGTCCCGCAGGTTAGGCACAGGATATGAGCCTTCCTAGAAACCTGCGGGACGTTCATTGATGGGGGGATGTATACTTAACTCATCTTGTGCAAAACCTTGCGAAGGTTTACAACCTTCGCAAGGTTTTGCAACACTACTTAACTCATGGAGCACCAACCATACATCCCGGGGACGAAGCCAGCGGACGCGGGTCCGCTCTCGCGATTCATGCCTCCGCTGGAAGAGGGTGTGATCGCCCGCTGGCTTCCGCTTCATTCCTCGACTGGAAGCTGGTTACTCGACCCATTCGGATTCTCCCCTCGACTCGCGCTCGAAGCCGCGCGCGCGGGGTATCGCGTGCTTGTCACGGTGAACAATCCCATCACGCGCTTTCTGCTGGAGATCGCGGCGAATCCCCCCTCCGAATCGGATTTCAACGCCGCGCTCGCCGAACTCGAGACCGCCAAAAAAGGCGACGAGCGACTCGGCGCTCATTTGAAATCGTTGTATCAAACATCGTGCGAAAAATGCAATAACGAAGTTCAAGCGGAATATTTTTTATGGCGCAAAGAAGCAGACGCGCCGCATGCCCGTGTTTACACTTGTCCGCAGTGCAATGATTCGGGCGAGCGCGCTGTCAATGAGCAAGATATTGAACGCGCAAAGAAAATCGCGGCAACGGATGGTCTGCATCGCTCACGCGCCTTTGAACGTGTGGCAAAACTCGATGACGACGACCGCGTCTATGCCGAAGAAGCGATCCAACATTACCTGCCGCGTCCGCTGTATTTTCTAACAACAGTCATCAACCGCGTGGACGGATTGAACCTCACGCCCGAACGCAAACGCGCCTTGAGCGCGTTGATCCTCGTCGCGTGCGACGCGGGCAACACGTTGTGGGATCACCCAGCCACGCGTCCGCGACCGAAACAACTTAACATCCCAAGCCAATTCCGCGAGCACAATCTGTGGACTCAGCTGGAGCGTGGATTAAGTCTCTGGACTGAAACAAGCTCACCCGTCGCGATTGAAGCGTGGCCCAAGAAGATTCCAGAAAGCGGCGGAGTCTGCATCTACGAAGGTCGTCTCAAAGAGTTGGCGCATGAGGTCAAAAAAGAAATCCCGATTGCCGCGGTGATCGGCTCACTGCCGCGTCCAAATCAAGCGTTTTGGACTCTCTCTGCGTTGTGGGCGGGCTGGCTGTGGGGGCGCGAGGCGGTGGAACCGTATAAGGTCGCGCTGCGTCGTAGGCGGTATGACTGGGCATGGAATGCGACCGCGCTGCACGCCGCGTTTTCGCATTTGTTTGAGTTACTGCCACTCGGCACGCCGTTCTTTGGATTCGTGCCTGAGGCTGAACCGCCGTTTCTCACGTCGGCGCTCACGGCGGCAAGCGCGGCAGGATTCGATTTGAAAAGCGTTGCGTTGCGGACCGAACACGATCCGATTCAAATTTTGTGGAATCGAGGCGAGCATTTAAAACGTGAAGCCAATGAACCAAATGTTTCTGTTGTGCGCGAAGCGATCCATTCGCATCTCATCGAACGCGGCGAACCTGCAAGTTTTTTGCACGTCCACGCGGCGGCGTTGATCGCGTTGGCGGAGGCGCACGCATTGAAAAACAAAACTCAGGAATTCGATGAGGCATTACGCGCGACGAACGCGTTGATTCAATCCGCGTTGTCGGATGATGAACGGTTCGTTCATTATTCATCGGGTGAAAGTGTGGATACGGGACTCTGGAGCGCGGACTTCAGTCCGCTTGCCAAACGTGGTGCGGACTTAAGTCCGCATTCCGAGTCTTTGGCAGACCGCGTCGAAGTCGCCATCGTCACCTTCTTACAAAAAAATCCCAACAGCATTTATCTCGAGATCGAAGATGATCTGTATCCGCAATTCACAGGATTGCTCACACCCTCCAAGGCGATGATCTACGCCGTGTTAGATTCATACGCGCAGAGAGATGGCGCGTCGTTGAAGTTGCGCGCGGAGGATGTCGCGTTGGCGCGGCGGAACGAACGCGATACGATCATCCCGATGCTTGAACTGGTCGGCAAACGGTTGGGGTATTCAACCAGCCTTGCGGATAAAAATCACGTGTGGGAGGAAAACAATTCCGTTCAGTTTGCGTTTTATGTGCTTGCCTCCGCGCTCGTCGGGCGCGCGATGGATGACACGCCGTATTCGCCCGAGCAAACGATTCTCGTCATCCCTGGTGGGCGGGCGTCGTTGATCGCGTACAAAGCAAGCCGCGACCCCGCGCTCGCGGCGCGTTTGAAAAAATATCGGCTGGTGAAATATCGTTTGTTGCGAACCATGCTCGAAGTCCCCGTGTTGACGCGCGAGACATTCGAGGAACAGATCGCCAGCGATCCGCTCGAAAAATCCAAATCACAGATGATGATGTTCTGAGTTGCATGTCACTCTGAGGGAGCCCTTCGGCAAGCTCAGGATAAACTCCGCGACCGAAGAGTCTCCGCAAAGTGTAAGAGATTCTTCGCTCCGCTCAGAATGACATGATAAGAAAAATATGTATAAAAAAATTCTCCCACTTCTCCTAATTCTCCTCTCTTCCTGCGTGACCGTTTCATCGGAAAGTGCGCCAACGGACGCGCCGATTCATTTCGTGACGTCAACCCTGCCTCCGACCAAGCAAGGATTAACCGTCCCGACGCCGATCCCGCCCACCGCGACGGCGACACTCGACCCCTCGGCTCCCACGCCGACGACAAATTGCCGCGACAGCGCGGCGTTTGTCGAAGATGTGACGATCCCCGACAACACAAATTTCAAGCAAGGTGAATCATTCACCAAAACGTGGAAATTGCAAAACGCTGGAACATGCGATTGGAAAGGTTATACCGTCGCGTTTGCTTCGGGCGAACGGATGGACGCGCTCGATGCGGTTCCCGTCCCTGAGACGGCGGCTGATTCCACTGTGGATGTTTCCGTTGACCTCGTCGCGCCGTCCGTTGACGGACAATATCTCGGCAGTTTCAAGTTGCTGAACGAGCGCGGCGAACTTGTGCCAATTGGAATCGAAAAAACATTTTGGGTGAAGATCGTCGTCGGCGAAGCGTCCGTGCAATTCGGCACGACGAATTGTTATTACACGACGAACGCCGAGTACGTCCAACAACTGATAGACCGCATCAACCAAGCCCGCGCGGATGTAGGACGCTCCATATTAACGGTGAATCCCAAACTCACTGCCGCCGCGCAGGGTCACAGCCTCGACATGGCGTGCAACGACTTCTTCAAGCACAACGGCTCAGACGGATTGTGGACTGGCAAACGCCTGCTCAACGCGGGGTACACATCCACGTATTATCTTGAGCTTCTCGCGTTCGGCTTGCCAGGCGACGCGATGAATCAATGGAAACTCGATCCGCTTCAATGGGACAATGTCATCAATTCGCGCGTCACCGAGATCGGCGTGGGGTATGTGTTTGTGAGAACGAGCAGTTATGGGGGGTATTGGACGGTGGATATGGGGAGACCGTAAAGATAAGTTGTATCAGCGAGTGAAGCGGGCGTGCGTTTATCAAGACCATTTCATCAATATCCCAATTTTGGATATTCTGAATTGGGATATAAAATTTACCTATGAAAAGACGTGATGCGCACAATCAACTGCGAGACGCCTTACTTGATGCAAGACGTAAAAAGGGATTAACTCAAGTAGAGGTTGCGGTTCTTTTGGACAAACCACAATCTTTTGTCTCTAAGTACGAAAGCGGCGAGAGACGGCTAGACGTTATCGAATTTCTTGAAGTCTGTAAAGCGCTAAAGGTGAATCCCACAACAATTGTTCAACAGTTGGAGATAAACGATGGTTAAAACGCAGTCGATTTTAAAACGATGGGGAATAACCGAAAGAGAACTGACCGAACTTATAGATCAAAATCCCAGTTTACGCGGAATCCTATTGGGCTACGTAGCAGAGAAGAAATTTCATGATAGTTACTTGGATCATCCTGATATTACTGAAAAAGGAAAAGACGATGACCATGACAGGAAAAAGAAAGGGGATAGAAGGATAGTTTATAAAGGTCACGCTTTTCTAATCGAAGTTAAGAGTTTGCAGACAAATAGCGTGAAAAATCTAGGCAGAGATAGATGGGTGGGTAAAGCGCAGGTTGACGCGAGCGACAGGAGGATGGTTACGTTCCCTAACAAAACCAAACTGAATACGACTTGCCTGCTCAGGAATGAGTTCGATTTGCTGGCTGTTAACTGCTTTGCATTTGGAGAGCAATGGCGTTTTGCTTTTGCGCTTAATTCGGAGCTACCAAAAAACACTTTTTCAAAATACACAGCGTATCAGAGAAAGCATTTACTGCCGTCGCTTGTTACCATTGAGTGGGAATTACAACCGCCATTTACTGATAATCCATTTGCTTTACTCGATAAATTAATTCAACAAAAATCATCTCGTCCGAGGTAAAGATTTTCTTTTTTTGCCTTGGGCTATTTTTACAAATACAAGAAAATAACTGTGATTCTTTCGAGCATGTTTTTGCTTAATTAAGCGCGAAATTCCCGCTTTGTTAGTTCTAACCACAACAAAAAGGTCTTTCGTATAGAAGCCCATTTTCTCAAACTGGTTTATTATTTCAACATGCGTCAGCCATTGACGGTTCGCGGACACTTCATCTTGACATTTAACAATCAATACGCCATTTGCTCTTAACACTCGATAGGCTTCGACGCCCGCCTTGAAATAAAGGTCCGTTACGGCGGCATGCCACTTTGCTCCCCCGTTTTCTTCATCGCCATTTGAATAATAATTTCTAAAAGCAGAAAACGATCCGTTTCCCGCTTTATGTTCCTTGTTGTTTCGTAATAAGCCTTCCATGTATGGCGGGTCCAAAACTATCGCGTCATAACTTTCATTTTCATATGGCAATTTTCTACAATCAATGCCAGTGGCAATATCGCTCTTGGTAAGTTCATATTTTGACAAATCTACATTTCGCCAGAATACTCCATTGCCATAAGTAACGTCGGCAATTCTTGAACCTTCAGGAACATGCAATGCGAGTATTTGAGGAAAAATCTCGGAGTTTCCGTTTACGGAAGCAGACATCACAACATCTGTTGTAGAGATTCCGCCCTGAATTCTTTTTGACGTGCCGTTTTTTTTCTGATCAAGAAAATCTAATTGTTTTATTGTCATGCGGGTAATAATATCCTATTTTAGGATAAGCAACAAGGGCAAAGAACTCCTCATCCATGGCTGTAGCAAAGTCCAGTTTATGTCATCCTGAGGGAGCATTCTTCCGCGACCGAAGGGTCTTGGACATGCCAAGGTAGAGATGCTTCGCTCCTCAAAATGACATGGTTTGAATTTGATGTATCCGTAGTTCAATTGCGGGGCAACCTTGCGAAGGTTTAGAACCTTCGCAAGGTTTAATAATCACCTCCCCCACCTCGGTTGCCAGTCTGAGATTGTGTTGTTCGTTAACCGCGTCAAGCCTGTCCCATCGGGGTGGATGATGTAGATTTCGTTGTTTCCATCGCGGAAGGAGGTGAAGGCGATCCAGTTGCCATCGGGCGACCAACTGGGACCGAGATTGTCGCCGCCGTTGGTGAGTTGCACCAAGCCTGTGCCGTCTATGTTGATGATGTAGATGTTGTGGTCGCCAGCGGAACCGCGATAGAACGCGAGCCGCGTCCCATCGGGTGACCAGGTACTGCGTCCGCCCATGTTGTTCAAGTCGGTGACTTGTTGAATGTTCGAGCCATCGGCATTCATCACAAACAATTGACGCGCTCCATTTCGTGAGGAAGCAAACGCAATCATCGAGCCGTCGGGCGACCAGGTTGGGTCAATGTCGTCGCGGTCGGTGAGCGGACGAGGGCTATCGCCGTCGGGTTTCATCACCCAGAGTCCGTCGCCAGATTTGGCGAAGACGATCAACTCTCCGCTGGGAGAAAGCTCGGGGGCGTAGAGACTGCCGATGTCGCGGGTGAGGCGTTGCAGTTCATCCCCGTTGATGTTGATCGAGTAGATTTCAAATCCGCTATTGCGTTTGGCGGAAAAATAAATCGTCTGTCCGTCGGGCGAGAGGGAGGGGTAGAACGCGGTCGCGTCGAAGTCGGTGAGTTGTTCGCGCCTTGAACCGTCCGCATTCATTATGCAGATCTGATCAATTTGTTTGACGTAACAGGCGAAAACGATTTTGCCAGAGGGAAGCGGAGAATTTGAAAAAGTTGGTATCGGCGCGGCGGGAAAAAATTCTGTTGGAGGAATTAACGTCTGCGTTGAGAATTCGAGAATTGGAGAATTGGACGACGGGGTTATTGTATTTTCAAGGACAACTTGCGTGACGCCTGTTGATGGCAACGGTAAATTCTTGACGATGTAAGCAAACCACGC
>CASGHD010000111.1 GCA_949319575.1 uncultured Anaerolineales bacterium | reverse complement strand
CTAATTTCGCTCGCCCGTTCCCAATTCCAGAAACTTCACTTGATGCGTGAGTTGGTAATTGACCAATCTCGGTAACAGCGCTTCGTTCAATCGGTTTTCGATTCGTTTTTCAGCGTCGTCGAGCATTTCCAGTTTGGAGGCTTTATCCTGTGCCAACGCGCTGAGTTCTTTCATGGCGTTATCAATATCTTTGTTCGTCACCCAATTGATCAGCCCAGACGAGGATTCCTTTTGCACGTCCAGCGGTTCAACGGAGAGAATTTCGGCGCGGGGCAGTTGCAAGATGACTTGACCGGGTTTGAGAAACCCGCCGCGATGGACTTCGATGTTGAATCCTTTTTGCAGGTCGAAACCGATCTTCGCCCGGTACATGCCGCGCAGATTGATTCGCTTTTCGCTTCCTAAAAGTTTGTCGCTGGTCTCGTATTCGACATCGTAATCCTGCTCGATCATCGCCAATTGCAGGATCTCATTCGTCCGTTTGTAGATGATCTTCTGGTTGATGGTCACTTGCGGCGTCAATCCCAGAGTGTTCTTTACCGTCTCAGCCAATTCGTTGGCAACTGACAGGGTCTTCTTTGGGAAATATACGAATACCAGCCACGCCGCCCCGCCAAATAGGATGAGCAGGAATATAAGGATGCTGATGACGATGACGGTTGTGTCGCTCATGAGGGATGTGCCAGTTCAAGGATACAGGAAAACCTCCCTGCCTGCAAGCCGGGATTTTCCGAATATCATGACTTGTGTAAAGTCGTAAAGATCTTAACGCGAATGCCGCAAATGAGCGAATTGCGCGAATTTTTTTGGGTTTTATTCGCGTCATCCGCCGATTGGCGTAATTCGCGTTAAATTTTCATGATGTAGCCGCAATCCGGTCCGCGAACTTTGCTGCAACCATATTCAAAATGGGAGTCGCGTTGTTTCGGCTTCAACCAAAAGTACCACTTGAAAGCATTCGAGCCTGAAACATTCATCTTCCGCACAGTACCAACGGATAAATTTTCAGAACTGTAATCAAGAATCGTTCATCGAGCATTTGTAGATTGGAACGAGCCTTCTACAATTCTGAGCATGAGCCATCCGCGCCGAGTCTTGCAAAGCCTGCTTCTGTTATTTGCGATTACCCTCCTTGCTTTCCCGTCGCCTGCGCGCGCGTGGGAGGGGAGCGAAGTCCCGCCGCTGGATGAATTTATCGAGGCGATCACAAACGGCGAAGCGAATGAACTACGCGGCATCTATGCGTCCGATGTTTTCGCCTTTTCGGTTGTTTCCCAGCCCGATGGCAACCCTGCTTTTGTTTCTACTCAACCCGATATCCTAACGCGATTTGACGCGGCGTCACACTACGACACCACCGGACTGCTGGCGCACAACTATCTCGCTGGTGAAAGTTTCTCCTTATTGGAAGAGGGGCAATTAATTTATCTGATCTACGGCGACGGCAAAATCGAGACCTACATCGTGCGGGAGTTCATGCGCTTTCAAGCGTTGGACTCGAACAGCCTCACCAGCGATTTTGTAGACCTCGAAAGCGGCGAGCGGATATCGTCAACACGCCTCTTCTTCCAAGTGTTCAATCGTCCGGGCGGTCTAACACTGCAAACCTGCATAAACGCCGACGGAAATTTATCGTGGGGCAGGTTGTTCATCCTTGCCGAACCGCTCAACGACGACGCGCCCATTTCCATGCCGCATCGGTTGAAGTTTTACTAGCCCGATTTGCCCCACTTTGTTCGTTCGCAGTTGCACTGCGAACGGGATGCGCGATTTGCCAAGCAAATCGAACTGCATCCCAACAGAGTCGTATATTTTTACGAACTCTTAACCCGATTCGATCCTCTCGAACAACCGACTCGCCGCGCCGCTATAATTTTCATCTTCATTGGATGCGTCAATGCGCAGGATTTTCTCCGGTGAAATTGACTCCAGCCACTCGCGGATGAATCCATCCATCAATTCCGCATCTTGCGCGGACGCGATGTTGATTCGCCTGCGGGAAGCGAGTCTCCCTTCGATCGTTATCTGCGACGCGCTCAACACGACGATGAGATCGGGTGGGGGAAGCAGTTCGCGGAGGAGCGTGTAAAGCCGCAGGCACAGATCAAATTCGGGGTGGGTGAGCAAGCCGCGGTGGCGAAAGAGGCGGGTGAATCCGTGGAAGTCTAAGTCGAGTCCGCCGTCCATTAATCCAATTTTGTCCGAAGCCCGCAGTTGCTTTTCCTGTTCCGCGCGCAACAGCAAATAATCCATTTGGTTGGCGAGCGCGTATTGTTTATCCTGCTTGAACAGCGATTGGAACGGACGTTCCGCGTGTTGCTCGAATGCCGTTGCAAACCTTCCTGTTTTTGCAAGCGTGTTGACGAATGTTGTTTTCCCGACGCCGCTCGCGCCAACTATGCTGATCAATTTCCGCATTATGGAAAACGCCCGTAATACAGCGTGGGGCTTTCATAGGGAGTCATGAAGAAAACAAACTCGATGATATCCGCGCGGTTGAAGCCAACCACCGACCATTTAACAGAAGGGCTGGCGTCAAATGAGAAACTGCCCGGGGGCGAAGCGAACAGAACAGGGTTGTTCCAACTCGCGCCGCTTTTTCGGATGGTGCAAATATCGTCCATGGAGGTGCAGGTTGCATTTAACGGATGCCCGTGCCCGATGATGTAAACCTGCCCACTGCTGTTGATGGCGACAGCTGGATCATGCGTGAACGCCGCGAGCGGTTGGTCCACCCAGCCTGAGCCGTTGTTGCTCACATAGTGGATGCGCCCATAATCGCCGACCGACGCGTCGAATTCCTGGATGTATGCCATGTGCTTGGCGCCTGAGGAGTCGATGATGAGACTTGGTCCCTGGTCGATGTTGAGTCCGTTTGATGGACTCGTCCACACCGGGGATGTGCTGGCTGTTTCAATGGAGCCCCATGTTCCGTTCGATTGGCGCGCGCGGGTAAGGATGACAGGCGGGTTGACCGCTTGCGAAATCCACGCCACGGTGAGGGAGTTGTTCGCCGGTGAGATGGCCAGCGAAGGGTGATTTGCGCTCCCTGCCGTATCCACTTGGGTGAAGCCGCCTGTGGGGGTGAGTGTGTTCGATCCGCTGTTGTAGGTGTAAGCGCGGTGAAGGATGTGGTTATTGTTTGTCCAATAGCCGACGTGTAACGTTCCGCCCGGCTCCATCATCCCACTGATGCCGCTCGTCCCAACATACGGAGACCCGCTCACCGATCCGCTATCGGAGGCGAGGGTGATGGCAGATTTGAACGAATTGGTGGATGTGTCGAATGGATAATCTTTGAACTCGCCGTTGCGCAAATTGATCAACACGTGGATGATCGTCCCGCCGTTGTACACCGCGTCTACAGAGAGAATACTGCTGGATTCGTTGAAGGTGATGGGGGCGGCAAAGTCGCTGGCTGAGTTGGGGAAGCCGGCGCTGTTGGTGCGATAGACGCGCAGGAGCGAGGATGAATCCTGACTGGAAAACAGGTAAAGGAAATTATTGGCAGTGCGCACGACCTGGTGAGGAATCACATCCGCGCCACCGGGTCCCACTGCGAAAACGGCAGATCCAACAGGCGCGCTTGTTGTGTTGGTCGGCGTTGGCGTAAATGTTTCAGTCGATGCGGCAGAGGTTACTGTGGGCGTGTGCGATGCGGTCGATGTGGCGGTAGGCGCGTTCGAGGTCAGCGTGGGCGTATTGGTAATGGACGGCGTTAAAGTTGGACCGCCCGGTGTAATCGTGTCGGTCGCAGTCGGACCGCCCGGTGTAATCGTCAGAGTCGAAGTTGACGCGCCCGGCGTATTTGAGGTTGACGCGTTCGATGTGAGCGTGGGGGTTTTGGTCAACGTGGGCGTCGACGATGGTCCGCTCGGAGATTTTGTGCGGGAGGATACCGGCACGGCGGTAAATGTGCGAGTCGGTTTTTTGATCGTGCCGGGAGGCAGGACAACAATGGTAAAGGTCGGGAAGGGCGTGGAGGTTGGGAAAAAAGTGGGCCGGGCTGTCAGGGTATCTGTGAACGCCGGCGCGGATGTTGATGTGAAAGTGAGCGTGTTGGTTGCGGTGGGAGCGCTGGCGTTTCTGTGCCTGAACAGAATGCCAAGCAAGATCGCCGCGCCGCACACGAACAGCAAAAGGATCAACGCGATGGTGGCGACCTGTGTCGAGCGTTTGTTGAAGTTGACGTTCATCGGAGTTGAGCCTTTCCTGTTCTGTACAGTACGGCAAGGTTCACCTTGCGAGCGGATGGGTCGCCGCCACACCCTGCGCAAAATCGATTTTGCGGCGCTACGGAATATTTCCAATATTAATTGCAAAACGCCGGCGCGTCAAAAAAATTCACCGAGGTGATGAACCAGCCCGCGTTCAGTTTTTGAATCGTGATCGTCTGCGGCAGCAACGCGGGAGCGGCGCTCGACACGATCTGCCCATCCGCGCGGAGGTAGACGGTGGTCGCCCACACTTCGCAGGTGTCTACTTCCAAATGAGCGTCGCTGATCACGCGGATGTCGTTGATGTAACTGTTGTAATAATCGACCTCCGAGATCGACGCCAGCCCCTGTTGGTTGAGCGCATCGATCTCAGCGAATAGATTTTCGAGAATATCGCCCGCCATGATCGACGACGCGATCGACGCGTCGCCGTTTCGATACGCCAGGATTTGCAAATCAATGGCTTCGGTCAGAAAGTCGCTGACTTCCTCTTCAAGTTCAGGCGACACATCCGCCTGTTCGGGGAAGAGCGGATTCGCGCCGTTGGCAACCTCCTGCCCGTCGGTCACGCCGTCGCGATCCATATCCGCATCCAGCGGGTTCATGCGGTTGACCACTTCCACGCCGTCGCTCAAGCCATCGTTGTCGCTATCTTTATTATTGGGATCGGTGCCGGTGACGAGGACTTCGTCGCGGTCGGAGATTCCATCCTGGTCTGAATCATCCTCCGCGCTGGGAGGCGGCGCATCCTCCGCAGGGACATCTGGCGCAGGCGGTGGGGCGCTTGCCACACCGTACAGACTTTGGGCGCCGGCGATATCGTCATTCCCGAGGAAGCGATGTGGTCCTGAATAACTCGGGAACATCAACGCATTCGAGTCGTTGCTGTGACCCAGCCCCAATGTATGCCCGATCTCATGCGCGGCGACGGTGAGCAAATCGACGTTGCGCGTGTCGCTGTTCACCCAGCGTTCCGCATCGTCGAAATGGAGGAAAACCTGCCGGTCTTCGTAGGGGTTGGGGAAGGACGCGTGCGCCAACACATCGCCAGACCCGTCAAACGGATCGCTGTCCCCGTGCTCGGCTTCTGCCCAGCCGATGATGATGTCTGCCTGGGAATTGCTGGCAACTTCGGAAAACGTAAGCGGTGTTGATTGCGCCCACACTGCAAATGCCTGCCGCACCACCTCTTGTTCCTCGTTGCCCGATAGCGCGCCTGTCCCGTTTACGAAGAAATAGGCGATCTCAAGTTTGTTCCACTGTGAGATGGCGCGATATTCAGAGAATGCCGCGCTTTCATTTCCGGGGGCGGGCAGATCGTCGTAGCGATATTCAGGCTCGGATGTGGGGGCAGTGGTGAAGTTTCCGCAGGCAATGGAAACAAGAGCAAGAACGATCATCGCCTTGAAAAAATGCAGGCGTTTGGGCAGGCGCATGAGGGTACCTCCGTAAAAGATTGTCCTTTTATAGCACATGCCCATCGGCATATCAAGATAACGATTCTCCTTATGTAACTTTCTCAAAATCTCCCGAATAAACAACTCCCCGCTGGTTGTGCCGCAAAGTTCACTTTGCGCTTGCGGCGTTATTTTAAATATCGATCAAGGAACTCGATCGTCCTCCGCATTGCCGCGCTGAAGTAGTTCGAGATATTGTGGTTGTCGCCCTCGTATTTGTAGAGTTCCACGAACTGACCGGCGTCGAGCATTTGAAAGAACAGGTTTTCAGAAAATAGCAGGGGCACGTCTGTGTCGTTCGTGCCGTGATGCAATTGGATCGGACCGGAGATATCCGCGAGGTACGAATTTGACGAGATGGAGTTCCAGAACTCGGGGTTTTCCTCCGGCGAGCCGAATTGATCCACAAACGTAGAACGCCACGAGCCGGGGCGTGGCGACGAGTCAGGAGACGCGCCTGTGCCGCGCCGCCAATTGTATAAAAGATCCGGGTAGGAAGCGACCACGCCTGCCCAGATCACGCCAACTTTTACATCATCCGTGATGACCATTGAGCGCAGGGTGATGTATCCGCCCATGGAGTGCCCCCACATGCCGATGCGGTTTGGGTCGGCATCGGGATAGCGTTTCATCGAAGCGACTGCGTTCAAGATGTCTATGGTGTAATCGGGTCGGCTGTATCCGCCTAGCGCTTCGCCTTCGGAGTTGCCATGCCCGCGATAATCGGAGCGGAAGACGATATATCCGCTTCGGGCGATGAGATCGACGTAGGCAACGTAACGTTCGGTAGTCACATATACATCAGGCGGAATGTATCCGTGATTGAAGATGACGACGGGCCAGCCGCTGGCGGGTTTTTCTCCGTTGGGCACGGTCATCAGCGCGTAGATTTTGAGTCCCTCGGAGAGATACGAAACGATATAGCGGTTGTAGTTCACGCCGGGGTCGAGCGTCGTTTCGATGACCGCATCACTGCCGGGGTATTCGCGCGCGCGCATGGCGTCGATCGATAGTGGGTGCGGAATGGGCGTGGCAGTTGGGGAGGCGGTGAATGTGGAGGTCGGCGCGGTTGTCTGTGTGGGCGGCGGAGGGGTCCGAGTAGCCGATACAGCCTCGCTCGTCGGAGAGGATGCGTTGCTTGTTATCCCGCAAGAGTGCAAGAGGAGGATTCCCGCCAGGAGTGTGAAGTTGGCGGCGCGTAATTTTTTCATGGAATTACGACGCTGTTTTTCGGCAGGTTATTACTCCTTGATGGTTTGGTTGAATCAAAAAGCCCTCGACATGGCGAGGGCTTTTGTGTAGATCGCGCGTGATTATTGTCCTTTGAGTTTCCAGAGTTCCACGCCGGTGTTGTCGTTGCCGTTCGCCTGGAAGAGCAGTTCGTTGTTGAACACGATCAGATAGGCGGGGCCGTCGTTGCCTGCCGGGTTCACATCACCGACGAGTTTCGGGGAAGCGCCGTCGAACTTCCACAACTCGATCCCTTTCCCGTCGTTGCTGATGGCGCTGAAATATAACGAGCCATTGAACACGGTGAGGAAGGTTGGGTTGGCGTCGCCGGCTTCGGGGTTGATATCGGTCACGCGGATGGGGGCGTTTGTCCCGTCGTATTTCCACAATTCGACGCCTTTGGCGTCGTTGCTGATGGCGCTGAAATACAAGGCGTTGTTGAATACCGCGAGGTGGGCGGGGTTGGCGTTGCCTGCTTCTGGATTGATATCGCTCACGCGGACGGGGGCGGTTGTGCCGTCGAACTTATACAACTCTACGCCCTTGCCGTCTGTGCTGACGGCGCTGAAATATAAGGCGTTGTTGAATACTGCCAGATACGAGGGATTCGAATCGCCCGATCCGTTGATGTCTGCGATCAACTGGGTGGAGGTGCCATCCGTTCGCCATAGTTCATTTCCCTTGCCCTCGGAACCCGTTGCGCTGAAATATAGGAAGTTATTGAACACGGTCAGGTAGGCTGGGTTTGCATCCGCCGCGCCGGCGTTGATCTCCGCGACCCTGCCGGAGTCGGAGCCGTTCCAGCGCCAGAGTTCCGCGCCGTTGCCGTCTCCGCCGTTCGCCCTGAAATATAACGCGCCGTTATACGAGGCGAGGTGTGCCGGGTCGGAGCCGGTGGGACCCGGGTTGATATCGTCTGCAATGCTGGGGAGCTTTGTGGTGGGGTCGTATCTCCATAACTCTGCGCCGGCGTTATTATTCCCTGTGGCGCGCAAGAATAACTGCCCGTTGAAATTCGCGAAGTACGCCGGGTCGGAATTTGGGGGTCCGGGGTTGATATCTGCCACGCGCTCGAAGGTGGTTGTTGACGGGCTCACTGCCGATACCTCAAGCGAGAACTGTTTGGTGGAGGCTTCTATGCCGATCACTGTGATGACGACATCGCCCGAAGTGGGAACGGTCCCTGTGAAGGTGAGGTTGGTATCCTGTGCCTTGAGCGCGCTTCCGCCCGCGGCGGTGATTCCAAGCGTGAGGGTGTTTGCGGGTCCCGTAAGTTTTATGGTGAGGGTTTGCCCTTGTGAGACCGCCGCCAAGTAACGGACTGTCGCTGTGCCGGTGACTGAACCCACGACGTTTGTGCCGGTGCTTCCAATGGGGAATGTGATTCGAATATCACTTGTTCCGGGCTGGGGCGTGACCGGTGAGGTGGAGGGGCAGGCTGTCACGGCGGTTTGAGCCGGCGTGGCTCCCCCGGCGGAATTCAGCGGGATCTTGAGGCAGTTCCCCAGGGAGGGAGAAACGATGGTTCGATTTGCCGCTTTTAAGACGATCACATCCGCGTTGAATCTCGTGGCGATGTTTTCCCACGTGTCGCCAATTTGCGCCACGTAGTATCCCGCGCAGGGAGGTCCGAAGATGGTCCCTTTTGAGCCGATGTTGGGGACGTTCACGGTCATTGCGGGCAGGATGTAATGCAGGTTTGGAATCTGCGGGTTGGCGGCAAGCGTCGCGTTGATATCCGCGCCATAGCAACGGGCGATCTGGTACAGCCATTCGCCGCTGACGACCGTGTGTGAAATGTTCGAGCCCTTGGCGTAATTGCCGCCGGTGATGACGCCTTTTGTGACCACGCCGTTAACTGCCGGGGAGGTAACGCCTCCGCCTGTGGCGGTGACGGTGTTGGTGATGTTTGCCGCGTCCAAGTCTGCCTGTGTGACGGTGTATTGCGCCGAGCAAGGGATGGATTCGCCGGGACCCAGAGTGCGGTTGGCAACGTCGCAGTTGATCACCGCGGTTTGTTTGCTGTCCGTCACTTTGAATTGGTCAGGACCGATCGGGGCAGCGCCGGTATTTTTGACGCCGTACGAGTAGGTGATGATTTGCCCCACCGCGTTGTACGTGGTCGTACTCGGTGTGACCGTCACAGTAAGCGCCTTGTTCACCGCCGCCATCGGCACGGTGGTCGTGGCAGTATTCGAGGTAATTCCGCCGATCTGCGCTGTGGCAGTGCTTGCCACCGAACCGGCATTGAGATCGTTCTGCGTGATCGTATACGCCGATGCGCAGGTGACGGTCTCGTCTTTATCGAGGTTGTTATCTAGGTTCCCCACGGTGTTGACTGCATTGCAAACGGGCGGAGTCGTTCGGTTATCCGCAACCGTGACGGGACCGGTGAGCGTTGGGTTGCCGGTGTTTTTCACCGAATACGAATAGTTAATCGTTTGCCCGACCGTGTTGAACACGGTTGTGCCGTTAACCGCCACAACCGCCAGGCTGACCGACGGAATATCGCCTGAGAAGTTAGATGGCGTTACATCATCCTCAGGTGTTGCCGTTGGACGCGCGATACAACCATAAAGAAATAATGAAGTAGCGACCCCCAATGTGATAAATCTCTTGAATGTGGTCATCCTCAGTACCCTTTCCCTTTCTGCCAGTAAAACGGGAGATACCCTGTTCGTTGGTTTAGTATAGCCATTTTGACGGGATTTTACAACCGGGCGTTCCAGACGTTTCATGGCTTTCTCAAAGCCTAGATTGCCGACTCTTTAGTACACGGACTTCTCGGAACTGACGGATTTTTTTCCGTTTTTCACGGAGAGCCCCGTGTTGTCCGCGCGATCTGTGTACAACAAAAGATTTGTCAAGAGATAATGAGAAAGCCATACCAGACTTTTCTGAATGGGGCGAGGAAATACTACGATCGCAGCCACAGAGTCCGCAGAGATTTTGAGTTTTCCTCGGCGACCTCTGTGAACTCTGCGACAAAGAAAGGATTAGCCCGACATTTTCACTGCTCCCTGTGAGCGTCAAGTTGAATGTCAGTCGCGGTCAGTTGGTATAATTCCGTCCATCTTTCTTTCGGAGCAACCTCACGCATGTCAAAAAAACTCACCGGCAACGAAATCCGCCAGAACTTCATAGACTTTTTCGTCGAACACGGACATACCGCCGTGCCTTCGATGTCGCTTGTGCCGGGCGGGGATGCCACGCTTCTCTTCACCAATTCCGGCATGGTTCAGTTTAAGGATGTCTTTATCGGCACCGACAAAAAACCTTACACCCGCGCCGTCGATTCGCAAAAGTGTATGCGCGTGGCGGGCAAACACAACGACCTCGAAGACGTGGGGCGCGACGATACGCATCACACCTTCTTTGAAATGCTCGGCAACTGGTCGTTTGGCGATTACTACAAAAAGGAAGCCATCACATGGTCGTGGCAACTGCTCACCGAAGTGTGGGGTTTGCCCAAGGACAAAATTTATGCCACCTGCTTTGAGGACGATCAGGGTAACGTTCCGCGCGACGACGAAGCGGCTGACGCATGGAAAGCGCAACCCGGCTTCGACCCCGATCACGTTTTATTTTTCGGACGCAAAGATAATTTCTGGCAGATGGCAGAGACCGGTCCGTGCGGTCCCTGCTCCGAAATCCATTTGGATCGCGGCGAAGAACACGATAATCTGCGCGGCAAGCCTCATCGCTGCGGCGTGAACGGCGAATGTACGCGCTACCTCGAACTCTGGAACAACGTCTTCATTCAATACAATCTCTTCGACGACGGCCGCCTCGAACCGCTCCCGCAAAAACATGTGGATACCGGCATGGGCTTTGAGCGCATCGTCTCTGTTTTGCAAGGCGTTGATTCGAATTACAAGACCGATCTCTTCGCCGGCTCCCTCGAAGTTTTACGCAGCCTCACCGGTCAGAGTGAAAAAGAAATGCTCGATAACTTCACGCCGTATCGCGTCGTCTGCGATCACGTCCGTTCTGCCGCGTTCCTCATCGCGGATGGAGTCGTGCCGGGCAACGCCGGTCGCAATTATGTGGCGCGCATGATCATCCGTCGCGCCGCGCGTTTCGGCTCCAAGATCGGATTGAACGATCCCTTCCTCGCCAAAGTCGCCCAAGCGGTCATCAATTATTACGGCGATTTTTATCCCGAACTCAAAAAGGCACAGCCCGCCATCTTGGATAATCTGACTCGTGAAGAAATCCGCTTCGCGCGGACGGTGGAGGCTGGCACGGCTCATCTGGAATCTCTACTCTCCAATCTCCAATCCTCCAATTCTCAAATTCTCGATGGACATCGCGCCTTCGACCTCTACGCCACATACGGCTTGCCCTTCGAAATCTCCCGCGACATCGCCCGCGAACAAGGACTCGACGTGGACGAAATCGCATTCAACGAAGCGAAAGAAAAACACGCGCTTGCCTCCGGCGGCGGCAAAGCTATGGGCAAACTCGGCGGCGAAGACGCGGAATTCTTTGCGGAGATTTTGAAAGACTTACAAGGGAAAGGCAAACTTGGCGCGAATGGTGTTGAGTATGATCCGTATACAGGCACAAACGTAGACAAGTATACAGGTACACAAGTAGATAAATCTACCGGTTTAGAAGTGTTGGCGCTGGTCGTGAATGGACAATCCGTCAAATCGGCGTCACTTGACGACCAGGTTGCAGTCATCCTTCCAAAGACGGGTTTCTACATTGAGTCGGGTGGGCAGGTGGATGATACGGGTTATATCAAATCTCTCCCCCCATTTTCGGAGAAAATGGGGGGAGACGGAGGGGGGTGGGAGATCGAAATCACATCCATGCGCCGCGCGTCGGCTGGAGTCATTGTCCATGTCGGCACGGTGATCTCCGGTCAACCCAAAGTAGGCGACAAAGCCGTCGCAGAAGTGGATGCGACCCGCCGCCACGACATCATGCGGAATCACACCGCGACTCACTTACTGCACAAAGCATTGCACACTGTTTTGAGCGATCAAGCCACGCAGGCAGGTTCATTGGTCGCGCCGGACCGTCTGCGTTTTGACTTCAACCATCCCGAAGCGTTGACCTCTGAACAGATTGAACGCATCGAGCGCATGGTCAATGATGCCATTGCGGCGGATATGCCTGTGCAAAAACAAACTAAATCGCTTGAGGAAGCCAGAAAAGAAGGCGCGATGGCGCTGTTTGGCGAGAAATATGGTGAGACTGTGCGGACGATTTCGATACTCGAAGGTTCGTTCAGCAGTTCAACTGCTGGACAACAAAAAGGATCGTTCGGCAGTTCAACTGCCGAGAGATCGAAGTATTCCTACGAACTCTGCGGCGGCACGCACCTCGAACGGACATCGGACATCGGCGCGTTTCTTATTGTGAGCGAAGGCTCTGTCGCGGCGAATGTGCGGCGGATCGAAGCGGTGACGGGTCGCGGCGCGTATGAGTTGATCGCTAAACGATTCAAGACGTTGAAACAATCAGCGGCGTTGCTGAAAACTTCTGTAGATGAAGTTCCGCAGAAAGTGGAAAGTGGGCAGGAAGAGATCGCCGAGTTGAAAAAAGAGGTTGCGAGTCTTCGCGCGCAAGCGGCGCTGTCCTCTTTCCAATCTCTAGTCTCTAGTCTCAAGGTTGTTAATGATGTGAACATCCTCGCCGCAGAGATTCCTGATTCCAACGCGGACAGCCTGCGTATGCTCGCCGACAAGTTCCGCGAGAAATATCCGCAGGGTGGAGTCGCTGTACTGATAACTGGATCAACTGTAATCGCAGTCGTGACCGAGGATCTCGTCAAGCGCGGACTCAAGGCGGGCGATCTCATCACCGGTATCGGCGGCAAGGGCGGCGGACGTCCCAGCATGGCGCAGGGGAGTCTTGCTGGCAATGCGAGCGAAGAGCTGAAAAAAGTAACGCGGGTTGTCGAAGAAAAATTGAAATAAGACCGTAGGGCAGACCGACGAGTCCGCCCAAAAAACTCCGGAACGCGGACTTTAGTCCGCGTTCCGGTATTCGGTTAGGCTCTTAGTACATTGTTCCCTCTCCATATAAATGCGTAAGGGATTATGATTGTCTCAAAAGGAGTTCAAATGTCTCGACTATTTAAAGTTTCAATGTTTGCGATGGTCATCGTTTTTCTGCTTGCCTGTTCGTTGATCACCAACCCGATCAACGATGTGAAAAATACGGCGAATACCGCGCAAGCCATGGCAACCGATGTAAGTTCTTTTGCGAGCGCCATGCCAATGGAAACGCTGGTAGCGTTGGCGACCAATTTGCCTCTTGGAACGTTGGAAGCGTTGCCGAGCGAAATTGCGCAGATCGGAAATTATTTCGATCCGCAGGGAACGCCCGTTGCCGAATGGAACGGCATCCCAATCATGCCGCAGGCGACGGCTGGACAAGAGTTCGACGCGAACAATTACAGTTTCAAGTTTACAGGAACCGCCAAAGAAGCAGTGGATTTTTATGACAGCAACCTGACGACCGCTGGCTGGTCTTCGATGGTGACAACTTCGGAGGGGCAAGGCGCTTTGCTTGTCTACTCGAAAGAGGATAAGTTCCTGACCATTACCGTTACCAGCGCGGATGACGGCACTGTGGTGTGGATGTCGCTGACGCAATAGTTCGAATTATGATATTGAAAAAGAGATGGGCGCACAGCCCGTCTCTTTTTTTCTTGTTCACTTTCTATTCCCCTCGCCGCGCCATAAACCAGCCCCAACCTTGTTCGCCTCTGCGATTGCGGACGAGTTTCTCCTGCCATGACTTTCTGATCTCAGGCAGTGATCCGTCGTTTGGCAGTTTTGCCAGTTCGAGTTCGAGATAATCGCCGAAGAGCGGAGTCTTATCCATTGCCTGCACTTCGACAAAACCAGCCTGTTCGATGAGTTTGCCGTAATCGCTGACGGTATGCAAATCGTAGCCGCGTTGGGCAACGTATGCGAGAAACTCGTCGCTGTGTTCGCCATCGCCCCAGCAATAATCGGTGAAGAATAATAAGCCGCCGGGTTTGAGCGCGCGTTTGAGCGTTTGGAATAATTTTGCCTTTTCGGGGATGTGCAGATACGCGTCGCGGCTGTATGCCACGTCATAGTTCGAGTCGAAACGGCTTTCGAGGATGTCGCCAAATTCAAAGGTCACGCGTGAATTGAGATTCAATTCTTGTAGACGCTCGTTGGCAAGCGACAGCATGTTGTGCGATAAATCCAAACCGTGAACATGCGCGCCATATTCCTGCGCCATGTGAAACGCCGAACCGCCGAGACCGCTTCCGACATCCAACACTTCCATCCCTAATTTCAAATTTAGCATCTTGACGATCTCGCGTGTGCTGTCCAGCCCGCCTGTGCTGACGAACGCACGACCGTAAATCTTCTCGTATTTCAAAATGCCTTCGCGCGTATATTGGCTGGCGTCCAATTGCGAGCTTTGTTCCTCCACGGAGGAGGGTGTGGGGGTTTCGATCAGAATGTCCATTGATTGTTTCCTTTGAAAATAAAATTAAGACCCTAAAGGTTTCTAAAACCTTTAGGGTCTTTGTGTTGTAAAAATCTAAAAAGCGAAATCAGGGTTCAAGCCGTTTTGCGGATCGAGTCTTTCATTCCCTGCCAGTGACTCTGCATAGGCGTGCAGATCGTCCACTGAATTGATGATCACATCGGCAAACGGGATCAAATCCTTCGCGGCGGAGACTCCCGAAAGGACGCCTACGACCAACCCCGCGCCTGCCGCGCGTCCCATTTTCAAATCTGATGTTGTATCACCGATCACCATCACTTTCGATGGAATGATATTTATGCGTTGGCAGATCGTCGTCACCATGTCGGGCGCGGGCTTGGAGGGAATCCCATCGTCTGCGCAGACCATCGTCGCGATGAATTCTTCGATGTCGAACGCTTCGATCATCGCCTGAGTCGGCGCGCGGTCGTCGGATGTGGCGATCCCGATCTTGATATTCTGCTTATACAGGTAACTGAACAACGTCCATGTGTCGGTAAATTGTTTTGCCAAAACAACAGGATCAGGGATGCGCCAGCCATCATCCACGACTCGCTCTGCCTGCTCAGCGGATAATCCCTGCGCCTGCATAACTTCGACAGTCAATTGACGCAACTTGCCCATCGGTGAAGCCGCCATCATGCCATGCGCCAGAACTTTGTTTGCCGCTTGATCGTAGCCGAGAGCGTCGCATAACGCGTCGCGCACATGGATCCCGCTGACCTGATGTAACTGTTCCGCCAGAACCAGCGCCCAGCCGCCCCACATCGCGTCAAAATCTATGAGTGTGCCGTCTTTGTCGAAAATGATCGCCTGCGCCTTAAAGTGTTTCAAATCGTTCAACAATTTTTTTCTCCCAAAATCCGACCCTCAAATTGTGGAACGCTGTGGGTCTTTTCAATGAAGTGAATTTTATTGCGGCGCATATTGTACTTGTTTTTTGCATCCCGCGTTCGCCATGTGACTATCTTTAATTAACCCAAGTTGCTACCTTGGGAAGGAAATTGACAAAAGTCCATGAGATTCAGTACAGTTGGGGTATCCCAACCACCAACAGGAGAAACTCATGGACACCCAGATTATAGTAGTGTTTTGTTTATGTGCCGACATGCTCA
>CASGHD010000110.1 GCA_949319575.1 uncultured Anaerolineales bacterium | reverse complement strand
CGATCACACCGTAATCTGCGGCGTGGCTATTATGCACAAGAATGTCGTTTGCTATGAAGTTGTGTGTGTCGGCGATCTCAAGATCGTACGTTTGTTTTTCACCGACATATTCGATATAGGCTATACGATCCCAATACAGATCGCTTTCGGCATATTTCTTGATCGTGGGGTCGTCGAAATAGTTTCCCAAACGCTGGAGCGTGTTTCGCCTAAAGCCGATCTTGCCTGCTGAATTCGTTGGATAAAACTCACGCGGCGCGACTCCTGTTATTTCAGAAAGTTGCGTCCAGGTCAATCCTGATTGGTTTTTTGCGGTGCGAATGTGTTCCTTGACACTTGAAGGGACAATATCTTTCGTACCAATTTTTACGGGCGGAACATAGGATACAAGATACTCAACAACAGCCCGTCGTTTTTTGCTGATGAAATGACAACCGATATGCGCGGCAAACTTCTGGAAGTTCTCATATCCTGTAATGAATAACTGATAACCAACGCGTCCCTCTTTATAAGGAAATTCCACAGTTCGCAAACGGCTAATAATTCCAAACCGCAAAAGCAAATGTTGAAGTTGCTGTGCCATTCGGTACGACGCGGTAGCATAGAACATACTGCGACCTATCTCGTCCACATGACCATCTCCCTCCCACATGCGGCTGATCATCAAACCGATCTGACGATTGTTCAATTCAAAGACAGAGGCGGGAATTTCCTTCGTGCGGGCATTTTTTCCAAGCAGTCCAAGTTCGCCCACCCACGTGAAGGTTTCTGGAGGAAACTGTTTATCTGTTCGCGCGGCATAAACAGAGTGGGTACTTTTATGTGTGGAAATTGTGCAATTCACGTTCCTGAACGAGTTAGCGGCTTGAACAAAGTCGTTTACCTGATCAATATCTTGACTATAGAAATAGACAGAATGAGGATGGCATAAGTTACCCTCCGCCAGCAAATGTCCAAGCGCAATGACTTCATGATCGTACCATTCATTCTTTCCCTCCACATGAATCACGCGCGGCACAGCGATAAAGTCGTCCTCCTGCAACTCGCCCAATTGACGCCAGCCATGATACGTGTAAAAGGGATGATTTTCCGTCGCTTCGATCACCCTCCCCAAAGCGGTGGTGAGGCGGAATACGGGCTTGACGCCGTTATCCATCACACGCGTCACTGGTTGAGGTTTCAGTTTCAAAGAAGAAATATCGCAAGAAACAGTCTCGGTGACGTGTGTTGTTCCGCGATATAAATCTTCGATCCTTACGACCCTACCCGTTGAAGCATCCACAACTTCCACATCGCCTGGAAGGCACTTGTTAAATCCGTAACGCGCGAACTCCTCCCAATCGCTATAAATGGATTCGGCAATGGTTGTATCCATGCCATTGGCAACAGCGCCTTTTACAAACTTGTGACGATGCTTATCAATATCTTGCTTGATCTTTTTTGAGATCGCCTTGCGCAACTCATCCGATTCAGAGGGTGTGTATCCCGCGAGTTCGACCGCGGCGCGCATCAGTTGTTCTTGATACACAGGGATTCCAAACGTGTCTTGAAAAATAGGTTGCAACGAGGGATGGCGATATTCCACTTCCGATTCGCCGTGCATACGCGCGATGTAATCGGGAATGAACTGCATCGGGCCCGGGCGATACAACGCGACCATCGCGATGATGTTATCCAGTGTCTTCGGCTTCATCTGGACGATCCAGCGCGTCATGCCG
The DNA here is from genome assembly GCA_949319575.1 of uncultured Anaerolineales bacterium. GTDB lineage: Bacteria > Chloroflexota > Anaerolineae > Anaerolineales > Villigracilaceae > Defluviilinea. The sequence goes on along the minus strand of CASGHD010000110.1, from coordinate 17,973 downwards.
CCGCCTTCAACTTGGAATAAACCAGCGGTTTGCCCCGCGCCCATGATCTCGAACGACTTCGGGTCATCGAGCGGAATATTATTCAAATCCAACTTTACGCCGTGACGTTTCTCGATCAGGTCGCACGCTTTTGCCATGACGCTCAAGGTGATGAGTCCGAGGAAGTCCACTTTCAACATGCCGAGCGAATCGAGAATGCCCATTTCGAACTGCGTCACCGTTTTGATCGGCGTCTCTTCCGAACCCGATGTCGGACGATGCAGCGGCAGATATTCCATGATCGGTTTATCGGAAATCACCACGCCCGCCGCGTGAGTCCCCGCGTTGCGAACCGTGCCTTCCATGCGCGCGGCGGTATCAATCAATTCGCGCAGGTGCGGTTGCTCGTTGTAAATCTTTTTGAAATCAGGAATCGCCAGCGCGTCTTCCATCGTGGTGTTACGACCCGAAACGAACGGCACAAGTTTTGCCACGCGATCCACTTCGGGAAGCGGAATATCCATCACGCGCGCCACATCGCGCAACGCGGCTTTCGTTCCCATCGTGCCAAACGTGATAATCTGCGCGACCTTATCGCTCCCATATTTGCGCGATGTATATTCGAGCATCTCGGCGCGGCGGTCATCGCGGAAATCCAAATCAATGTCGGGCATCGAGATGCGCCCAGGGTTCAAGAAGCGCTCGAACAGCAGATCATGTTGCAACGGGTCAACGACCGTGATCTCCAACACGTACGCGACAATCGAACCTGCGGCAGATCCGCGCGCGTTGTACCAGATATTATTTTCACGCGCATGACGACACAAATCCCAGACGATCAGGAAGTAGGCATCGAATCCCATTTTGGAGACGACACTTAATTCATAATCGATTCTTTCTTGGACTTGAGAACTGGTCGCCCGATCCCCATATCTTTTCTGCGCCCCTTCATTGCAGAGATGACGCAGGTAACTTTGAACCGTGAATCCAGCAGGGACAGGGAAATCTGGCAAGTGATAACCCTTGAACGACAAGTCCACGTTACAGCGTTCGGCGATGAGGAGCGTGTTGCTCAACGACTCGGGCACTTCGGCGAAGAGTCGACTCATCTCCGCGGGCGTACGGAGGTAGTACGAGTCGTCAGACATGCGCATCCGCTCGGTGTCCGAAAGAAGCGACTGCGTTTGAATCGCCAGCATAATATCCTGCAAGCGCGCGTCATCCTGATTGATGTAATGCACATCGTTCGTCGCGATGTACTTCGCCGAATACTTCATCCCCATTTCAAGCAATTTTTTATTTAAGTCGGCGATCTCTTTGATGTCGTGTTGTTGCAGTTCGATGAAGAAGTTATCGCGCCCGAAGACATCGTAATACCAATTCATGCGCTTCACCGCTTCTTCGGCATTCCCCTCCAACAGCAAGCGCGGAATCTCCGCCGACATGCACCCCGACGTGGCGATGATTCCCTCGGAATGTTTTGCTAATAACTCATGGTCAATGCGCGGATAATAATAGAAGCCGTCCAATTGCGCGGCAGAGGAAATCTTGAGCAGGTTTTTATAGCCTGTTTCATTTTCAGCAAGCAAAAGCAAATGTGATGATGTTCTGTCCAGTTTGGAATCGCGGTCTTGCATCGTCCGCGCCGCCATGTACGCTTCCACCCCGATGATCGGCTTGATTCCCTCTTGTGTCGCGGCTTTGTAAAAATCCATCACCCCGAACATCGTGCCGTGATCGGTTATGGCAACTGAGGTCATCTCCAACTCCTTCACACGCTTGATCAGCTTCTTGATGTTCGAGAAGCCATCGAGCAGGGAATATTCGGTGTGAACGTGGAGGTGGGAGAAGGACATGAGAGCAGAAATTAGAGAATTGGAGGATTAGAGATTAGGGTTGAGGCATTATAGCACGGGTGTTCGAGGATGAAGTTTAAAATATCATGCAACAAAAAATCCTCCAACCGTTGGAGGATTTGATGAGCGCGGAGGGGATCGAACCCTCAACAAACGGCTTAAAAGGCCGCTGCTCTGCCATTGAGCTACGCGCCCGTGTATCGGAAAGCGAAGGGCATTCTAACACGGGGGAAAGTGAGCGTCAACAAATTTTTCTACCGCTAAGCACGCAAAGGACGCGAAGATTTAATAGGTTTTCTTGGCGGACTTCGCGGGCTTAGCGGTTAATTTCTCCAACGTAAGACAACCAAAATACAATACGTCCAGCAAATGGAGGCTAACATGGCTGACTTATTACATGTAGATGAAGCGAACTTTCAAACCGAAGTGATGAATGCCAGCGAACCTGTGCTGGTAGATTTTAGCGCAGTGTGGTGCCAACCGTGCAAAATGCTTGATCCTGTGGTCAAGCAATTGGCTGGCGAGTGGGAAGGCAAAGTGAAAGTTGTAAAAATTGACGCTGATGAGAACCCGAACCTTGTGATGAAGTTCGGCGTGATGGGCATCCCCACTTTGTTATTCATGAAGAACGGCGAGATCAAGGAACGGATCACGGGCTTTTTGCCGAAAGAGAAACTGATCGCGCGGTTTAGTCCGCACTTCAACTAAAAACCTTTTCACCGCCAAGGCTTGCATTGAGCCTGCCGAAATGACGCGAAGAACGCGAAGGATTCATAAAGAAAACCCTTTGTGCACCTCGCGCCTTTGTGTTTAAAACTATTTCCTCATCAACATATCGAGTTCGGCAAAATCTACGCGGGAGGTCAGATCGAAACTCATCGGGGAGACAGACACCATTCGCTTCTTTCGCAGAACATAGGCATCCGTATCCTCAGGCTCGTGATCGAAATCTCCATTTGCGCGGTAGCCGACTGTGCCGGGCTTGTCCCATGATGTGCGCTCAGCAGGCATCGGCTCGTAATAGCGCTGGCGGGATACGCGAGTCAATTGCCACGGGGTATCTGGCGCGGCATCGGAGGGGATTTCAACCTTGAGCAAGTCCACATCGAAGGGAAATTTTTTCTCGAGCAACATGCGGGCAAATTTCGCGGCAAACATCGCCGCGATTGGGAATTCCACATCGTTGGAATATGACAAATGATATTTTGAATCAGTTTCCAGCGAGATCGCCAGCGAAGGGATTCCCAGAGAGGCGGCTTCGAGCGCCGCGCCGACCGTGCCGGAGATCGTCACGCCCGAAGCGACGTTCTCGCCGTAATTGATCCCTGAAACGACAAGGTCCGGCTTGCGCTTCAGCACATCATAGATTCCATGCAGGACCGCCTGCGCGGGACTCCCGCCCACGGCAAACACGCTCCACTCCTGACCGTTGACCTGCACACGCTCCTCTCGAATGATCCCATCCGACGTGTTGGGCAAACTGCGTCCCATGCCGGTGCATTGGTCGCGCGGCGCGGTGACGGTGACAAACCCAACGTCCGAAAGAGAAGCGGCAGCCGCCCACAGCCCGGGGGAGCGAATCCCATCGTCATTGGTTAAAAGAATTTGTGGTTTTGTAGTTGACATAGAATTTCCAGATAGAAACTTTACAGATAAGGAGATTGCTTCGTCGCCTTGGTCTCGATACGAGCGAGAAGACCATTCGCTCTACTCGACCAGCGGCTCCTCGCAATGACATAAAAATAAGGAGCGGTGATCCGCTCCTCATCATCATGGCGCCCTCGGCGCGACTCGAACACGCGACCTATTGCTCCGCAAGCAAGCGCTCTAATCCACTGAGCTACGAGGGCATTTTGGCAGACGGGGATTTTAGTTCAGAAATGGAGGCTGGTCAAGGTGAGCGGGTTTACGCGCGCCAACCCACAAGGGAAGGTTCATTTTTTTGAACCAGTTTCAAAAATTCAGGAACCACGCCAGGGTCGAAAGACTTGCCGGTTTGTTCCTTGATGTATTCGATGGCTTTCTGCTTCGACCATGCGTTTCGATATGGGCGATCGGAGACGAGCGCATGGTAGACATCGGCAACGGTGAACACTCGCGTCGAAAGGGGAATCTGCTCGCCTTCGAGTTTGTCCGGGTAGCCGTTGCCGTCCCAGCGTTCGTGATGCCAGTGTGGAATGTCGAGCGCGGGCGATAAATAGCGAATGGGGGTTAATATTTCCACAGCGATGGCAGGGTGTTTGCGCATGATGTTCCACTCCTCCTCTGTGAGCGGACCGGGCTTGCGAAGGATGTCATCTGGAATGGCAACCTTGCCGATATCATGGAGAATCGCGCCGCGGTGAATATGGATCAACTCTTCCTTTGCCACACCCATGGCATACGCGAGTTGCACTGTCATATCTGCCACGCGGCGGGTGTGCCCTTCGGTTTCCCGATCTCGAAGGTCGAGGGTGCGCAGCCATCCTTCGATGGTCGCATCGTACGCCATGCCGAGTTCGGCGCTGGACTTTTGCAAATTCTCAAACAGGATGGCGTTGTCGATGGCAATGGCTCCCCTCCCGGCGAGGATGTCGAGAAATTCAAGCCACTCTGCTTCCGGTTGTAGGATCGAGGAATGAAATACTTCTAATACGCCGAGCGTTCGACCTTTTGTGATAAGAGGCAAGCCGATATAGGATGTAAAATTTTCATCTTGCAGGTAGGGCGGCATGGCATCGCTTTTCGCGCTCCCGGCGAGGTTGGGGATATGAATCCGTTTTCTTTCCAGGGCTACTTGCCCCGCGTAGCCAACGCCAAGTTTCAGAAAGATCGATGAGTGAATGCTTGAACGGAGTCCCTTCGATGCCGCCAGAGTGAGCAGGTTGGTTTCGGAATTCATCAGCAGAAGGGCGGATGCGTCTACGGGCAGGAGGATGGCGGCTTGCTCAAGCAGGAGATGGAGAAGCAGGTTCAAGTCGAGGTTGGAAGCGATGGCGAGGTCCAGTCTTCTGAGTCCTGTCAGCCGGCGCAGTTGCTGTTGCATTCTCAATTCGATTTGCTTGTATTTGGTTATGTCTCGCGAGAATAGGATCAGTTGAGAGGGCGAAAGGCTGGATAACCGCCCATCGAACCAAAACGTCCTTCCATCGGAGGCGGTGAGTGGGAATTCAATTGGAAGTATGTTGCCGCTTTGATAAAACGCATCCAGCCCGCCTGGGTATTTGCCTGCGGGAAGCAGTTCGCCAATTTGCTGGTAAGGAAATTCCCCTGAGAATTTTTCGACAAGGTGTGGGGCGGTCAATCGGTACTCTAAAATATTCCCTCGAGAATCCAACACCACGACCAGATCGGCGGAGGATTTGAGTATCGATTCGAATGGCAAATCTGTTGGGCGAGTTGTTAAATGGTTTCCCATCGGGGTATTTTAAATATAAACACGGCGGACGCGGGGCACAGTGAATCCCTTGTCACTATGCCCCCCAATTCCACCGCGTCACCCAGGGTGAGCCAATTCGATCAGGCGCTTTGCAACGCCTGGTTTACCTGTTGGGCAAAATCAGCCAGATCTTCAGCCCGGATCGATTTGATGATGGATGCTTCGCGATCGGATAGGGTAAAGGGTTGCCCCAAGTATCCGTTTGCGAGCGCTTCTTCCGGGGTTTTGAGGAGGGTTTCTCGAAATTGCCCGCTGACCACAGCCGCGGCAAATAAACGATGAAGCCCCGTGCGCTTGACAGGTTGCTGGCGATAGCCCATGGAGGGGGTTTTGTAGGTGTCAAAGGTGAGCAGTGCCATGGTGATCTCCTAACTCAAATTGAACAACTTATCGCCCTGTAGTGGAAGCGTCAGCAGGGGAGCGCCGCCCTGTGGTGGAAGCGTCGGCGGGGGAGCGTCGCCCTGTGGTGGAAGCGTCGGCAGGGGAGCGGCGCCCTGTGGTGGAAGCGTCAGCAGGGGAGCGGCGTCCTGTGGTGGAAGCGTCGGCGGGTGTATGAAGGGAGAATTTGTTGTTCATGGGATATTTCCTCTTTCTCTTAGTTTTTTCCCATGATACTCGCCCCCAGGCTACAAAACAGGCTACAAAATCAGTATAGACAAATATGGGGCTTTACAGGGTTAATTCCTTATACATCTTGTCAAAATCTTCCGAAGGAGCCAACCCTAATTCTTCCATTAGCAGGGTTTTATATTCGTGATACCTGTGAACAACAGCCGCACGGTCACCCACCGCCGCGTATGCGCGCAACTCAATCTGATAGATTGTTTCACTGTAGCGATCCTGTTCAACGGCTTTCTTGCAAACGGCAAGACATTCTTGAAATTGATTCGTATCCAAGTACAGTTGCGCAAGTTCGTCGAGTGCGGAGCGATAGATGCGCCCTAGACGTTCCCGCTCGATCAAGACCCAATCCGCATCTAGGTCGGCAAGGTAGGGTCCTTCCACTAATTCCACTGCTTTGCGATATAGCCCGATTCGTTCGATCAAATCCTGTGTCTGATATACCTTATTCAAATAGGAGTCAAACGCCTCCACGTCATATTCGTAGTCCATTTCGCGGTTGAACCGGTAATATTCATCTTCGAATACGATCGTGTTTCGTCCTACAGCGCGACGAAGCCAATAAATACCGTATTTAAACTTCGTTCGAATTGCATCCGGATCATCCATATCGGGCCATAAAATCTCCGCTACTTGTTCCTTGGTAACCGGTTCCTGGTTGTATAAGAAATAAAAGAACATGTCGCGGACCGATTGTGTGCGCCAATCGGAAACGTTAACAGCCCTGCCGCTGACAACAACTTCTGCGCGACCGAATGCCTTGATCTTGATATTAGCAGTGGGCATTTGAATGGTTTGCGCAAACCTGCGTAGAATTCTCCTGACGGAGGGGAATCTGGCGCTTAACTGCCGCGATTTGTCAAACAATCCTCCAAACGGCCGTCCTATTTCAGGGTCTGATTGCAAGGGGCGCAGCCAGGCATATGCTTGATGAACAACAACTGCTATTGCATGATCGGGCTTGCTGGTTGCTTCCATTAGATTTTGAAATTCGAGTTTGGCATTTTTTCGATCTTCCAATTGAAGATAGGTTGCCATTAACCAAACGAGAGACCAGCAGTATTCCACCACACGACCACTTTGCAGAAATCGAGACTTGCTATCGTTCAATTGAACAAGCGCCTTCTTGTAATCACCCATATAAAAATCGTATCTACCCTCTAACAATGCCCATAAGCCGCGTTCATAGCTCATTGGATTAATCTTCAATATTTTTCTAAATTGCTTAAGTAGGTCAGAAGCAGCCTTTGTATCCTTTTTCAATAGCGCCAAATTCGCCCTGGCCAGTATCAAATAATTGGCAATAAAAACAATGGAACCATAACTTGCCATATTGCCGGACTGCTCATATGCCCTTTCGGCGGCGTCGAACTCCTCGATTTCGGTGTACAAATCACCCAACCCCGCCAGGATCAGCGCTTCTACCTGGCTGTGACGGCCATAACGCGCGCATTCAAGCCCCTCCTCAAATGTATCCGAGGCAAATTCATAATCGCCAACCTGTAGATAAAGAACAGCAAGGTTGTTCAATGTTTCTGCTTGAACATGAAGGTTTTTTTCACGGCGAAGACGGACCAAAGATTCCTGGTATAAGTTCTTAGCGACTTCAATATTTCCAGTTGCGGCGTGAACCATTGCCGTTTCTAATAACAATACTAAAACACTACTTGTTTCTTTTAATTCTCTAAAAAGGTGAAGAGAGCGTTCAAGGTCTTCGACCGCATTTCGAGAGTTGCCCAAGCGAAACGTATTCAGCCCTCTGGTGCGCAATGCTTCGGCGTACAACGCTTGCATGGACATATCCGTTTCTGCAAGTTTGAGGGCTTCATTTACATCCTTGTTCGAGTCATTGTATCTTGCGAGCAACCGCAACGCATGCGCCCGGCGGACAAGCGCAAGCGCAAGCCCGGCCTGATTCTCCTCCTTCTGATACGTTTCAACCGCAAAATCGAGCAGGGCGCCGGCTTCTGGCAAATTTCCCTTGACGGCAGAGACCATGCCTCGCAGTGAGATCAACCCCGGCTTCGAGCGGATAACAGCCGGCGGCAGGCTGTTGATCCAACCTTCCAGGGTGATTAACGCGGTTTGCAACATCGGCGTGCCAGCCCGTTCGATCAATTCGGCGAGCGCGTTCGGGTCGTTTAATTGTTTGCAGGTGTAATAGGCTTTTTCCCATTCGCCTTCTGCTTCATGGGCAGTGACCATTCTCTGCAGAATGGGAGGGATATCTTCCGGGTAGTCTTCCCGCAGGCGGGTTTGCAAAAACTCACGGAAGAGCGGATGGTAGCGAAGCCAGCGCCCATCTTCCAAAGGGAGAACGAACAGATTTTTATCCAAAATGAAACCCATGAGATTGAGCCAATTTTGGGGAGCGCCGTAAAACGGGCCTAGCACGATCTCGCAAAATTCCGCGTTGAATTCCTCCGGCAGGCATGTTCGTATAAGGAACTCGCGCACATGCCGGGGTTGCTGGTCGAGCACTTGTTTGCCCAAATAGCCAAACGCATCCTTACCGGAAAATTGCACTTCGGTGGAATTGGAAAGGACCATGCCGGTGATCCACCCGCCCGATTTCTCCACAAATTCGTTTGCTTTGTCATCCGGTAAATACTTGTGATGGTTCTGAATATACAACGCCTGAACTTCGCGGGGCTGGAACGCCAGGTCGGTATGGTTCAACCCTTTTACTTGCTCACGCGCCACCATGAGGGTGACATCATCGAGTTCGGGTAGTGTGCGGGAGGAGATAATGAGGTGACAGTTCTCATCCACCAGTTGTAGGAAGCGGTTAACCAGCGAAGCAACGACCGTCACATCATCCAACAAGTGAAAATCATCGATGATCACAAAGTAATCGCCCTCAGCCTGGTCGTATAGCTCATTCGTCAGGGTGACGAGAAGCGTTTCCGCATCACTTTCCATCGACTTGAGGTTGTTCAACAATGGCTGGGAGGCTTCGCCCACTTTTGGGAAGCGCTCTGCCAGCGACGCGATCAGGTATGCCATGAATCTTTGCGGGTCACGGTCCAGCGGGTCTAACGCCAGCCAACACACCGGAACTTTTGCCTGTTGCGCAAGATCGATGAGCAATGATGTTTTTCCATATCCCGCGCTGGCAGAGAGCAGGATCAACTTGTTTTCCAGAAATCCATTTATTTTTTCCAACAAGCGCGGACGCGCAAGCAGTTCCCGCCGGCGGTTCGGGACAATGATCTTCGTTTTGCTGATCGGGATGGATGATTTTGCCATTGCGTGAAATTGGTTCTTTAGATGTTACCGATTCGCACAGGTTCGGTTCGATTCGAATTTCATCAAACTTTCATGCTTTTTGGGAGGTGTTAGAGTAAGGATTTTTTCAATTCTCCCAGCATTTGAGCATGGATGCCGGGGGCTGTGGCAAGAATGGACAATGGAGGAGTCAAATAATCCTCGCCGCCGTATACATTCGTTACGCGCGCTCCAGCCTCTTCGCAGATCAACCCGCCCGCCGCCACATCCCACGGATGCAGGGAGAGTTCCCAGAACCCATCGAGGCGCCCCACAGCGGTATATGCCAGATCCAACGCCGCCGAGCCGAGCCGGCGCACGCCCTGCGTCAACTTGGCAAGGTGGCTAAAATTCGACATGTTATCCCGTTTGGTATTCCACGTATCATAGGGGAACCCGGTCACGAGCAGGCTCTTCTGCAATTCTGTGGTGGCGGCAGGCTTGATTCTTTTGTCGTTCAAGAACGCCCCACTGCCGCGTTCGGCAGAGAACATCTCGTCACGGAGCGGGTCGTACACCGCGCCAAGCGTCAGGGCGCCGCGAAACGCGTAGGCGATAGAAACAGAAAAAATCGGGAGGTGATGCGCGTAATTCACCGTCCCATCCAGCGGATCGATATACCAAACATGTTCATCGTCTCCATGAATCTCTCCGCTTTCCTCGGTGAAGAGGTGGTGCCGGGAAAAATCCGATTGAACTTTCCCAAGCAAAAACGCCTCAGCTTGATGATCGACCTCGGTGACGAGATCAATCACGCCTTTATATTTCACCTGGTGTTCCTTGTCATACCCATCGCGCAGGATCGCCCCCGCTCCCCGCGCAAGTTCTTCGATGTACGATAGCGTTGGTTGCATAAGACTCCGTAAAGTGTTGCGGCGGGTTTTCGCCCGCCGCAATTGTGAATGAACTATTTTTTTAATTCGTCGAGCGTTTTGTAAATATCGTAAAGTTCGTTCTGTATTTCATCGCGGTCGCGCATCGATTGTTGTAACAGCGCTTCGAAAGCCGGTCTCTGGTCGGGGGGCAGGGTGCCGAGCAATCGCTCTGCCCGCGCGATCTGCGTGTTTTTATGACGCAGTTTATTTTCAAGGCGCGTGCGATAGCCTTGATAGAATCTTTCCATATCCAGCGGCAGGGGTTGCGTGAACGGTTGCTGGGTTACAAGTTCGGCAACAGTGAGCAGGAAATCTTCGGTATCAATGGGCTTTTCCATGAAGCGCGAGGCGCCGAGGCTCAGGGCAAAATCCTTATCCTCCGGGGTGACGTAAGTGGCAGAAAGAAAAACGACCGGGATGGCGCGTGTTTCGGGGTTGAGTCGTAATTTTTGCACAAAGGCATACCCGTCCAACTTGGGCATCAAAATATCGGTGATGATGAGCGCGGGTCTTTGCCGCGCAATCACTTCGAGCGCTTCCTCCCCATTGCGGGCGGTCATCACAGAATAGCCTTTAAATCGCAGGGTCACTTCGAGTAGTTCGAGAACATTGGGAACGTCCTCGACGATTAGAATGGGTCCATACGCGGCGCACATAACTCGATTTTACCGTATCCCTGGGATGGGCAAACGCGCCTCATGCTCTGACATGAAACTGCTACAGTTCCCCCGGCGCGATCCGCGTCCTCCGCGACTCAACCCTGCCAGACGCGTGACCCCAATGCCGAACAGGCAAATTCCACGGCGATCTTTGCGGTTTGGTTCTTTTCATCGAGGATAGGATTCACTTCCACAACATCCATGCCGATGAGCTTGCCGGTTTCTGCCACCACTTCGCACGCCAAGTGTCCTTCTCGATAGGTTAACCCGCCGGGCACCGGCGTGCCTACGCCCGGAGCGAAACGCGGATCGAGCGCATCCAAATCCATCGAGAGGTAGATTCCATCCACATCCCGGCTGACCTGTTCGATGCATTGTTCCAGCGCGGCGACCATGCCGATGCGGTCCACTTGTTCCATGCTGAGAACAAGCGCCCCGGCAGATCGGAGGTTATCTTTTTCGCCGAGGTCGAGATCGCGCGCGCCGATGATGGCAACTTTCCCCGGGTCGATGACCGGAACCGGCTCATCGTAGAGCGCGGTCAGGCGCGGGTCGCCGAGTCCGCATAAGGCGGCAAGCGACATCCCGTGAATGTTTCCCGAAGGCGTGGTGAGGTGGGTATTGAAATCGCCGTGCGCATCCAGCCAGATGACGCCGATCTTCTTGTATTTTGCCGCGCCGCGCACAGACCCGATCGAAAGACTGTGGTCTCCGCCCAATACCAGGGGAAAGCGACCATTCTGCATGGAGGTGGCGACCGCGCCCGCCACGCGACGGCTCATCGGCACGATGCAATCGATGTATTTGAGTTTGGGGTCGGTGATCGAGCAGGTTTCCTGAATCGCCACTTCGATATTGCCCTTATCCTCCACGGTATGACCCAAATTTTCGAGGCGCTGTCGAAGGCTTGAATAACGTATCGCGCTTGGCCCCATATCCACGCCGCGACGATCCGCGCCGAGGTCGATGGGCACGCCGATGATGTCGATTTGCATTGGTTACTCCTAACATTGATTTGTAGGTAAGCAGAAAAATACTTTGGACGCTGATTCACGCAGAAAACGCAGATTTTTTCTGTGTCCCATTTTTATTTCCGTAGAGTCTTGTGTCCTTCGCGCCTTGGCGGCGAAAAAGACTTACAAACTATACATGGTCACTTTATTTTTACCGGCATCCTTCGACCGGTACAGCGCCCGGTCTGCGGCTTGCAGGATAAATTCATCCGTGTCTCCGTGTTGGGGATAGGATGCCACGCCAGCCGAAAAGGTGGCGCTTAACTTCATCCCTTCATATTCGATGGTGGTGTCCGCAAAATCCTGACGCCACGTTTCGGCGCGTTCATACGCTTTTTCGAGCGTGGCGCCAGGCATGAGGATCACAAACTCCTCCCCGCCGAAACGGCAGACCACGTCACCTTTGCGCGTGTGTTGAACGAGAAACGCGGCGATCTTCTGCAGGATAATATCCCCGCATTTATGACCGTAGGTATCGTTGAACATTTTGAAATTGTCCATATCCATGATGACCACGGAAAATGGGGTTCCATCGCGTTCCGCCCGCGCCACCTCCAGCGATAAAAATTCATTCATATAGCGGCGGTTGTACACTTCGGTCAACGGGTCGCGGATCGCCTGTTCCCGCAACTCATCGCGCAATTTGTTGATCTCCTCCAATTGATGAGTGAGGGTTTCATTGGCAAAGGTAAGATCATTTTCCAGCCATTTGTGTTCGGTGATATCGTGCGCCACGATCACGCGCCCTTCGAGTTTGTTCGCCGAATTATACAACGCGGTCACCATCACCTCGAGGATGCGCGACGGATCGCCGGGGATCTGGATTTCCTCGCGCGTTTCATCGGCAACGAGGAAGTGGTGGAGAAGTTGGGGCCATTCGCGAAACACATCCAATGGGTCTTTACCGACAATTTCGTCCATGCTTTTCCCCAAGGTTTTCTGGGCAATCGTGTTCGCGTCCACGACAACATCATGAGCGTTTACCACAAAGACCATCTCAGGGATGTGTTCCAGCACAGAATGGCGCGCAATAGGAATGAGGTCAAAGATGCGAAGCCCGAACACACCGATCACGATCAACACGGCGGAGATCATGAAAGAGATGGGCGTCAGGTCAATATGCAGGGCGGATTCGGGTAAAAAGCTGAGCGCCAGTTGATACGCCACATTGACCAGAGTTGGAATCAAGACCGCGGCAATCAACACATACATCTGCCTGCGATAGATATTGCGGTGCTGTAGCGCTCGTCGGATAAGTAATACAATCGCCGCCAGACTCACAAGATACGCATACAGGGCGGCAACAACGTACCACGGTCCGCGCTCGATCATCAACGGTCCGCCACCCTCGGGAACCTGTCTGACGGAGGCATAATACAAGTGGAACCACTGTGTGGAAAATAGGAAGAGGAGCGAGATCGCTGGAATGATGAAGAACAAGGATGCGGTGTACCGGTTTAGCCACCCATCCAGCCGGTTATAGCGCAAGGCAAAAAAGAACCAGAAAATTGGGACAGTGAGAATGCCGATGTTTTCAATTTTGAGCCACAGGAGTTTTGCCTCCAACGAGGTGGAAAGCGTGATCAGGGCATAGGAAAAATTCCACACGGCGAGCATGACCAGCATGGCAAGCAATGACATTCGCCCGGGCGCGCGTGGTCTGCGCGTCAGGAGGGCGGCAATGAACATAGCCGCCAGCGAGTTCGCTAACAAGATCGAGGCAAAGACAATCCACTCAAGGCTCAAGGAAAAACACCTGCATTTTGGATAAAAAAAGGCGGGTTTCCCCGTCTTTTCAGTTCAAGTAGTTCTATAATACCCTACATCCACCGAATATACCCTGCCACGTTTGATCACTTGGCGGACGAGATTCGTCCCATAGCGATAGCCCAAGTGACGATACTCTGGCACATTCAGGATCAGCATATCCGCCTGTTTGCTGACTTCGATGGAGCCGATCGAATCGGACCTGCGGATTGCGTGCGCCGAATTGATGGTCGCGGCGGCGATGGCTTGGGCGGGAGTTATTTTCATGGCGCGACAGGCAAGCGCGATAATAAATTGCATGGACTCATTCCACGTGGTGCCGGGGTTGCAATCCGTGGCGAGGGCGAAGTAGGCGTCGGCGGCGATCAGTTTTTGCGCGGGGGTGTAATCTTTTTCGGCGAGTCCGAATGGCGTTCCGGGGAGCGACACGGCAACCGTTTCGGATTTTCCCAACGCGGCGATGTCGGCGTCGGAGGTGACAACCAAATGATCCGCGGACGCCGCGCCCAACTCCACCGCGAGGGAGGCGCCGCCGAGGTTGTCGAACTCGTCAGCGTGGATCTTGATGGGGAATCCCAGCAACCCAGCCGCACTCAGGATCTGACGCGATTGTTTTAAGTCGAAGGCTTTGGTCTCGCAGAAGACATCCACAAACGGAAGCGGGAGGCGCGGCGCGTGAGTCTCCCACCACTCTTTGAGCATCGGCAGCATCGTGTCGCTGACGAGATCGGTGTAGCCCTGCGGGTTGTCTTTGTATTCGGGAGGGATGGCGTGCGCGCCGAGAAACGTGATGGCGAGATCGAGCGGGGATTCGTCGTCGAGGGCGAGCAAGGCTTTGAGCAGGCGCAGCTCGGTGGCGGTTTGCAGACCGTATCCCGTTTTGGCTTCGGCGGTGGTGGTGCCGTGGATGAACATCCGCAAGAGGCGCGACCTGCTCTGCGTGATGAGCGTCTCCATGCTTGCGGCGCGCGTCTGCCTGACCGTCGAAATGATTCCGCCGCCCGCCGCGAGAATATCGAGATACGGGACGCCCGACATTTTTTTCTCGAATTCATCGGCGCGATCACCCGCCCAAATGAGATGCGTATGCGGGTCCACAAAGCCAGGCATGAGGACGCATCCGCTGGCGTCGAGAGTCGGTTCGTCGGGATAGGATGCTTTGAGTTCGGGCGTCGTTCCGACGGCGATAATTTTTTCATCGTGAATAACAACGGCGCCATCTTCAATAATGCCGAGTGTGCCGAGGGCATGTCCGCGTTGGGGACCGCCTTTGAGGGTGAGGAGTTGGGAGGAGGAGTGGATGAGCATGGGAGGAGAGATTAGAGACTGGAGATTAGAGGATTAGGGAATGGGGGTTTTATTTTAGCAATTGGATAGACTGCGCGATCTCATGCATGATGGGGAAGAGTTCCCCGGCGAATTCCCTGGGTGTGACAAGCTGCGCCATGATCAGCGCGTTGCCTGTTTGGAAAACCAACATGCGCGATTGGACAGAAATCGTTCCGCCAGTGGCTGTGGGCGCATCCTGGATAAATTCCATGACGCCGATTTCCACGCCGCTGTCACTGGTCAAGATCAGTTCCTTCACCTCTATAATTTTCACGCCGTTCTTTTCCATTTCCGCCTCCATGGAACCGGTAACAAATGCGACCGGCAACCCAGTCAAAAATTTATCCTTGATGGCGGTGATCGTCAGGTTGGCGCTAAATCCTTTCACCATGTACTTCGAATCTTTGTTGACGGCGATCACGCGGATCACATCGGGGTCGAGATTCTTGAACGCGTCTGCCGATTTCTTCAGATCAGGATTCTCCTCCGCCATGCTGTTCAGCACGTCGGTGATATCCTCCGCGCTGAGCGGGATGATGAACCAGTCGGAAGGAAGCGTAAGTTGAAAATTGTTGTCGTAGTCGATGAATACTGTCGTCCCGCCGGAGCTTTCGCGGGTTTCGACTCCGGTCGGCGCTGGCGTTGGGGAGGGCGTTTGCGTTGGGGTCGAGCTGGGCGTGGCGGTGGGACTCGGCGTGAATGTTTGTGTGGGCGTGGGGGTTTCGGTGGCGAAGATGTTGGCGACGTCTGAAAACCCGCATGAGATACCAGCCAACGAGAGAACCAGAACGAAAACTGTAAAACCGAACAAGTCCTTGCGTTTCATCGTATCCTCCTACAGACGGGAATGAAGACCCCCGGTCATTATAACCGGGAGGCGGATGCATGAACTTTTGTAAAATGGCGCTCTCTGGGAATTGCCGTGATTGTTACGCCAGCAGTTGCACTGCTGGCGGGCGGCAGTGCAACTGCCGCCGGAACTGGCGGTTCATCACGGCAACTCCTAAAGACCCTAAAATAGAGATGCTGATCTTTCGATCAAATATTTCGCGCGCTTCGCGGGTCGAGGGCGTCGCGCAAACCGTCGCCGATGAAGTTGATGCACAACACGGTCAGCATGATCATCATCCCCGGGAACAGCCATAACCACGGCGCGGATTGCAGATACTTCACCGCGCTATCCAACATGTTGCCCCAACTGGCGGTGGGAGTTTGCACGCCCAGACCGAGGAAACTCACGTAGGCTTCACTGGTAATGGCGTTCGCAACCCCCAAGGTGGAGGAAACGATTATGGGCGCGATGGTATTTGGCAACAGATGTTTGAAAATGATGCGCGCGTCTGAAACGCCGAGGGCGCGCGAGGCGGAGATGTAATCCATTTCTTTCAGTGAGAGCACGTTGGCGCGCACGATGCGGGCGAGGTACATCCAGCTGGTAAACCCGATCACGAGGATAATCACAACTACACTCCCGCTGAATGTTCGTCCGAGGAAATGAATTTCAGGAACACTGCCGCCGATGGCTTTCGATAGAACGATCAACAGGAACAGGCTGGGAATGATCAACATGGCTTCGGTAATGCGCATGAGGAAATCGTCCACCCAGCCGCCAAAGTATCCCGCGACGGCGCCCACCAGAACGCCCACCACCACCTCGACGATCACGGCAAAAATTCCAATGGTGAGAGAGATCTGTCCGCCATAAATGGTGCGGGCAAGGATGTCGCGCCCGATGGTATCGGTGCCAAATGGGTGTTCGCGCGAGGGCGGCTGGAGTTTCTGCGCGGTGTCGTTGCAATTGGCGTATGCTTCGGCGATTAAAAATTCGCCGGTAGGCGCGCAAATGCCTCGAGAGAATACAAGCCCTCCCAGCCAAATATAAAGGAGTAACACGACCATTCCACCGAGGGCAAAGAGCGCGGCTTTATGCTTGCGGAATCTGCGCCATATTAATTGACCGGGGGTAAGCGGCTGGTTCTTCAGGCTATCAGCGGCTGATGTTTCAGGGAGCGTAATCGTCGTCATGCGGGATTCTCCCAGTTACGCGATGCGGATGCGCGGGTCAAGGAACGAATAGGCGATGTCGGTGACCAGTTGAAAAAATACGACCGCCAAGCCCGTCTGCATTAAGATGCCCATCAACACCGGGAAATCTGATTGCGAAATGGATGTGACGAACAACCGCCCGGTGCCGGGCCAGGCAAAGATGGTCTCGGTCAACACGGCGCCGGCGAGCAGGAAGGGAATATCCAGACCGATGAGCGTGACGAACGGCAAGGTCGCGTTGCGCAGGGCGTGTTTGATCACGACTACGTGTTTTTGCAACCCTTTGGCGCGCGCGGCGCGGATGTAGTCCAACCCGAGGACTTCCAACATGGAGGAGCGCACGTAACGGCTATACCCGGCAATGCTGATGATTGAGAGGGAAACCACCGGCAGGATCATGTGCAGGGCGACCTGACCGGGCGTGCGCCCAATTTGCGGATCGAACATGCCAACGGTGGGGAGGTAAGGCAACCCCCATTCTTTGAAATTGATGCTAAACAAATACATGAGCAACAATGCCAGCAGAGGAATCGGCATGGCATAGCCGATAAATGACAACCCGGTGAACAGATTGTCGAACAGCGAATATTGGCGCACTGCCGAATACACCCCGAAGGCAAGCGAGAAAACGATAATGACGATCTCGACCACCCCCATCAACAGCAAGGTGTTGGGCAGTCGTTCGGTGACGAGTTCGGAAACAGGTCGTTTGTTGATGAGCGAATTTCCAAAGTCGCCGCGCAGAACACCCAGGCGTTTGCCCGGCGTTTCAGGGACGCCGTCTCCATCCATATCGATCTTCATCCAGTCATTGCCGACAAGCCACACTACGTATTGAACGTAGACGGGTTGATCCAGCCCCAATTGGCGGCGGAGGCGCTCTCTGTCGGCAGGCTTGGGAGGCGTGCGCACTCCCAGCGAAGCGATTGGGTCGCCGAATGCTTGCATCAAGAGGAACAATACCAGGCTGATCAGAAAGAGTTGAGGGATAGACTGAAGGATTCGCCGGAGGATGAAGTTAAGCATAGCAGCCGCTTGATCTAAGAACCTATCCGAATACCGGAGCGCGGACTTTAGTCTGCCTAATGAGCGGACTAAAGTCCGCGCTCCGAGTTTTTCGGACAGATACTAAATCGATTAATC
>CASGHD010000109.1 GCA_949319575.1 uncultured Anaerolineales bacterium | reverse complement strand
AAATGAGCGTCACTTTGAAAGTGACGCTCATTTGATTCATTCGATTTCGGAAAACGACGGGTCGCAAAAATCTGGCGCATCCGTTAAGAACGGCGCAAAGATAATCTTGTTCTTGCCAACACTGTCGCCTGAGCCAGGACCTCTGCCAGACGGTCCGCTGGGATTACCCCAATAATTTCCATCTGCCACTGCCGCACTGGCATGGATACCGCTCGTCCAATTTGGATCCGCGGGGTTGGTGGTTGCGTTATTTGCAAAACAATTATTGTGAATTTGTATGTCTTCTTTGAAATTTGAATAAATCCCGCTGGGGTGCGCCTCAAGAGTTGCCTGAAAACCAGGAATGCTGGTCAACATATCTGAAACGACGGGGGCGTCTTGTATTTGCTGAATCATGTTCTCCGTTTCAGGGTCTATGCCAGCAAGAACGGGATTGATAACACCCACGGCGCCGCCATAAGCAGGCGATTCGTTTTGGTAAAACTGGCTTTCAGTAATTGTAATGTTTACACGGTTGGTAAACATTCCGCCACCCCAATTCCCGTTGGCATTTTCGGTGACGCGGTTCTTGATGAAAAAATTATCTGTGATAACAAGTGTTGCAAAATAGGCATACAACCCGCCGCCGTTGCCGTCCGATTCATTTCCTTCAAATCGAGTGGATTGAATCAAAGAACGCGATGAATCGATATACAACGCGCCGCCGTTTCCTGTGCTTGTGTTATTGACGAACTCACTATTTGCAATGTCAAGCCTGCCGAACGTGAAATAAATCGCGCCGCCATTATCGGAATTGTTATTGATAAAGCGAGTATTATCCAACGTAATGGAAGAATTCATAGAATAGATCGCGCCGCCCCAATCCTTCGCCACATCCCCGTTTTGGATGGTGATGTTGTCCATGGTTAGCGTCGAATTGACCATTAGTTCAAAAAAGCGTAAAGGCTCGGCGTTTTCAGCGCGAGTCAACGTTGCATCATTCCCGTGAATGGTCATAGGATAAGCGATCGGCGGGAGCGCAGTACCAACATCGGTCACGCTAATCAACCATTCGTACACGGGAGGCGATTCGTCAACTTGGGTAAAGACGTACTCGCCAGTCATTAACTCGATCACACTCTCACCCAATACTCCTGCATTGCATGAATCAAATTGTTTTGCTGTATTTGCCGCCATGATCGCTTCGGCAAAGGAGCATTTTCCATTCTGCACAAACGGATACACCTCTTGTTCCAGCGTATTCACGAAGATCACATTTGCGGGCGAGGGAGTTAATGTTGGAGTAACAGACTCTTCAGTCGGGCTGGATAAGGCGGATGTGGCAATCAAAGGCACATCCGCATCGGTTGAAATAACAGGCGCAGGCGTAGTTACAACTCCACCTCCACAAGCGATGGACGTTAAAATTAAAATCACAAACATCGTTACAAAGGGACGCATGGATTCTCCTAAAATTTTTTCAATTATATGGCGGTGGGCTTTTCTGTGAAGTGTCTAGCGTAGATGGTAGAAAATTATCCATGTCACTCACCTTACGCAATTTTGCCGCAGAGCCACAGAGAGCGCTGAGAACCCCCCCTTTATTTTTCTCTGTGACTCCGCGCCTCAGTGGCTGGACTGCGTCACATCAGTGTGTCCTTCGGGAGGGCGACATGGTAGGCGATCAATCTCCAGTCTCCAGTCTCTAGTCTCTAGTCTCCAATCTCCGATTCACTCCTCCCCCGTCAACAACTTGATCCGTTCCCACGGCTTCAAGTTTTCATCCTCCGCCAGCAGACTCTTCAACTGATACAACTCGTCGCGCAGGGCGGCGGCGCGTTCGAATTCGAGATTCTTCGCGGCTTCTTTCATTTGGATTTCCATGTCGCGCAACACTTGCCGCAATTCATTGCGCGGCAAGTCGGTCTTCACTTTATATTCGCCGCGCATGTCAGCCACAGCTTTTTGTGAAAACTCTTCGGTAAGATCATGGATCGCCTTGTGAATACTGATCGGCACGATGCCGTTCTCTTCGTTATATTTCACCTGTTTGGCGCGGCGGCGATTCGTTTCGTCAATCGCGCGCTTCATCGAGTCGGTCATCTTATCGGCATACATGATCACGAGCCCACGCGCGTTACGGGCGGCGCGCCCAATGGTCTGAATCAGCGCAGTATCCGAACGCAGAAAACCTTCCTTGTCCGCGTCAAGAATCGCAACCAGAGACACTTCAGGCAAGTCCAACCCTTCACGCAGCAAGTTGATTCCCACCAGCACATCGAATTCACCAAGACGCAGATCACGCAGGATGGCGATCCGTTCCAACGTCTCCACTTCCGAATGTAAATAGCGAACTTTAATTCCCAACTCCTTGATGTATTCCGCTAAATCTTCCGACATACGCTTCGTGAGAGTCGTGACAAGAACGCGCTCGCCTCTTTCGACCCTCAGCCTGATCTCGCCGACCAAATCGTCTACCTGCCCCTTGCTGGGACGCACATCCACTTCGGGGTCAACGAGTCCCGTCGGGCGGATGATCTGCTCGACGACTTGCTCTGCTTTACCTAACTCATACGGTCCTGGCGTGGCGGAGGTATAGATCGTGCTTCCCATCACTTCTTCGAATTCATCGAACTTGAGCGGGCGGTTATCCATCGCGCTCGGCAAACGGAATCCATATTCAACGAGCGTCTCTTTGCGGGCGCGGTCACCGTTGTACATGCCGCGGATCTGCGGCACAGACATGTGACTCTCGTCAATGACCAGCAAATAATCTGTCGGCAAGAAATCAATCATCGTCCACGGATGTGTGCCAGCCGCGCGGCGATCTAAATGCCGCGAGTAATTTTCGACACCTGAGCAATAGCCGACCTCTTTCAACATTTCCAAATCGTAGCGCGCGCGTTGTTCGAGTCTCTGCGCTTCGAGGTGCTTGCCAGTCTCTTTGTAGAATTTCAACCGTTCATCCAACTCGGCCTCGATATCGGTGATAGCGTCCTTCAATTTGTCGGCGGCGGTGAGATATTGCTTGGCGGGGTAGATCGAAATTTCATTCGGCTCGTCAAACACTTCACCTGTGACAGGGCTGAATTGCATGATGCGTTCCACTTCATCGCCGAAGAAGGCGATGCGGAATCCTTTTTTGTCTTCGTATGCGGGGATGATCTCCAGCGTGTCGCCGCGCACACGGAACGTGCCTGTCTTCAGATCCATGTCGTTGCGCTGGTATTGTGATTCGATCAACTGACGCAACAGCGCATTGCGCCGATACACCTCACCCACTTTGAGAGTCACAGTCCCTCTGCCAAATTCCTCTGGGTTGCCCAAACCGTAAATGCACGATACGGACGCGACGATAATCACATCGCGCCTCGAAATTAATGCGGCGGTCGCGGCAAGCCTCAATCGCTCGATCTCTTCGTTGATCTGTGTCTCTTTCTCGATGTACAAATCATGCCGCGGCACGTATGCCTCGGGCTGGTAGTAATCGTAGTAGGAAACAAAATACGACACCGCGTTCTGTGGGAAGAACTCTTTGAACTCGGCGTACAACTGAGCGGCAAGCGTTTTGTTGTGCGCCATGATGAGCGCGGGCTTTTGCAACTCTTGGATCACAGACGCGATAGTGAAGGTCTTGCCTGTGCCTGTTGCGCCGAGCAGAACTTGATGTTTCTTGTGGTCGCGCACGCCATCCACAAGTCCGCGGATGGCTTCGGGCTGGTCGCCCATGGGGATGAATGGCGCTTGAAGTTTGAAGTCCATGTGGGTTAACTTTCGATGTTGATTATCTGAACGTACGTTCTATATTGTACCGCGAAATGCGGAGGCGGCGAGTCCGCTTTGGGAAACTGGATCAGGCATCCCGTCGAAAAGAGGCGAGAGTATAATCACGAAGAGGTATCCATGAAAACCACATTGAACATTATCGGCATCCTGCTTTTTCTTGCGGGCTTGGTTTTTTTTCTGCAAGGGATCAACATCCTACCCGGCAGTTTTATGACGGGCGATTCGCAATGGGCGATCAACGGAGGCATCATGATGATCATCGGCGCGGTAATGTTCTTCTTTTCAAAACGAAATGGCTGACGAGATCAAAGTCAATGATCGGGTGGATGTCTTCTTGAAGCATCTCGATGGCTGGCGCGCTGGCGTGGTCGTTCGAATTGACCCATACTCCGCGCATCGCAGTTTCATCTGGGTTCAACTCGACGAAAATGCGGAAGCCTCGCTCGGCAACGATCGGTTGATCTCAGTATTGAATCCAAAGAACATCAGGAAAATTTAATCGTTGGATAAACATCCGCTTCGCGCCGACGGGACGGCTGAGTCGTATAATGGACGCATGGACTCCCCCTTCGACCTCGCCATCGCCGCGCGTCAACCGCTGTTCGACGATACACACGAATCTGCCTTCCGCCTCTTCAATGGATTCACGGAAGGCGACCCGAATCTTTCATTAGACATCTACGCGCGGACGCTGGTGATTCATAACTACGCGGATGATCCAACGAAAAATCAAACTTACATTGAAGATATATCTAACTATTTACAAACTTCGCTAATTTGGCTACGCGCTGGGATTTTGAAACAGCGAAACGGAATCACACAAGATGACAAGCGCGGGGTACTTCTCTTCGGCGACTCGCCTGACGCGAAAATCAACGAACATGGAGTTTGGTACGCGCTCGATCTGACGATGAACCGCGACGCCAGTTTCTATCTCGATACGAGTTTGTTGCGGAAATGGCTCATTGAAAACATGCGCGGCAAATCTGTGTTGAACACGTTTGCGTACACGGGCAGTTTCGGCGTGGCGGCGCTGGCGGGCGGAGCGAGTCGCGTCGTGCAAGTGGATCACAATCACCGCTTTCTTGATCTGGCAAAAGAGTCGTACAAACTCAATCAATTCGCAGTCAACCGAAACGATCTTCTCGCGCTCGATTTTTTCCCCGCAGTCAGCAGGTTTAAAACAGGAAAACAAACCTTCGATTGTGTAATTCTCGATCCTCCATTCTTTTCGTCCACGTCCAAAGGCAAAGTGGATCAGGAAAAAGAGAGCGCGCGTCTCATCAACAAAGTGCGTCCGCTCATTAACGACGGCGGCTATTTAATTGCGATCAACAACGCGTTGTACGTCAGCGGAAGCGACTACATGCGGACGCTTGAAAATTTATGCAAGGACGGGTATCTGGAAATTTCAGAGTTGATTCCCGTGCCTGAACATTTCGCCGGGTATCGTCAAGTTGGCAAGCCCATCACAGATCCCGCGCCATTCAATCACTCGACGAAGATCGCGGCGCTGAAGGTGCGGCGCAAAGCATAAATTCTGAGTAACTACTCAGGCATGTCGTTGCGAGGAGGTTCTTGCTCTTCCCGACGAAGCAATCTCCCGGCGTTGGGGGACTGCTTCGGCAAAACCAAGAGCGCCTCGCAGCGACATG
>CASGHD010000108.1 GCA_949319575.1 uncultured Anaerolineales bacterium | reverse complement strand
CGGTGAGCAGGTATTGTAATCCTGTTTACCCCTCCCGTCCTTCGGACACCCTCCCCAAATCCGAAACGAAAATATTGATTATTATCACAACTACTCCATTCGGATTTGGGGAGGGCAGGGAGGGGTCGCAACCATCATCCCGGCAATGCTGTAATATTTCTTGACAGCGGAGTCTTTTATTTCATACGAGCCACCCATGTAATAGGACGTGGTCGAGTCGGGAGTCCCGCTCGCGCCGGTGAAGTGGACCGTCCCAACGCGGACGCCGACCCCCACCCTGCCCTCCCCCAAATCCGACATTCATATTTTGAATCCGCATACAAAGTTTTCCTCGTTGGATTTGGGGGAGGTGTCCGTAGGACGGAGGGGGTCGTTTGGCGATGCTAGAGGCGCGATTCTCCGCGTTGTAGGCGTGGGTGTAGGTGACTCCATTTTCGATGCGGCAGATCATTCGCCGCCCTGAGCCCGTCGAAGGGTTGCCGTTGGCATCATACGAATATGTGTCAGGTGATCCCGTTTCGGGCGATGTCCTGAGCTTGTCGAAGGGGTTGACGCTTGTCACCGCAATTACAAAACCCTACAACTCGAAACGGATCCGAATGCGATAGGATTTTATGAGAAAATGGGAATGAAGAAGGTCGGCGAGCGACAGTCTGAAGTGGACGGCTCGCCGCGCGCCCTTCCAATTATGGAAATAGCCCTGTGAAAAACCTCGGACCGAAAAGCAGTGAATGGCTGGTATCGGTTGGTGTGCATACCCTCGACGATGTTGTGAAACTGGGAGTTATCGAGACGTACAAGCGCGTCAAAGCTGCGTACCCTGAAATGCTGTGGGGACTGCAAGCCGCGCTGTTGGATATTCGCTGGGACGAATTGCCAGATGACATCAAAGCCCAACTGCGAAAGGAACTGGAAGAATGACAACATATTGCGATTACGTTAACTCACACCCCGAAGATTTACTCAACAAGAATTACCACGATACCCAATACGGATTTCCGCTCGATGACGATAACTTGCTGTTCGAGAGATTAATTCTCGAGATCAATCAGGCGGGGCTTTCGTGGATTCTGATTCTGAAGCGGGCGGATAACTTCCGTAAAGCCTATCGCGGCTTCGACCTTGCGAAGGTGGCGAAGTTCGGCGAAAAGGATCGCGCCCGCCTCCTCGCCGACGCGGGCATCATCCGCAACCGCTTGAAGGTAAACGCGGCGATTGAGAACGCGAAACGGATTCGGATATTGCAAAAGGATTTCGGCTCGTTCAAGGGTTGGTTGAACGCGCATCATCCGCTTTCAAAGGATGAGTGGACAAAACTTTTCAAGAAAACATTTATATTTACAGGCGGCGAGATCGTGAACGAGTTCCTCATGTCAGCGGGGTATTTACAGGGAGCGCACGCGAAGAGTTGCCCGGTCTACAAAAGAGTTGCGTCCCTCCGTCCCGCGTGGATGCGCCGCCGATAGTATTGATCAGTCGGCAATTCGATTAGCCAAGCAAATCATGTCGTCTACCTTGTCGCAGTGCAACTGCGACAAGAACTTTTTTTGCGTAGATGCGCCTCAGATAGTCTATAATCCCATATATGTCTGAAATCATTGAAACGGCTGAGCCATTTTTCTTTCTCGGCGATTCGACAAAACCCGCCTGCCTGCTCATTCACGGATTCACCGGCGCTCCCAAAGAAATGCGTTTGCTGGGGGAATATTTGAATGGGCAGGGCTATACCTGTCTAGGTATTCGACTCACAGGTCACGCGACAACTCCTGAAGCGATGATCCGTTCGCGTTACACGGACTGGATGGCTTCCGTGGAAGATGGGTATCATCTTTTGCGCGGCGTCTCGCAAAATATTTTTCTTGTCGGGCTTTCGATGGGCGGCGTTCTTTCCCTGTTGATGTCTACCAAGTTGAAGGTGAGGGGAGTTGCGGCGATGTCTACGCCGTTTGCCCTGCCGCGTGATTATCCGATCTGGATGCTGAAACTTGTCAGCGTTTTCAAGAAATACAATCCGAAAGGAAAGGGCAAGCCCGGTAGCGGATGGTTCGATCAAGCCGCGTACCGTGAACAGGTTTCGTATCCGCAGAATCCCATCCGCTCGACGGCGGAGTTGAAAAAGTTGATGCTCGAAATGCGCGCGGCATTGCCGAATGTCAATGTGCCTGTATTGCTCATGCACTCGAAGGACGACGCGTATGTCTTGCCTGAGAATATGGAGAAGATTCACGCGGGGTTGAGCAACGCGTCAGGGGCGAAAACGCTGTACGTAACTGGATCAGGCCACGTCGTCACGAAAGACGCGGCTCGTCATCAAGTATTTGAATCTGTGTTGGAATTCATCCAGCGCGTTGGAGGGGATGTTTGAATCGCAGCCTTGTGTTTGTCGCGTTTGCGCTTCTCACGTGGGGATTCGGCGAAGGGTTGTTTTTCAATTTCCAACCGATCTATCTCAAAGAGTTGGGAAGCGATGAACAACAGATCGGTCTGATCCTCGGCGCGTTCGGCGCGGCGATGGCGATCACGCACATTCCCGCGGGCAGGCTTGCGGATCGAATCGGGCGGCGACCGTTGCTTATCTTTGCGTGGCTAACGGGATTGTTTTCGACGATCATCATGGCGTTCGCGCGCGATCTGCCAATGTTTCTTGTGGGCATGATGAGTTATGGTCTGACCGCGTTCGTTTCATCGCCGCTTGCCAGCTACGTGACCGCGGCGCGCGGGGAATGGTCTGTGGGCGCCGCGCTTTCGATGACGACCGCCACGTTCAGCATGGGCATGGCGCTGGGTCCGATCACCGGCGGTTGGATCGGCGATCATTACGGCTTACGCGCCGTGTATTTTGTCGCGGCGGGCGTCTTTGTGATTTCGTCGCTTCTTATTTTGTTGATTCAAAACCAGCCGCTGGATCATCACGATCCCGAAGCGCCGCCGCTGAATCTGTTGAGCAACACGCGCCTCAAATATTTTTTTGGCGTGGTAGGGTTCGCCGTTTTTGCCATGTATATCGCGCAACCGCTCACGCCGAACTTTTTAGAAGACGCACGCGGGCTTTCGCTTTCGAGCATAGGGATTGTGTTCACTCTCGGCGCGTTGGGCAATTCGCTGATGGCGCTCACGTTCAGTCGCTTTGAACCGCATCGCGGATACGTCGTCGCGCAGATTTTTGTCGCCGCGTTCGCAGCGCTCATCTGGCGCGGGACAGGCGTGGCGACTCTGGCGTTCGGTTATTTTCTGCTCGGCGGTTTTCGCGCCTCGCGTCCATTGGCGATGGCGCAGGCGCGCGCGTTTGTGCATCCCTCGCAAATGGGGTTGACCTACGGCGCGATGGAAACGATCAATGCAATGATCTACATCCTTGCTCCGCCGCTGGCAGGGTTGATCTATGAAAACGATCCTTATATGATTTATCCGCTCGCGCTTGCGTTGCTCGCTATTTCAATCGTTGTCAGCGCCATCGTCCCTCGGAGATTGCTCCATGCTTGAAATTGTTTCATTCACGCTCGGTCCCGCGCAAACGAACGCGTATCTCGTCGCAGACTCGGAAACAAAGGAAGCCGCGGTCATTGATCCCGCATGGGATGGGAAAATTATTTTGGATGCCGCGCAAAAACGCGGCTGGCGCATTGGTCACTTGTGGTACACGCACGCGCACTTCGATCACATCGGCGGCGCGGCGGCAATTGCGGATGCGCTGAACCCGTTGCCGCTCGTGGCGTTGCACCCGAACGATCATGTCTTGTGGCGCGCGGGCGGTGGCGGCGCATACTTTGGATTCGATATTGACCCCGGTCCCGAACCGACGATTGATTTTGTGCACGGGATGAAAATGCGACTCGGCTCTGTGGACTTTGAAATCCGTTTCACGCCGGGACATACAACTGGTCACTGCGCCTTATACGTTCCCGCCTCTTCGACCTGCTTCTGCGGCGACCTCATCTTCGCTGGCTCCGTTGGTCGCACAGATTTACCCGGCGGCGATTGGCACACGCTTGAAAAAAGTATCCGCGAGCAGATCTTCACCTTGCCCGATGATACGCGTTTGTTATCGGGTCACGGTCCCGAAACGACGGTGGGGGAGGAGAAGAGGAGTAATCCGTTTGTGGGCGTGTGATCATCCATCAGTTGAACTATAAAAGCAATCAGCCCGCAGTTCAACTGCGGGCTGATTGTCAGTGGCGCAAAGTGAACATTGCGCCACGCGTGGCTAACTTTTGTGATCTAAATATTTCAACCCCGACCCTGTGTTGAACAAAACGATTTTTTCGTCTTTCTGAACCCAGCCTTGAGCCATTAACTCTTTCAGCGCGGCTAACGTGGCTGCGCCTTCGGGGGCGGCAAAGATTCCCTCGGCGCGCGCCAGCTGTCCCTGCGATTCGAGAAGCGCTTCGTCGCTCACCGCGATGGCGGTCCCGTTGCTTTCGTAAATGTCGTGCATGATGATATGGTCTGCAAAACTCTTCGGCACGCGCAAGCCGGAAGCGACGGTGCGCGCGTTCGTCCAAAAGTCGCAGAAATCCGCTTTTGCCTGAAAGGCTTTGACCACGGGCGCGCATCCTTCGGCTTGCACAGAAACCATGCGCGGGCGTTTGGTGTTTTCGAGCCAGCCCAATTCTTCGAGTTCGGCAAAGGCTTTCCACATGCCCACGAGACCTGTGCCGCCGCCGGTGGGATACACGATCACATCGGGGAGTTGCCAATCGAAGGCTTCGGCGAGTTCATAGCCCATCACTTTTTTACCTTCCACGCGATACGGTTCTTTGAACGTGGAAACATCGAACCAGCCTTCCTCGCGCGCTTTGATACCCGCCATGCCAGCCGCGTCGCTGATGAGACCGTCCACGAGAATGACTTCCGCGCCGGTCATACGACTCTCTTCGATATTGGCAAGCGGCGTGTCTTTCGGCATGAAGATGTGCGCCCTCAAGCCCGCGCGCGCGGCGTATGCCGCCATCGCGCCGCCCGCATTGCCTGCGGTGGGGATGATCGCTTTTTCCACGCCGAGTTCTTTCGCTTTGGAAACTGCCGCCGCCAGCCCGCGCGCTTTGAATGAGCCGGTTGGGTTACTGCTTTCATCTTTCACAAAAAGATTTGTCAGCCCCAACTGTTTTTCCAGGTGGGGCAGGGAAAGCAAAGGAGTATCGCCTTCGCCGAGGAAGATTTGATTTTCGCGGTGAAGCACAGGGAGGAATTCTTCCCAGCGCCACATCCCTTTTTTGCGACGCGCAATCTCTTCCCGGTCTACGCTTCCGCGCGCTTTTTTCAAATCGTACACCGAGAGAAGCGGCGACTGGCACACCGGGCAGAAGGTGTGGAGTTCCTCATGCGAATACTTCTCGCCGCACCCCGAACAGAGTAGATGAGATAAATAAGAGGCGGTCATGGTTTTATGGGGTCGGGACAAACGCTTCCACGCGCGCCCATAACTCGCGGATATTGATCGGCTTGGACATGTACACATCGCAACCGGCTTCCAGCGCTTTTTCCGCATCGCCCTTTAACGCATTGGCGGTGATGGCAATGATCGGCACCGAGGTGAGTTCGCGTTTTGCGCTGGCGCGTAACCGCCGCGCCACTTCGTAGCCGTCGATATCCGGCAGGTTGATATCAAGCAGGATCAGGCTTACGTCTTCGCTCTCTGCCTTTGCAACGCCATCTATGCCGGTGGGCGAATGCAATAGCTTGTACCCGCGCGCTTCCAACGCGCGTTTGACGAGCATGGTGTTATCCGGGTTGTCTTCCACATAGAGAATATTGTGTGTTTGGGTCATGATCTCACTCCTCGCGCTTCCGTCTGAATTAATCCTTCCATGGTGTCTATAAGTTCCTGGATGTTAATGGGTTTCGATAGGTAAAAGTTGCAACCCGACTCGAGTATCTTTTCGTCGTCGCCTCTCATGGCGTTGGCGGTTATGGCAATGATGGGTATCTCAGCCAGCCTGGTTTTTTGGCTGGCGCGTAACCGGCGGGCAACTTCGTAGCCGTCAATGTCGGGGAGGTTGATGTCCAGCAGAATCAAATCCACCTCTTCGGTTTCGGCAAGGAAGATTCCCTGCAAGCCGGTGCAGGCTTCGATCATCGTATAACTTTCCGAGTGTAAGATGCGCCGAACAAGCGTCATATTATCCGGGTGATCTTCGATGTATAGAACGACAGGGGCTGTCATGTTTTTTCTCCTGTCGGCTCGCTGGATTCTTCGATCACATGGATTACCTGGTCCACAAATTTTTTCGTGGATAACGAGCCTTTTTGATACACTGCTTGAATGTGTCCGTTCAAACGTTTTCGCTCTTCTGTTGTGATATCTTTCGCGCTGACGACGACAACGGGAATATCTTTCGTGCGCGGGTCGAGTTTTAATTCTTCCACGAATCCAAAACCGTCAATGCCGGGCATGGTGAGGTCGGAGACGATCAGGTCGGGCAGTTTTTGCCGCGCCATCGCCAAACCTTCCCAGCCGTCTTTGGCATGATAGACGCGGTAGGCTTTATGCCCTTCAAGCAAACGGCGGATGAGCAAGGCATCGTCGGCGTTATCGTCCACGAGCAAGACGGTGGTTGTCTTTTCATCCAAATTTTCAAGCGCGGCTTGCAAGCCTTCGCGCGGCGCGGGGGATTGATCTTTGCTCAAGTGTACATCCACCGCCCATTGATCGCCAAGCACATGCTTTTCGACGGGGAAGGTGTGACCCGTGCAATTGACGACAACTTTCTCATCGGCTTTGATCGCGCCATTGCGGATTAACTTCTCGAGTCCCGCGAAGGCGACGGCTGTCGCCGGTTCGACAGCCATCCCTTCGCTTTTGGCGAGCGCGCGCATCGCTGAGAATGCCTCGGCATCGGTCACCGATTCCATCACGCCGCCAAATTGCTGGGTGAGATTCCATAAATAAGAATACGCTTTCCCGGGATCGCCAGTAGATAAAATAATGATACTGGTTTCAGGAATCACCACTTCGGCGGAATCTTTACCGGCTTTGAAGGCGTTTACCATCGGCGCGCAGCCTTCCGCTTGAATAATTCCGAGTTTGGGGATTCGGTCAATGAGACCCATGTTGAATAATTCTTTGAAGCCCTGATACACACCCAGCGGTCCCAACCCGCCGCTGACTGCCTGGATGTACCAATCGGGCGCATGCCAGTTCAGTTGTTCCACAATTTCGTATGCGATGGTTTTCATCGCCTCGCGCGCGGGGATGGAGGTTGCGCCGCGGTCCAACAAAAGTTGGCGGCGTTGCGCGAACTGCGCCGCGATCTGTTTGGTTTGATCGTAATTGCCGCTGACGCGAATCACTTCCGCGCCGAATAATGCCGCTTCGCGCAGTTTTTCCTGCGGCACGAGGCTGGTCATGAAGACCCACAGTTTGATGCCCGCCCTTGCGCAGGCGGCGGCATACGCGACCGCCGCGTTGCCTGTGGATGCGATCACCGCTTCTTTCACGCCTTTTTCAGACATTGCCGCCACGGCTCCAGCCGCCTGACGATCTTTGAAGGAGGAGGTCGGCCCGTAGCGTTCGTCCTTGATGTACACTGAATCATGCCCCAGGTCCGGGGCGAAGCGTTGCGACAGCCAGAGCGGAGTCCCGCCGGCGGGGTAGAGGTCCAACGAGGCGGGATCGTTCAGCGGGAGGACATCCTGATAACGCCACATGTTGGACGGGCGGTTGGGTAGTCCGCGTAGAATGTCGCGCTTGAACGCGTTGTAATCGTAGCGCGCTTCGAGCCATTGCGAATCGCATTTTTTGCAAACTGCGGGAACGAGCGGTTCGTATGGCTGTTGGTTGCCGCAGAGATTACATTCCAAATGCTTGGGCGTTGCCATTTATGATTCCTGTTTTTCCACAACTTCTGTGATGCGCGCTTCGAGAGGCATTTCGACAAAGAACGTCGAGCCTTCGCCGGGGATGCCGGCGCTTTCCGCCCACAAGCGGCCCCCGTGCATTTCGACAAGGCGGCGGCTGATCGGCAAGCCCAAGCCTGTGCCGCCCGCTTTGCGCGTGGTGGAGGAATCGACTTGTGTGAACTCTTGAAATACCGCTTCGAGGGTATCAGGTGGAATGCCAATGCCGGTATCTGTGACTGAGATCAACACTCTTGCGCCATCCATGGGCGTAGCGGAGAGAACGATCTTGCCTTTTTCGGTAAATTTGATGGCGTTGTTCACGAGGTTGATCATCACTTGCCGCAGGCGCGTGTTGTCGGCGTAAATTTCAATGGTTTGATCGGAGGTCTCCGCGACGGAAAGCGAGAGATTTTTGTCGGTTACCAGCGTGGAGGTAATGCTTGTGACTTCATCGAACACATTGCGCACTTTGAATTTTTCGAGGTTCAGGTTCATCTTGCCCGATTCGATCTTTGCCATATCGAGCACATCGTTGATGAGGTGCAGGAGGTGCTGCCCGTTCTTCTGGATGAGGCGCAGGTCGTTATCCATATTTTCGGTCAGCTCGCCATCCAAGCCTTCGAGCATTACGTCGGTGAAGCCGAGGATCGAGTTCATCGGCGTGCGCAACTCATGCGACATGTTGGCGAGGAAGGAGGATTTGAGGCGGTCGAGTTCGCGCAGTTGAGTTACTGTGGCGGCTTGTTCCACATACAAGCGGGCGTTTTGCAAAGCGACAGCGACTTGTGAAGCAAGTGTCGAGTAAATGCTCGCGTCTTCCTTTGTGAATCCACTTGCATGGTTGGACTGCGCGTCGAACACGCCTAATACTTTGTCGCCGACGATCATGGGAACAGCCAGTTCCGCGCGAGTTTCGGGCAGCAGGGGGTTGGGGAGGAAGTCCGGCTGGCTTCGTACATCGTTCACGATCACGGATTCGCGGTCACGCGCGGCGCGGGCGACCAGCGACCGTTCCGCGTCTGTCGCAATGGCGTGCTTCTGCGCCACCAATGCGCGACCAACTTCCCCTGCGCCAGAGGCGAGTAGCAACGTGTTCCAACTTTCGTCCGCGAGGTAGATGTGGGCGTGGTACAGACCGAAGCGTTCTTTGGTCAAATCCACCACGGCTTGCAGAAGTTTATCGGGGTCGAGCACGGTGGAGGCTGTGCTGGATACGGTTGCCACAGTTTCCAGCTCGAGCCGCTTTTGTTCGGCTTGTTCCAGCAGGCGCAGGTTTTCGATGTGGTCGCTTAATTGCTGGATGACCGCCGTGACGAGTTCGGATTCGTGTTTTTGAGCATTTCCCTTTGCGTCGAACGTAAACTCGCCAATCTGTTCTTCGCGCACAACTAAAGGAAACGACATTGCAGGCGTAGTTGTGTTATGCCCATTTCCATTCAACGGCTGGACTTGGCTCTGGTTGTAGAAGTAACCATCAGCAAGTTCGGTACGCGCGCGGAGGAATTCCCTCCAGCCTTCGCTGGTGAGGCGGCGCGACACTTGTTCGGCTTCGGCGCGATATTGGTCCGCCTGGGCAAGCAGGCGCAGGTTTTCGATGTGTTGCGCCATGTGAGAGGCGGTTGCCGTCACAATTTCAGTTTCGGCTTTTGTCCACTGACGGGAGGCTTCATCAGCCAGACGGATCTCGCCAACCCTGGCTCCTGTAATTTGAATGGGAACAGCCAGCGCGTTGTCTAAGGTGGTGTTCTCTGCCGCTACAAGCGGCAGGACTTCGCCCTGGTCGAACACATAGCCGAAATTCTCACTGCGGTCGACGGCGTTTAAGAACTCTTGCCAGCCGGTGGACGTCAGGCGGCGGGCTTGTTCTTCCACATCGGCGCGCGAATCCTCCGCCTTGTCAAACAACATGGAGTTTTGAATCGCGATGGCAAGTTGCCCAGCCAGGATCTGGAACGCGGGGAGGTTCGCTTCGCTAAATGTTTCAGGCTTTTTGCTCTGCATGTCCAACACGCCCATAACGATGTTGTTGGCAACTAATGGAACGGAAAGTTCGGAACGCGTGAGAGGCAAAAGCGGATTGGGCAGGAAGTTGGCGCTTTTCTGCGTGTCATTTACGAGCACGGGTTGTCGGCTTGAAGCCGCGCGGCTGTTCAACGAGTTGGCTAAAAGCGAGAGGCGATGACCGCGTTGCAAGAGTTGCGTTCCCACGTCGCCTGTGCCGGCGCGCAAGACCAGGTTCCGCCCGGAGGAATCCACCAGATACACTTGCGTGTAATACAGGTCAAACTTGGAGCGGGTGGTTTCCGCCGCATTGGCAAGCATTTCAGAAAGATTTCCCATTTTTTCTGTGATGGCGCGCCCAACTTCGGAAGCCAATTCAAGGTCGTGTGTGCGGGCGGCGACGCGTTGTTCCAATCCGAGCAATGTTTCGCGTAATTGGATAGCCATGCGGTTGAATGTGTTTGCGAGTGTGCCGATCTCATCCTTTGCCGTATCGTCGGCTTTTGCCGATAAGTTGCCGGCGGCGAATTGGTTGGCGACAGCGATCAGGTTTTCGATGGGCTTTGCCAATTGACCGCCAACGACGAACGCCAGGAGACTCGCCAGGGCGATCACGCCGATTGCGGTAAATATAATTCCCCGCGTGGTGGCTGTAATCGGCTGGTTGGCTTCATCCAGGTCTTGATGGATCACGATCGTCCACCCAAGGTTTTGGATGATGACGTTCTCGGGCCCCTTTCCTGATGAGGAGACCGGCGCTTTGCTCATCAGGCTGGGGACGCCATTAAATGGGATGGTGTCGTACACGCCAGCCATCTTTGAAATTCCTGAAATTGTCTCCGGGTCCAATGCGCTTAATGCGGCGCCCGTATCCTTGCTGATAAATTGGTCGTTCGGTAGCGCGAGAACCGCCTCGCCTGTTTCGCCAAACTGACCGGCGGAGAGCAGGCTTGTCAATTCGTTGAGGTTAACCGTTGCGCGCAGGATCCCGACGATTGCGTCATTGTCCTGATTCGTGATGGGCATTGCCATATCGATCGCATATACGCCGGCGCTTTCATCGAATTCCGGCTGGCTGATAAAGACATCGCCGCTTCCGCCGTTCCAGGCGCCCTGCCACCAGGCTTCATCGGCTTGGTAATAATCGCTTGTTCGGTCTGTGGAGGCGATGATCGCGCCGTGCGAGTCTGTGATGAAAAGCTCCGCATATTGCGGCAGGCGAGCCTGAAATTTTCGCAGTTCCACAGCCATGGTATTGGTTAAGACCCGTTGGATCAGCGGGTTATCATCGCTCGCGGCAAGCCACTGTTGATCGAGGTCGTCCATGTACAACACGTTTGGCGTGCCATATTTATTTTTATCTTCCGCGCCGTCTTGAATGAATTTGTTGAGGACAAGCCCATCCAGCGTTAATTTATTTGCCAGCACCGAATCGCCGGTGCCGCGCGCCATGTGCGACGCGATCTCGCTAAAGTTCGCGCCCAACTCTTCATTGAATTGAGCGGTGGTAACCCGGTTGGTTACAAAGCCCACCGCGCTGATGGATACAAGCGCGATCCCGACGAACGTCACTACCAATTTACGACGTAACGAGCGGGACGCAAGGAATCCAAACGGATGGCGATTGGTATCGCGCGCGCTCGCATCGGTTGACAGCGATACGTTGGGGGAGACATCCTGCCCCTCAGCCCCTTGAACTGCCGCCGGCGCTTCCTCCGCAGTCGGTTCGCTTGCCTGTTGCGATTCGAGTTGCCGGGCGAGTTCCGCTTCCAGTTCGTGAATGCGCGCCTTCATCGCGTCCACCTCGCGGAGGCTGGCATACGAGGGCGGTTCCTGCTCGGAGAATAATTTCTTTATCCGCCTCTGCATATTTTCGCCCGCAGATTCGTTGTGATTAGCTTTTGGTGGTTGAGGGAGATTCGTCATCACGGTTATTCTTTCCCAATCGAATTGAGCCTGATCCTCATGCTGAGCTGCGACCGTTAGACTTGACGGTTTTCAACACCACGCGCGTATCCTGCGCGCCAAGAGCGCGTCCCAGCTCGCGTACGGCGATCTGTAAGGCGTTTTCCACAGTGGAAGCGCTTTGGATCTTTTGCCCGATGGATGCGATCAACGTTTCACGCTCAGCCCGAGCCTGAACCTCGGTGTACGAGCGCGCGTTTCTAACCGCGATGGCGACCTGATTCGCGATGGACTGGAGCAGGTCCGCATCTTCCTGATTCAACCCGTCTGTCACATTATGTTGCACGTCCAACACGCCGAGCACCTCAACGCCAATGGAGATCGGCACGGCAACTTCCGATTTGGTCTCGGGCAATAATGGGTTGGGCAGCCAATCCGGGTTGGACGATGTATCGGATACAAGCACGATTGAGTTTGTATCCGCCGCGCGACCCACCAAGCCTTTCCCTTTGGAGATCGTGTGCCCGCGCGCCAGCAGGGTTTGCCCGGCTTCCCCTGTGCCGCCTGCCATCACCAGTTCCCCGTTTGTTTCGTTGAGCAGATAAATGTGCGCGTGGTAGTAGTTGAACGCCTTCTGAACCTGTTCAACGACTTCGGCGACCAGTTCCTTTTGATCCAAAATCGTAGACAACCGACGACTCACTTCGGTGGACGTATTCAACGCCTTTGTGCGGTCTGCCACGCGTTGCTCCAAAGAGCCGATCAAGTCGCGCAATTGGGTGGTCATACGATTGAAAGCCGCCGCCAGCGCGCCGATTTCATCGTTCGCCCGGATGTCCGTCGTCCGGGTCAGGTCGCCTTCGCTGATCAATTGCGCCGTTGCGGCTAATTCGCTGATCGGGTTGGTGATCTGGCGGGCGGCAAGCACCCCCAAGAAACCGGCTACGACCATCGCGATCAGGGTCGCGATCGTTGTTAGAATGATGTTATTGCGAGCCAGGGCTAACGCTTCAGATGCGGGCTGTTCGGCTAGCACGTAGAAGGTTTGTTCGCCGAATGTGATCGGCTCGACAGCCAGGGCGGAAGAAACCCCGGTAATTCCGGTTGTAAATGAACTTTCTGACGGCGGCGTGATTTGCGCCTTCTTCAACACAAAAGAAGGATTGGCATGGGCAACCACGAAACCGCTATTGTCGGTCATATAGACCGCGCCGCCGCCAACCACGTCTGCCTGCCCCATGAGATCCCACACCGACTTGAACCGAAATTTGGCAATCAGCACGTAATCGAGTTTGCCGCTTCTTAAATCAAGCGCTGGAACCGAAACGACCATATACGGTTCGCCCGTCAATTCATTGAAAGAGATGGGGCTAAAATAGGTGGCGCCTGTTTCTTTCGGTTTTTCAAATTCATCGGACCCGGCGCGATTGCTAAATTCCTCCGGCGTGACCACCTTCAAACGGGAGAGGAAGAGTAATTCTCTGCCTTGGCCGTTTGTCAGAATGAGTTCCTCATACACCGTCTGGTTTGAAAACAGATTGGAAAGAAGAATAACTTGTTCTTCCCGCGTGGCGTTCGAAAAGTCGTTGATGTCGGTCAGCGAGCGCAATTCGGTTTCACGCCCCTCGATGAAGTTTCTGACTTGTTCAGCCACGCGTTTTGCGACCTGATCCTGGGATTCCAGAGTGTGAGGAACCTCGGTAGTGTAGGTTTGCCAGGTTCCAATGGCTCCGATAAGCAACAAGGGCGCCATCACCAGGGCAATAAAGTAGACTGTCAACCGGGTTCGTAAACTTTTTCTCATCTATCATCTCCATCTGTCAAGAACGTTAGAACGCGTAGCATTCGATACCGTACTCAAGAGGTTTTCCAGACCCCAAAGCAATAAGCCTTCAGGGTCTGGAATGTGGTTATCTTAGCGAATGATCACGTTCGCCTGTTTGACAATCTCATCCGGGATTTGAATGCCATAGGCTTCGGCAGATTTCAGGTCAATATCCAGGAAGTATTCGGCAGTTTCAACGGGCATATCGGCTGGCTTTTGTCCTTTGAGAATACGGTCTACCATGTTCGCCCCTTGCTCAGCCTCGCCGTCCATCGTCACTGTGTAATTCGCCACAGGGAAGGGCGACGCGCCAATTTCGCGGTTGGTGGAAAAAACCGGAACGCCGCGTTCCTTCGCCAACTGGCTCAGTTTCTCCAACCCGCCTTCCAAACTGGAGAGTGGCGAAAGCAGGAAAATGATTGTATCTTCCGGCAAAGTATCGACGCGCGCCAGCATCTCGTCCACGCTGGTTACTTCACTCGGCGCCAACTCGACGCCTAACTGAGAAATGGCTTCCAACATGCCGCCATTGACGATCATCATGCTAATTGTGTCGGCGGGGTTGTAAGGCATATACACAAATTTGGTTTGCGGAGCGATCTTGAGCGCCCACTCGAGGCCTTTGGGAGAGTGATCCACAATTTGCACGCCGGTCACATTGCCGCCGGGGTTGGCTATACTCGCCACCACGCCTTCTTCAATAGGGTTGATTACCGGGGTGAACACCACCGGGATATCCGTTCCCTCCACCGCTTTCTTTGCGGCTTTTGTAGTCATCGTGCCAACCGTAAAAAAGATATCCACTTTTTGTTCCATCAACCGTTGCGCCTCGGCATCGAATGCCGCCTGGTCGGGTCCTACTTCAGGGTTATAAAGATAGGTGATGTTTTCACCTTCCACGTAGCCCAACTCGGTCATCGTGGTTTTGAAATTATCGAAGATTGGGCTTAACCAATTGATCTCCACGATTACCCCAACCGTGTAGGACTTTGGGGTTGGGGCGCTTGCGCACCCGCTCGCCAGCATGGCGAGCAGGATCAAGGCTGTGAGCGCCGTCCATAATTTTTGCGGGAACTTTTTGTTTGTCATAATATTTTTCCTTTCAATATGGTTGATACCTATTTTCAGCGAAATAACCGCTCTGGCAGATGGGGTTGCGCGTGGAAAAGTTGGGGAAAGTTGTTGGTCTCATGCTTCGGCGATCAACGGCAAGGTCAGGCTGAAACGGGTTCCTTCGCCTTGTTTACTCTCCACAGCCACGTCTCCGCCGTGTTCACCGGCGATCATTTTTACGATAGCCAACCCCAAGCCATTGCCCTTCACATCGTCATGCCCATTGTTTCGCACCCGATAGAAACGGTCGAAGATGTGTGGCAAGTCAGAGGGTGGGATTCCATAACCGCTATCCCGAACCTGGATGCACACCAGCCCGGATCGATTTTCAGAAGAAAGCGAAATCGCGCCGCCGTCCGGCGTGTACTTGACGGCATTGCCGAGCAAATTTCTTAAAGCCTGGCGGATCTTCAACGCGTCTCCCCACACGTGGGAGTTGGTCTCTGTTTTCCCCAGCGTGAGCGACAGCCCCTTTGCTTCTGCCTGTGGTTGGAATTCATCCGCGAGTTTCAACAAGGCGTGGGTTACATCCAGAACTTCAAACTCAGGCTCCGCGCCCAAATCCATTTTTGCCAGATCGAGCAGATTCTCCACGAGTTCGCTCATGCTTTCAGCGGAGCCTTGAATGCGTTCTACAAACTCGCTCTGGTGGTCGTTAAGCGGACCCGCCTGTCTGATGAGATGCCCGAAGCCTTTGATGGATGTGATCGGGTTTCGCAGATCGTGGGATGCAATCGCAATGAACTCATCCTTGACGCGTTCCAGCTCTTTGAAGTGAGTGACATCGTGTAAGACGACGACGCACCCGCCCTGCCGAAGGGGGGTGATCGAAGCGGAGAAAACGCGTCGGTCGGGCCAAACAACCTCCCCTGCGAATGAATCGTTCTTATCCCGCGTTTGGGCGAGCAGTTCGATAAATGAATCGTATCCGGCGCCCGCGTCCAGTGTTTGCCCGATGTTTGTCTCGTAATCGGTAAACAGTTTTTGAGCGGCTGGGTTAACGAGAGACAGCCGCTGTTCCGCATCGAACACAAGAATCGCGTCTGCCGCGTTTTGCAAGACAGCGGCTAATTGCTGTTGTTCCTGCGCCATGGTGTTGTATAGCTGGGCGTTCTCCAGCGCGATGCTTGCCTGGCTGGTAATGGCTTGCATTAATAGCAGATGATCGAGGGTAAAGTATTTGGTTTGCTCATTGGTGAGGACGACGATTCCCAGCAGGCTATGCCTGCCAAACATGGGGACAACGACAGCGGAGCCGGTGAAAACCTCTTTTTCATTGCGCCAGAGCGGATCGTTTTGCGTGTCGTCCACGATAAATCCATGGCGAGACTCTTTGACGATTTCAAGCAATCCCTGCGGCAGTGTAAATGGGGAGGAGGAAGGTAAGAGATGAAAAGTTTTTTCGTAGGTTTCCGTTGTATTTAAGATCAGAATATGACCGAACATTGCCCCCAGAGTCTCCACC
Source organism: uncultured Anaerolineales bacterium (assembly GCA_949319575.1). Classification (GTDB taxonomy): domain Bacteria; phylum Chloroflexota; class Anaerolineae; order Anaerolineales; family Villigracilaceae; genus Defluviilinea. Next base: position 34,756 of record CASGHD010000108.1, on the reverse strand, counting down.
GCGCGTTTGAGCAACACGGTTGTCAATTCGTCGATGTTAAGCCGCGCGCTCAATTCCTTGCCGATTTCAGGCAATAAGTTCAGTTCACGATTGCGCCGGCGGATGACATCCTCCGCCTGCTTGACACGCAGTTTGGTGCGGATGCGGGCAAGAAGTTCGCGGCGGTCAAACGGCTTGGTCACATAGTCGTCTGCGCCCATGTTCAGCCCCGATTGCACCTCGCTGGGGTCGAGTCGCGCCGCCGTGAGAATGATCACGGGAATATGTTGTATGACAGGGTCAGCGCGGACCTCCTCCAGAACGGCAAAGCCATCCTTGCGCGGCATGTTGATGTCGAGGAGCACGAGGTCGGGCATGTGACTGCGCGCCATTGCCAGCGTTTCGACGCCGTCTTTGGCTTTGATGTGTTTATATCCCTCGTTGCTTAAATAGCGGGCAAGTAATGTGAGGTTATCGGGCTGGTCGTCGGCGATCAAAATGGTGAATGGTTTCTGGGGAGCAGGCTCGTTGCGAGCGGTCTTCGTCTGGTTCATTTCATTTATGGCTCGCGTAACGATCTGGCAAATTCGCTCCGGATGAACCGGTTTGACGATGACTTCCTTCACCTTGAGGCGTCTCGCGCTGACCGTCAACCCCGGCACATCATACGCGGTGATCAGAAAGGAAAATGCCGGCCTGCCCAAGGGGTTGCTGTTCAAGCGCTCGATCAATTCCAACCCGGTCATCTCCGGCATAACCATGTCGGTGATCAAAATATCCACCGCTTCATTTCTCGCGTGTTGCAACGCATCATTGCCGTTGGTGGCTGAGGCAACTTTTACCTGGGTGCCTAATTGCGAAATGGCGCGCGCCAACATCGTCGCCGCGTTCGGGTGATCGTCTACGACGAGGATTTTGACGGGCGCGTCTACCGTGGGAAGAGCGCTTGGGTTCATTGCCCCAATTTTCTCTGAACCCCGATGTTTTACCGTTTGGTTTGATTTGATAAAGTTGGCAAAAGTTTGCATTCCCCATGCAAGCGCAAAGTAAACGTTGCGGTACGGATCCTTAAGCGGTCACAAGCCGATAGCCGCTTCCCCGCACATTGATCACATGAACCGGGTTGCGCGAGTCTGGCTCGATTGCCTGGCGAATGTGATGGATGTGCCACTTCGTGAGTTCCTGCGCCTCGCGCATATCCGCTTCGTAGCCCTGCGACTCTGAAACCAAAGTCTGATAATCCACCACATTCGGAGTGTGACGCGCCAACGATAATAGATAATCAAATGAAGTGGGGGGGAGGTTGATGACGCGATCGTTCATTGTGACGCGGCGGGTGTGCAAATCAAGCGTGAGCGCGCCGCGCTTGAGGAAGCGGTCATCCGCAGTGGACGCCTGCTCCGGCTTCAGGTGAGTTTTCTCTCCCTGCGGGCTTTCCAGCGCGTTGAGTTCGTCTTGCAACGAGTCGATTTGCCTTAGCAGTTCGCGTTTGCGTCGTTCTTTTTGTTGGTTTGCCAAAATGGAATTCGTGCGTTCGACCACTGCCTGAGGTTTGAGCGGCTTCAGTAAATAATCGGTTGCCCCGTTTCTCAACGCCTCCACCGCCGAATTCAGGTCGGGTTGCGCGGTGAACAAAATGACCGGGAGATCCGGGTATTTCGCATGGATGGTTTTGAGCAGTTCCAACCCGCTCATGTCCGGCATACGAATGTCCAGATACACCAGATCGAAGAGATGCTGGGAGACGAGAGAAAACCCCTCCGCGCCGTTGGCGGCGGTGGTCACCTCAAACCCCGCGCGTTGAAGGATGCGCGCTAGCGTCTGACGCAGGCTGACTTCATCGTCAATGATCAGGATGTGACCGCTGGATGTCATGCGTTGCCTCCTCGTGAATGGGTAGCCAAACGGTGAAGATCGCCCCGCCTTGCGGATCATTCGCCGCTTCAATCCGTCCATGATGTTGTTGGATGATATCGTGCGTGATCGTAAGCCCAAGCCCGGTGCCTGTGTGTTTGCTGGTGATGAAGGCGTCGAATACTTTGGGAAGAATTTCAGGGTCGATGCCCGGCCCGGTATCTTTGATGGTGAAGCGAACTTCGTGTTGTGCGATCAAACCTTTCGTCTGAACAATGAGACGCCCACCGGGCTTCATCACCTCGACCGCGTTGAGGAATAAATTCAACACCACCTGCCGAATCTGATCTGATACCCCTGAAATCGCTGGAAGGTTGGCGCCCGGAAAAAATTCAAAAGCAATTTCTTTTTGGCGCATGTGCGTGGTGATCAGGGTGTGAACGTCCTCGATCAAATCATTGAGTTCCACAGGTTGGAAGTCCATCATGCGCATCGGGCGGTATGCGCTTCGCAGGCGTTCGATCAACGCCGCCATGCGTTCCGCCTCCGCCAGAATAACATCCAGGTCTAGCATTGCCTGATGAGAAAGGTTCGTCTCCTCTTTTAAAAGGAACAACGCGTTCTGAATCGCCTGCAAGGGATTGTTCAACTCGTGCGAAACAGACGCGAGCAAACGCCCCACCAGCGCCAGTCGCTCGCTTTGGATCAATTGCGAGCGAATCGTTTGTTCCTGCTGTAAAGCGGTTTGCAGGTTGTTATATAAATTGGCTTTTTGCAAAACGACTGTCAGTTGGTCGGCAACGGCAACCATGAGTTGCAGGTCGCTTTCCGTGAGTTTGTGTGGCGGAGTTTGCTGAATGTCTAAAATGCCCACCACCTGATTTTCGATCTTGATCGGCACGGCAATTTCAGACTGTGTTTCCGGCAGTAAGGGGCTTCGCTTGAAGAAAACCACCTCGTCGACGCTGTTGGTGATAAACGGCTCACCGGTTTCTGCCACATGACCGGCGATCCCCTCGCCGGAAGGGAGGTAGTGCCCTTGTTGCACAAGCTCGTCTCCAATGTACCCACTGCCGTGATGGATCACCAGGTTCCTGCTATCCGGTTCGATCAAATAGATCTGGACGTGATAATAACCAAAGTTATGATGAAGAAGTTTTACGACCTCCTCGATCAATTCGTCGGTATCCAGCGATGCCGCCAATCCGCGGCTGGTTCGGTATAGCGCCCCCACCTCTTTTAACCGTTGTTGCGTATTCTCGAACAAATTCGAGTTCTCGATGGCAATCGCGGCTTGTATGCCCAGGGCGTTCAGTAACTCGGCATCCTTCATCGAAAAGGCGCTTGACCGGGCGCTTTGAACGCTGATCGTGCCGATCTGTTGGCTGCCACTGCGCACCGGCGCAACCAGCAAGGATCGAAATTCGGGCAACGAATCGCCGCGTATAAAATCTGGATGGGTCCGGATATCCCCAATATTGATCGTGACCCCCTCGCGGATCACCTGCCCTGCAACGCCTTCTCCTAAACGCATTTTTACCCGCCCGAATCCTTTTTCAGCCTCGCCGAAGCCGGAAACGGCATGAGCAAAGAGAGCCTGCTCTTCCGCCTCTAAAAGATGGATGACGCTTTTCTCAGCTTGGGGGATGAGTTCGCGGGCAGAATCAACGATCAATTGCAATACCCCGCTGGTGCTGACTCGCTCGGTTTCACTGAGGGCGCGCCCGATCTTTGCCAACACATGGCTTTCATTGAGCCGATGTTGTAATTCGGCGCTCTGTTGGAAGTTCCAAAGCGCCAACGAGACCAGGTTGCCAGCCTCCTCCGCCCGCTCGATCTCTTCCGAAGTAAATTGATGGGGCGTGTTAAAGGCAATGAGCGCCGCGCCTAATTTTTGCCCTCTCGCTATCAGTGGAACGCCTAACGCCGAACGCGCTGGATAGCGCGTTGCGATCTCCGCGCTGATGTGGGGAGAGTCGAATACATCTTCTACCGCCAGGGCGTGTTCGGCGCGTAACACAGAGGCTGTGAAGGAATTAACTTCAGGATTCTTTTCAGCATCCAGCGAGTATTGAAATGGAAGGCTCGCCGTCGTTACGGTGGGGATGGTTAGCCTTCTTTCCTCGTCCCACCGCGTGATGTAACAATCATCCGCGCCGACCAGCCTGGCCATGTCGAGCGCCAACGCATTTAAGGTGGCGTCAAAATTATCCGCGAGCAGGATGGCATGCGTCATCTCATTGAGAAGCGCGAGATATTCCTCTCGTGAAGACACGGCCGACCCGTTCTGCGATCGGGCGGTTTGCACAGACGGTTTTTTCTCTAGCGTTGCTCTGCTTGTTTCAGGCTGAGCCATGTTCCGCCTAACAGGGAAGGGTTATTTTGCAATCTCGGTGGACCGCGTCTCGCGGATGACCGTCACCTTGATCTGACCGGGGTATTGCATGGTCTCCTCGATCTTCTTTGCCACATCGCGCGCCAATCGAGCCGAAGCGAGATCGTCAATTGCCTCCGGCTTAACAATGATACGCACTTCACGCCCGGCTTGTATTGCAAAAGCCTGTTGAACTCCGTCGAACGACATGGACATTTCCTCGAGCGAGCGGATGCGTTTGATGTACGCTTCGAGGTCTTCGCGCCTCGCGCCGGGTCTCGCGCCGGAGATGGCGTCCGCCGATTCGGTGATGATCGCTTCCACGGTGAGTTGATCCACCTCATGGTGATGCGACTCGATGGCATTCACCACGATCGAGTTGACGCCATAACGCTTACAATACTCCGCGCCGAGTTTCGCGTGCGTGCCATCCTGGTTGTGATCCATCGCTTTGCCGATATCGTGCAGAAAGCCGCCCAACTTGGAGAGTTCGACGTTCGCCCCGATCTCCGCCGCCAGAATGCCAGCCAATTTGGAGACCTCCACCGCGTGGGCAAGCTGGTTCTGCCCATACGACGTGCGGAATTTAAGCCGCCCCATCATGCGTAGGATCTCCGGGTGCAAGCCTGAAACGTTTGCCTCATAGGCGGCTTGCTCTCCCGCTTCATTGATAATTTTTTCCACTGCGCGCGTTTCGTCTTCCACGATCTTCTCGATGTGCGCGGGATGAATCCGCCCATCCAGAATCAACTTCGCCAGCGCGCGCCGCCCGATCTCGCGGCGGACCGAGTCGAAACAGGAAACGGTCACCGAGTCCGGCGTGTCATCCACGATCACATCCACACCGGCGGCTTGCTCAAAGGCTTTGATGTTGCGCCCGTTGCGCCCGACGATGCGTCCCTTCATCTCTTCGCTGGGGAGGGTGACGACCGCGCGCGTCACTTCGGCTACGTGCTCGCTTGCCACACGCTGGATGGCATCCGCGATCAACTTGCGGGCGCGCTTCTCGCCTTCCTCGCGCGCTTCCGCTTCGATCTGGCGGATGATGCGAGCCATATCGCCGCGCGCTTCTTTTTCCACGGCGGCGAACAATTCCTTTTTCGCCTCGTCTGGCGAAAGTTGGGCGATTTGCTCGAGTTTTTTTACTTGATCCTCGTGCAGTTTATCGATCTCGTTGCCGCGTCGGTCCACCTGCGATTGGCGCTTGTTGAGCTGTTGCTCGCGCTGTTCGAGACGGTCGGTTCGGCTATCGACCTCCGAGCGGCGTTTATCCAACCGTTCGGTTTCTTTATTAAGTTCGATGCGCCGTTCTTTCATTTCGGCTTCGGCGGCTTGCACAATTTTGGTCGCGTTCTCGCGCGCTTGGCTTTCGATCAAGCGCGCCTGTTCATTGGCAACCTTTAGGATGTTGTCTGCCTTGTCCTGCTGGTTTTTCGCAGCGCGCTCTGCCTGATAACGGTGAAGAAAGTACCCCGCCACCAGACCAACGCCCAATACAAGTATGTCGACGATCAAGATAATCGGATTCATGGTGTATCCTCATTTTCGTAGTGATGTTCTTTTTGATGTGTATCGTTCCAGATCTTTGTTACCACCGGCGCGATGACCGAGTAGGAAAAACCGCGCCTTGCAAGAAACTCTGAAAGTTTTTTTCTGTATGCCTGCCAGTCTAACTCTTTGAAACGGTTTGTTTTCTTTTGCGCCGCTTCATACGCCAGCGCTTCGTCGTCCACACACTGGAGGGCGGCGGAGGCCGTTTCATCGTCGATGCCTTTTTGCCGCATTTCCATCGCCAACATGCGGCGACTGCGCGGGCGGAAAGCGCTTCGGTTTTCGACCCATGCCCGGGCAAACTGGTTGTCGTTGGCAAGCCCATCCTGCCGCAGGCGTTCGATGGTCTGCTCGATCACATCTTCCGGGATCTCATGCTTGCGCAGGTTCTTGCGGATCTCCGCTTCGGACCTTGCCCGGTAGCTCAGGAACAACAACGCCTGTTGGATGGCTCGTTCTTTCGCGTCTTCAGCCTGAAGCCGTTGAAGTTTTGCATCGTCCAACTCGTCACCGACTTTGAGCCACGCGGCGGTGATCCGCGCCAGCCCGAAGGCAAACTCGCCGTCAAGATGCACATTGACTCGATGCGGGTTTCGCTTTTGCACTTCGAGAGCGGTGATCTTTTTCATTTAAAATAAAACAACCGAAGCGCCAACTGTCGGTTTCGGCTGTCGAAAACCCCGCGTCAACGGGAGGAAATGTCTGGGAATGTGGAGCAAAACCCAACGTCCCGATCGAAGCGTGCCGGGGTGGGTCAAACCGTGTGACGCTGGTCAGGTCACAGACGGCGAACGTGTTGTGGGGGTGAAGTCAGGTTGTTTTTCACGATGGTTGGTTTGACTTCTTCAAATAACTCCCAAAACGGGGAGGTTCTTGCTCGTAATTTCCAGAAAGGGTACAGCCGAGCCGCAGGGCGGCAGAAATTGACTTGTTCGTTGCGTACAGATTGCCCACATTATAATGGATTTTAAGATTTGTTAATGTGTCAAAATTATTGCGAAGGCTGGCGCGCCCAGCGTTTTCGTCGCGCCAGGATGGGAACAGCAATAATGAAGGCGATCACGCCTCCCATGATGACGATGCCGTCGGTCGACCCGACTTCAGATTTATCTTCCGGTTCGGGGGTGGCGGTGGCTTGAAAAAAGAATGATGCCCCAGTGTCTGCCTGTGTGAATGTTGCTCGGCTTGCCAGCGATTGTGTAAAGGCTGTAAGAACCAGCGCAAACCCCAATGCCAGAATGATGATGACGAATCCGCGCGTTGTTTTCTTCATGCCGGGCAAGTATATCACGCGCATTGCGTCGCTATATGTACTAGCCAATTCTTTTGAAGTATAATTTCGGCGCGCTTTCAGGGTGAACGCTGACCCTGAAAGACGATATTTATTTTGGGTAAATTCACTTGTTCGATGAAAAATCAGGTTGCCTGCGAGTGGTCTTCATGACGATGGCGCGTAATTCGTTATGCAACTCATGTTTACAAATTTGGTTCAATTAGGTAAAATCGTGCAATATTTCACGAATAAATCCTCGCTTCAGGAGAATGCATGATCCGAAAATTTTTTGAATGGGTGTTAAGCCCGATGGGGCGGATAGCAATGGTGATCACCGTGATGTCGCTGTTCAGCCTTGCCGCTTATGGGGTATACCAGACTCAACAGCCTCCCGAACAACCGATCCAATTTACTCACAAGTTACATGTAGGGCTGGGAATCCAATGTTTGTATTGCCACCCCGGCGCCTTGCGCGGACCATCTCCCGGTTTGCCGACAATCAATAAATGTTGGGGATGCCATCAGCAAATTGCAAAAACACAAACCAGCCCGCTCCTCAAACCCATGGTCGACGCGATGAATGCCGGCGTAGGGTTCACGTGGGTGCCGGTGGCGCAAGTGCCGGACTTCGTGCATTTCACACATCGTCCGCATATTGCGGCGGGACTCAATTGCGAAAAGTGTCACGGCGATATGACCAAGGTGACCATCGCCGAGAACCCACAGGTGATGAACATGGGGTGGTGCCTTAATTGCCATAAGTCGCGCACGGAGGATAACTTCCAAAACAATCCCACCGGTGACGCCATCGTGTCTGCCCAGTTGGAAGAGAAGCGCACCAAACTCACCGATTGTGGAACGTGTCATTATTAATCCGGGTACAGAGGAATATTCCATGAGTCAAAAAATTTCCCGGCGTAACTTTCTCAAACTAGCCACTGCAGGCGCGGCGACCACCGCCGTATTGACCGGTTGCGGTCCCGCTTCGCGTTATGTGACGCGCGAACCGTACACGAAAATGCCGGAGTACACCTACAATGGCTTGAGCACGTATTACGCCACCACCTGCCGCGAATGCGCGGCAGGGTGCGGACTGATCGTCCGCACCATGCAGGGACGCGCCATTAAAGTGGAAGGCAACCCTGCGAACCCGATCAACCTCGGCAAAACCTGCGCGCGCGGGCAGGCAACCTTGCACGGCTTGTACAACCCCGATCGTGTTGAGTTTCCCATCAAGCAGGGGCGGAGCGCGGCATTGGGAACCACTGCCATGAAATGGGAAGAGGCTTTCCAAATCGTCGCCGACGCCATGAACAACGCAAACGCCTCCGAAATTGCCTTCCTACTGGGAACCGCGTCAGATCACCTGTTCGATTTGATCACCGACTTCACAACGGCGATAGGCGCGCCGGCGCCGGTCCGCTTTGGCGCGTTGAGCATGTTCGAATCCCGCGCCACGTTGAGCCAGGCGGCTGAGAATCTATTGGGAGAGGCTGGCTTGCCTTTCTTTGATCTTGCGAATTCCGATCTTGTCGTTTCATTTGGGTCTAATTTCCTCGAAACCTGGCTTTCGCCGGTTGCTTACACGCGCGGCTTTGCAAAAATGCGCCGTGGCAACACTCAAAAGCGCGGATACCTCATTCAGTTTGAATCGCAGATGTCGCAAACTGCCGCCAAAGCAGACGAGTGGATCCCGGTTCTTCCCGGAACTGAGGGCTTGATTGCCCTTGCCCTCGGCCGGCTCGTGGCGGAAGCAAAAGGCGGATCGACCCCTCGCGCGTTTGCCTCTGTCAACGTGGAAGAGGTTTCTGCCAAGTCTGGCGTTTCGCTGGAACAACTGGAACACATCGCCGGTTTGATCGCCCAGGCGCAAGCCCCGCTTGCCGTCCCCGGCGGGCAGGCGCTTGGTCAGAGCAATGGGCTTTCCACGGCGGAGGCGGTGCTCGCGCTCAACGCGTTAGCCGATAATTACGGAAAACCCGGCGGCGTGTTCATCTCTCCGCTGTCGCCAAACGAAGATGCGTATCATCGCCCTGCCAGCGCCAAAGAAATGGCAGACTTTATTGCAACGCTGAAAAACGGCAGTGTGAAAACCCTGTTCATTCATGGCGTCAACCCGCTGTTCGAAATCCCTAAACCGCTTGGTTTTGCCGAGGCGCTTGCGTCTGTTCCCACGGTGATCTCGTTTGCAACTTTCCCCGACGAGACCGCGCTCGCCTCTGATTACATCTTCCCCGATCATCAAGGTCTCGAAGCGTGGGGCTACCAACGTTCCGCGACCGGCGCCATGCACTCTGTGCTTTCGGGCGCGCAACCGGTGGTTTCCCCGATGCACGATACGCGCTCCACAGCAGATGTGCTGATCGAAGCGGCGCGGTTGGCTGGCGGAAAATTCGCCGAGGCGTTGCCCTTCACAGATGAAGTTGCGTTTATTCGAAGCAAAATTGCAAATCTCATCGGTCGCGCGGATGGTTCATTCGCCGCCCCCGAGATCAATACCTTCGCTTCCTATTTTCAACAAAGTGGGGGCTGGTGGTCTGCGGCGGGGGCTTCTGCTTCATCGTCCGCCGCGAGCGCGCTTGGCAAGACCATCGTTATTGACGAAGCGGCATTTGCCGGCGATGGCGAGTTCTTCTTCATCCCATTCATTTCGCCGACTTTGGGTGAAGCCGGCGCAAACAAGCCCTGGTTGCAGGAATTACCCGACCCGATGACCACCGTTATGTGGAATTCGTGGGTGGCGATGAACCCTGAAACCGCTCACCACCTTGGCGTTGAAAATGATGATGTGGTCAAGATCATCAGCGAAGCCGGGGAGGTGGAAGTGGCTGTCTACGAATATCCAGCCATTCACCCGGAAGTTGTCGCCATGCCGTTTGGTCAGGGTCATACAGCCTATGGAAGGTTTGCCACGGCGAAACTTCCGCAGGATCGATTTTTGGGGCTTGTGCCGCACGGCGGGCTTATAGGAGACGCATTCCAGCGCGGCGCGAATCCGGCCGATGTGCTCGGCGCGCATTTCAACAAAGCCGGCGATCTAGCCTTTGCAGGCATGAAGGTAAAGATCGAGAAGACCGGACGCAAACAATATCTATCCCGCCTCGAAAGCCGCATTGGCGTCTACGGCGAGGGATTCCCCGAGGAGAAATGATCATGACCGTTGATTTGAATCTCGTTGGCGCGAAAGGCGCAATTGCCGAAGCCGCGGAAGGAAAGTGGGGGATGACGATTGACCAGGATATTTGTACCGGCTGTCAGGCTTGCGTGGCGGCATGCGCCATGGAGAACAACGTTGCCTTTGTGGGCGAGGAAGATGCCGGCTACGGGCGAACCCAGCATTGGATCCGGATCGAACGTTTTTGGGACGGCGAGTATCCGCATGTGAAGGCAACTCCCTTCCAACCGATGCTTTGTCAGCAATGCGGTCACGCGCCGTGTGAGCCTGTGTGCCCGGTGTTTGCGACACCGCACAGCCCGGCGGAAGACCTCAACTTGCAAGTGTACAACCGTTGCGTGGGCACGCGCTATTGCGCCAACAACTGCCCGTTTCAGGTGCGTTCCTTCAATTGGCGCGATTACCACATCATCCCCGAACTTGGAAATATGGTGAACGGGACGCTGGTCTTCCCGCTTCATAATCAACTCAACCCCGATGTGACGGTCCGCCGTCGCGGTGTGATGGAAAAATGCACATTCTGCATTCAGCGCATCCACCATGCTCAAGATACAGCCAAATCGGAGGGACGCGAAGTGGAAGACGGCGAGTTCACAACCGCATGCGCGCAAGCCTGCCCGGCGAGCGCGATCACATTTGGACGTGTGGATCATCCTGAGAGTCTGGTCAGCCAGATGGCTCATCAGGAACGTGGTGTGAAGCACCTCGAAGAACTCAATACCCTGCCGCGCGTGACCTACCTCAAGGAAGGTTAACTCATGACCGCTTCTTCCAAATATTTATCCGGTGCGCATGAAGCGCACGACGCTCATCACGAAGAAGATCCAAAGCAATATTTGATGTACGACCCCAAGCCGCGCGGTGAGATGAACGCGATGGTGATGGAATCGATGCACACCACCTCGTGGAAGTTCTGGGTGGTGTTGGGTGTTCTGTCGTTCCTGGTTGTCACCTGCTTCTTCTTTGCCTGGGGATATATGATCGACGAAGGCTTATATGTTGGCGGGGTGATGCGCCCAGCCTATTGGGGAGTCTTCCTCGTCAACACCGTGTTCTGGATCGGTATCAGCCATGCGGGAACGTTCATTTCCGCGATCTTACGGGTGTTCAAAGCGGAGTTCCGCCGCCCGTTTACCCGCGCCGCCGAGTTGATGACCACCTTCGGCTTGATCCAGGCAGGCGCGAGCATCTTCATGCACATGGGTCGCGTGTGGCTTTCGTATTGGATGTTCCCCATCCCGAATGCGCGGCAGTTGTGGCCCAACTTCCACTCGCCGTTGATGTGGGACCTGCTCGCCATTTCCACGTACGTTCTGGGCAGTACGATGTATCTGTTCCTGCCGCTCATCCCCGATCTTGCCATGGCGCGCGATCGTTCCACTGGATGGCGCAAGACGTTTTATAAAATACTTGCGCTTGGCTTCCGCGGCACAGAGGGCGAGTGGCGGCACCTCACCGTTGCCATGAACTTCTTCGCCTTTGCCATCATCCCCGTGATGTTCTCTGTGCACACCATCGTGTCCTGGGACTTTGCCATGGCAATGCGCCCGGGCTGGTCGTCCAGCGTGTTCGGCCCGTATTTTGTGCTCGGCGCTTTGCATTCGGGCATGGGCGCGGTGGCGATGGTGTTGTTTGTGATGCGCGCCACCATGAAGCACATGGATTATTTCATCCGCAAGGAACACTTCGACGCGCTCGGCAAGTTGATGCTGATGGTCACCTTTGCCTACACCTATTTCTTCTTCAACGACTACATTGTGCAATGGTACGGCGGCGACAAGGCAACCGACAATCTTTTGCACTGGTTGGAGGAAGGTCCGATGGCGTGGATGTTCCTTCAGTTCGTGTTTTTCAACATTGTCATTCCGCCGCTGTTATTGTGGAGTAAGAAGGTGCGCGAAACCCCATGGTTGCTTGCGTTGATCGGGTTGATGATTAACGTGGGTATGTATTGGGAGCGTTACCTGATCATCCCGGTCATGCTCACCATCAATCGTATGCCGTTCACGTGGAAATTATTCCAACCGCGTCTCGAAATCTTTCTCACCATTGGAACATTCTCCATGTTCCTCCTGTTCTACATGATCGTTTCCCGCCTCATTCCCCTGATCCCGGTCTGGGAAGTGCAGGAAGGGCAGATGACGCACTCGCTCCGAAAAGTGGGCAAGGCGAAACTCCCGACGATCAGCGAATTCGAATAAACGGAGAGAACCATGTCTGAAGCAACTTTACTTGCTATCTTCGAAGACCTAGACCCCGCCGCGAACGCCATCGATACATTGCACGAGATGGGCGTAGGCGATGAAAACATCAATGTGATTTCCGGCGTGCCGGTCGCGCATAAAATTCTTGGTCGCCCGCACCCCTGGACGAACGTATCGAAACTTTCGATGGGCGGCGCGGTGGCTGGCTTCGCGTTCGGTATCTTCCTCAACTTTGGAACGCCGCATCTCTATGGTATTCAAGTGGGCGGGCAGTACGTTACGCCAATCCCGCCTGGCGCAATTGTGACATTCGAGATGACCATGCTCTTTGCGCTCCTTGCCACCTTCCTCGGTGTCTTTCTGGATAGTTACTTCCCGAATTATCGCCCGCTGGAATATGTCGATGAAGTGAGCGATGGAAAGATCGCTGTCTTCTTTCGGGTCGCGGAAGACGATGCCAAAAAATTCACAGACGCAATGAATACGCTCGGCGCTGAATCTGTCAAACCCGCGGAGGCGCGGCAACTATGAGACTTTTCAAACAACTGTTTTGGGTTTTCTTTACCCTCGGTATCCTTTTCGGGATCCTCGAACTCTTTATGTTCGACATCATCAAGATCGACTGGGTCAGTTTTATGGAAATCCAGCCATCCTATCGTCCGATGGAAGACCCGCTTCCCCCGCCCAGTCAGTCTGTTCCGGTGGAAGGGGCGATTGTCATCCCCGGGATGGGCGCGCCCGAAAACCCCACCCCAGCTGATGACGCCTCCCTGGCGCGCGGCGCGGAATTGTTCGCCATCAACTGCCAGATGTGCCACGGCGCGGAAGGCGCGGGGAATGGTCCCGTTGCCCCGTTCCTCATCAAGTTCAAGCCTGCCGACCTGACCTCTGCCGTTGCGCAATCCAAAAGCGATGGCTCGATGTTCCTCACCATCTCCAACGGAGTGGATGGGCGCATGCCTGCCTTGAACGAAAACCTGACCGTCTCTGAGCGCTGGGATGTGGTTAACTTCCTTCGCACATTACAACCTGCAGAATAGGGATTTCGATTATGAATGATGTTAGAAAATTAATTTACACCACGCTCATCGCCTTCCTCGCAACGCTGGTGCTCTGGATCACTGCCCTGCTGTTCTGGTCCTGCGGGTTTTCCTTTGAGTGCGCGCGCGCAAACCAGATCGTGGAACGCACCCCGGTCCCCACGCTGATCCCTGCCAATCACGTAGATTCTCCCATGAGCGGCGCGGCGACTGAGTTCGATGCGTGCCAGGTTTCCGCCACCGAGTTAATCGGCGCGTGGGTTTCGGCAGGCACGCCTGAAAGCGGAACCTTCCCATTCACCGATATGAACGGGAAAGTCTGCGAAGCGACGTATGAGAATATCCAGCCGCTGTTCGTTGAAAATGGGCAGTGGTATGTCAACGCGATTGGGTGCGTGTCGTGTCACAACTCGGCGCTCACGGCGCGCAGTGGCGGGTTGGACCTGTCCAGTTACGCTGCCATGCAATTGGGTTCGCAACGAGCCGACGCGGCTGCCACCGGCAACAACATTTTTGGCGATGGCAATTGGGAAAGATCCACGTTGTTCACTGTGTTGACAACAAAAGGCATGGTTCCTACGGGGCATTCGGCGGATGTAAGCCCGAATGATTTTGTGTTCTATGTCGGTTCGGCGGTTGAAGTTACAGCAACGCCGACACCGTAAGCGCGAACTCAAATAAAAAAATCTCCCGAGTTTGTCGGGAGATTTTTTTATTACCAGCGGGGAGGGCAGGATTTGAATATCATCCCCTCAATAGAGGCGCGTGAACTTAAATCAAAAATACCCTTCTTCGAAGAGTATTTTTTGGCGGAGAGGGCGGGATTCGAACCCGCGAACCTTTTGGGTTACACGCTTTCCAAGCGTGCGCACTAGGCCAGACTATGCGACCTCTCCATTGGTTCAAGCGGGCAAATTATACCATGCGCAAATTAGTTGTCCAACGCGCCCTGGTTGATCCAATCGACGATGAGTTGCACTTGTGGGGGAGTTAACTTCGGTCCGCGTTTGGGCATTTCCTGCGTAATGACCTGTTCGGCGAGCAGGCTGTTATCCACGTCGCTGGGGACGATCACCGGTCCATTTTCGGAGCCGGTCATGAGCGCCGCGTAGGTTGTGAGATTTAATCCCTCTTTCGTCTCGCGTCCGCCGTGACAGTTCTTGCACCGACTGTCGAGAATGGGGAGCACGTCGTTGGCAAAACTCACTGCGGGATTCTGGTTCGCTGCCTCGGTTGGCGGCGTGGTGGGAATCGCAACGGTTGGGATGGCGGTGTCGGTGGGGGGAACGGAGGTGTTGGCGGGCGGGAGCGCCTCAGTCGCCGGGGCAGGCTGGGTCGTCGGTAGCGAGGCGGGCGCGTCCGTGGGCTGACCTCCACAGGCGGCGAGGATTCCCGTTAACACGATCGTGAGCAGAACTTTTTTCATTGTTCTCCTAGAAACCATATAAGATGACACCGCCCAGAAACGCCAGCGTGAAAGCGATGAGGAAGCTCAACCCATATGCCGCCGTGTAGAGGGCGCGGTTGCCTGTGCTGAAGATTTGTGGGTTGCGATAACGAACGATGCTGATGCCGGCGGTGAGCAGGAGTAGTAGCATGGCAAGGATTAATTTGACGTCCGCGTTTGGCGCTTCGCCTTCGTAGTTCTTGATGTTATCCATCATGCCGGTGACGCCTGCCGCAACCGTGCTGATGGCGGCGAGGACGATGTTCGCAAAGGCGGCGAGTTCCAGCGTTGGGTTCTTTCTCCACCAGGCGAGCAGGATGAAGAGGAAGGCGGCGCCGGTTAGCGCGATGGGGAAGTGCACGACCATTGGGTGAGTGGGGTGGAGTTGCGTAACGGCGGCGATGAAGCGATCGATGAAGTCCATTGTTTCTCCTCGGTGGTTTATTTGTCTACCAGATTGCGGGATGATACCTTTTATTACGCGGGCCTGGCTAAGAGAATATTCATTTTTGTAGGAGTTGCGCAGTCGAGCCTGTTTCGTCGTAGTGCAACGGCGGCAGTACAACTGCCCGCCAACCGCGTAAGTTATATTTCGCTCAACCAAAAAAGCGGACAGGTTTCGCTGTCCGCTTTTTTGGTGAAATTCGTTGTCAGTTTTTCGCGGGGGTGGGCAGTTCGCGCGGGGCGACCATGCCCCAGCGCGACGCGCCGAGGTACAAGATATCGAGGATGAGGTCCTCGTAGCGGATGCCCTCCGCTTTAGCTTGCAGGCACAGGTCGCTGTATTCGGGCGTGAGACCGGGCAGGGTGTTAATCTCGAGCAGTCGCGGGTTGCCTTCCTCGTCGAGGCGGATGTCGGTGCGCGAGATATCCAATGCGCCTAGCAGTTGGTGAGCGCGCAGGGCGAAATAACGGAGTTTCTTTTCCAGTTCGGGTTCGACCACCGCCGGGCAAAAATAACCGGGCGCGCCTTCTTCTCCGACCTCTTTCGATTTGGATGCGTTGCTGTACACTTTTGGCGTGACGGAACGGGTCATATCCAATTCGAGGATGGGGAAGCGGTGGAAGCCGTCTTTTTCGTACCACTCGGGGTTGCGCGAGTAGAGTTTCGCATCGGCTCGCCCGAGGATGCCGACGGTGAATTCGCGCCCCGGCAGAAAGACTTCCACCAGCGCGGGTTGCTGGTAGGTGTTGATGATATATTGCGTCCGCTCGCGCAACTCCTTTTCCTTGGTGACGATGGCTTTCGTATCCACGCCCATGCCGGTGCCTTCGCGCGCGGGCTTGACGAAGAGCGGATATTTCAATTCGGGTCGAAGCGGTTCATCGCCAACGAGGAATTCCTGAAACGGCGCGACGGGCAGTCGCCGGTCGCGCCAGATGCGTTTGGTCAGCGTCTTATCGAGTGAGATTGCGTTGGTGAGTATGCGCGAGCCGGTGTAGGGAATGTTCAGCATTTCGAGCAACGCCGGTACTTGCGCCTCGCGCGCGTCGCCGCCGAGCCCCTCGGCGATGTTGAAGCAGATGTCGGGTTGCTGATCGCGGAGCGCGAAGGGCAGGTCCCTGTCGGCTTGGATAAAGACCGTTTTGTGGCCGTCCGTTTCAATGGCGGCGCGAAGCGAGTCGATGGTTTCGATGTGGTCGAAATCCGAGAACGCATCCGGCGGGACGCCCTCCGGCTTGGGTTGTGAATCATCCTTGATGTTGGCGAGAACGGCGACCTTCCAATAGCGCTTCATGAGGTCTTGAATCTCCTTTTGTTTGATTCGAAAATTATCGAGCCAATGATAGCGCAATGCTGTCAGATGACAAGGGTTATGAACTTTAAAACATTCTGCTAGACAATGAATTGCCTTTCAGGTATCATCAGTTCACTTCCAACGGAACGGGAAAGAGAAAAATACGAATGGCAATGTTTTCAAAAGAACTGGGCATCGACCTGGGAACGATGTTCACCCGCCTGGCGGATTCAACTCAGGTGCTGGCTCAGGAGCCGACCATTGTTGCGATCGAGGCGATCGAGCAAAAGATGGTGGCGGTGGGGCAGGAGGCGCGCGATATGTACGGCCGCGTGCCGGAGAGCATCGAAGTGGCGCGTCCCTTAAAGAATGGCGTGATTGCGGATTATGAAATCACCGAGACGCTGCTTTCGTACCTGCTTTCACGCGCCAGCGGAAGCATGCGCATCTTTCGCCCCCGCGTTATGATCTCCGTCCCCAACGGAGTCACCAGTGTGGAGCGGCGGGCGGTCTACGAAGCCGTGCTGGAGGCGGGGAGCCGCGAGGCGTTCCTCATCCAACAGCCGCTTGCGGCGGCGATCGGCGTGGACCTTCCGATCGGTTCGCCTGCGGGCAACATGGTGATTTGTCTCGGCGGAGGATGCACCGAAGCGGCGGTGATGGCGATGTATGGCATTGTCTCTGCCGAAACTTTGCGCTCCGGCGGCATGGATTTCGACGATGCCATCGTCAATTACGTTCGCAGAAAATACGGCGTGGTGATCGGGCAGGTAACCGCCGAGCAACTCAAAACAAGGATCGGCGCGGCGGTTCCACAGGATACCGAAAATAGCATGGAAGTTCAGGGACAGGATCAAGTGACAGGCTTGCCGCGCCCGGTCACGTTGACCACCGGCGAGATCGTGGAGGCGTTGCAGGATCCGCTTAAGGCGGTTGTGGAAACGGGCCGCCGCGTATTGGAAAAAACCCCGCCCGAACTCGTTTCGGATATTATCGATCGCGGCGTGGCGTTGTGCGGCGGCGGCGCGTTATTGCGCGGCATCGATAAATTATTGACGAAATCGTTGGGCATCCCCGCGTATTTGGTGGACAACCCGATGACTTGCGTTGTGGAAGGCACGGTGAAGGCGTTGCCGATGTACAACATTTTGCGGCGCAGTCTGCCGCAGGTCTGAAAGGTAATCATGATTCACCCCGAATATAACCTTACGCACCTTCAGCCACGGATTTCACGAATTTACACAAGAAAAAGCCAACCCATCAAAATGAGTTGGCTTTTTGATTGGTCCGTCGATGGGTCTAAAATTCAAAATCCGCGAGAATCGGTGTGCTCTGTGGCTGAATCCTTTAGTTTTGGGTTAATCATGTTTTTGATTCTCATGGTTTGCGATTTACCTTTCGCCCTACAGACCGGTTGAAAATACGAGATTGATAAAGTAATCGCGCTGTCCGATAAATCCATTGATGTCTATCTGTTGCCCAACTTCCACTTCAGAAGATTGGAAGCCGTATTGTCCCTCGCTAAAACCGTCAATCGATTCGTTGTCAATATTTAGGGAGATTGCGCCGTTCGGGGTATCCTGCCAGTGGGCAAATGTATCGTTCTTTTGCACAACCAACGGGGCGGGTAATTGCACTACGGTCGTCCCTGTTTGGGCGGGAGGCGAGTCGTCGGTCACATTGATGCGATAGATTATCTTCCAGCCGTCGTCGTTGGGGCGCAGAATCAGCAGGTCGAATTGTTCAACGGCTTTGTCGCTGTCGTTGAGGTACATGATCCCGTTAATGAACCCATCCGATGGCATGGGATATTCGTGAAGGAACAAGTGACGCCTGGCGGATGTATCGCCTTTCGGCGACGATGGAACCTGCCCAGAAAAATCAAAGCCGATTTGCCGAGTCTGTAAGACAGGGTGAGGCGTGGGCGGGGCGCTGTCTATGGCTATCGTAATGCTGGAACATGCGAGCGATAAAGCGATGAGGAAAGTAAAAAAAAGGATGGGCGCTTTTCTTGCCGGGTGATTCATGAGCCAAACCTTTCGTTAATCGAAATCAAGATTCAACCGTTGTTGTCTGACCCGCAACATACAGCCAGCCATCTGATTGTTTTAAAAAAACTGGAAGCCACGCTTCGCAAAATGCTTCTTCAAGCGGCAACCCCAGTCTCCAATCCTTTGCCCCTACAAATAATACGTCATCCTCTGCAAATGCGTGACCGGGTCAACATATTGCACCTTTACATCCTCCGGCACATTGATGCTGATGGGGGCATAATTGAGAATGGCTTTGATGCCCGCCTTCACCAGCAGATCCGCCGCTTCTTGCGCCGACGTGGCGGGCACGGTCAACACCGCCACCTTGATCTTGTGCTGTTTGATCTTTTCGATCATGCTGGCTGTGTCGAGGACGCGAAAATCTCCCACAGTTTTCCCCACTTTTTTCGGGTCGTTATCGAATACCATGCTCACGTGGAAGCCGCGATTGGCGAACCCGTTGTAATGGGCAAGCGCGTGACCGATATCGCCCATGCCGACGATGATCACCTCCCACACACGATCCATTTTCAAGATGTCCTTTAATTTCTCGATCAAATACGCGATGGAATACCCCGTCCCCTGCTTGCCGAACTCGCCAAACTGTGAAATATCCTTGCGGATCTGTGCCGCCGAAATCCCCACCACCTCCCCCAAATCCTGCGACGAGGTGGTTTGAATCCCCTGGTCCGACAGCCGTTGCAAAGCCCTCAAATAGATGGGCAATCGTCCGATGATAATATCCGGTATCTTCTCAGTAGTCATGTGGGACGTCCCTCGTTGAATGTAAATTTATGCGACTCGAAAAGTATAGCGCGTTGACCCACGCGGGAAAACGCCATCAGCGTTTTCAGCGTCCAAAAAACTGCCTTTGCTTAGTATGAATTAACTCTACCATAAAAGTTTTCTTAGTACAAATAGGCACAATCAAAATGCAATAAAACAAAAATTACGGTATTGCCTCCACCCTCAAGATGTATTTCGTATACTCCATCCCCCCGGTGGGCGACGAAACAAAATGCACCGCATACACCCCATTCGGGTCGCTCAGGAACAAAATGATCTTCCCGCACACAAGCGTATCCGCCACCGAATAATTCAACAACAACTCCGCGATATACGAGTAGCTCCCCGCGCATTCCAACTCCAGTTTCGTGTTCACCGAAAACGTTTTGAACTGGATCCAATCTTCCGCGTCGCCGGTGGGGGAGGACACATCGCTCGAATACTGGAATGAGCGCATCCCTCCGGCAGTCAACGTAATATTCACCGCGGGCGCCACCGCCGAATCGTTATCCAACGCGGCAGGCGCAACCGTTGGCTCAGCAGGGACGGCGGTATTCTCCGGCGCGCCGGTGCCGATAACTTGTCCCGCATCCGACACGATCGGGAGCGAACTCACATCGGCCTGCGCGAACGCCGCATTCACCCAACCCTTGCCATCTGGTCCTGCCGCAAATGCGATCTGCAACCATACGCCGCCCGCATCCTTGCCCGTCAGCGTGACTACATCCTGCGCATTCAACGCGCCGATGGCGTTGAAACTTGTGCCGGGCCCACTGCGCACATTGAGTTGCTGTTGGATGATCGCCATGTTATCGCCATTCGGATTCACCCCCGCGCCTCCCACCACAGGGACGGCTGGTTCGCCTGCGGTGACGACAAACTCCGCTGTCACCCAGCCTTCCCCCTCCGGCGCTTGTCCTCCTTGGGGGTACTTGATCAGCCACCAATTCCCGCCGGGATCCTTGCCGATGATTTCCACGTTCGTGTTTTCCGGGATAATGCCCACCACTTCGCTCGACGTGGATGGTTCGACGCGAACGTTGACTTGGGTGGACGTGGTCCCCGCCGCCGGAACAACTGTCCCTGTGGGGGGAGGCGGAAGCGGAGTCTCACTGGGCTTCGAGGTCGGCGAGGGCGGCAAAGTCGAAGTGACGACGAACTCGGTCGGCGCGTCCGCTTCGATCACATCCACAGAAAAACTGCACCCCGCGCAAGCTATCGCCAGCCAAACAATTGAAACAATCTTTTTCATCGCGCATGAATTGTAATGCAGAAGAAATTCTACGGCTAAGCCTTGCGCTGAGCCTGTCGAAGCGGCGCGAAGAACGCCAAGAAAAAATATTAACTTCGCGCGCTTCGCGTTCGTAGCGGTTAAAAACAAAACCGCCATGCGGCGGTTTCATGAGTGCGCCCCCGCGCAGACTCGAACTGCGCTCTTCGGCTCCGGAGGCCGACACTCTGTCCACTGAGCTACGGGGGCGGGTTGAAAATTTTATCATACGTCATGTAGGGGACGGCAGCCGCCGTCCCCTACATGTGATTACACCTTCGCCAACGGAGCCAACCTCATCAACTCGGCGCGATAGCCCTCGATGATCTTTGTATTGCCCGATTCTTCCCCAACCCGGGCGAGTTGTTCCTTCTTGTGCGCCAGTTCGCCCAGCACTTGATAGAAACGCTTTGTCGGACCGAAACTCCCGGATGTGAGCGCGGAAATATGCGCGTTGAACTGAAAGAACGAGATGGCGGTCTTATACTGTTGTTTCGAGATCGCCCCGTTGTTCACTTCCTCCACCAACTGCCGCTTCAAGATGTTGCGCTCGTGAATGATCATCCAAATGATGAAGGATGTCATCAGGAAATACCCAAAATAATCCGCGAGGATGCCGAGGAAGAATCCGCCTCCGCCGCCGACCAGCGAGCCGAACGTGTTATGGAATGAGTGCGTCAACACCGCCACCACATACCCGGCAGGGACTGCCAGGATCTTCACAAGCGTGTTTTTATTCAACCGCGCCACTGCAAAACCGATGCCGGTGAACGCGGTGAAGAACGGATGCATCCAGCCGACGAGGATCACGCGCACGACCACGAGGACCCAAAAGCCCTCCCAGCCGCCCTCTTGATACCCGTTGCGGTAGATGTACAACACGTTCTCGATGGCGGCGAAGCCCAACGCAGTGATCGCGCCGTAGACGATGCCGTCAAGGATCGAATCGAATTCCTTGCGGAACATCAAGAAGACTGCCCCAACGGCGAGTCCTTTCAACGCTTCCTCGATGATCGGCGCGACGATGGACGTGGTGCCGAAATCTGCCGCGCTTTCCGAACCGGTGAGCACATAGATGCCTATGCCGAAGACCGTGTTCAAAATATACGCGCCGCCGCCCGCGATGACCACGCCCCACACGAACGCCGCGCCGAGTAACACTTTCGGTTCTTTCTCGTAGCGGTCCAGCCAGTTCACGAACGCCGCGAACAGGAACATGGGGACGAACCCAAAGAATATTGCCGCAAGTAATGCCATAGTTTCTCCATGAAGCCCTGCGAAGGTTCTAAACCTTCGCAGGGCTGAAAATTAACCGCGTTCGCTCGATCCTCGTCTCCTCGAACGCGATGCCCAACACATCTAACACCTCTTCGGGTCTGCCCGTTGCGCCTTCGCGCGCCGCCAGCAACATCACGATTTTATCATCCATCGCTTCCAATGACTCGATCAACGGACGCAAGTCATACTTCTTTCCTCGACGTTCACGGAGGATGGATTCGGATGCCAACGCAGACTCGATCCTCCGCTTCAAATCCGACGGGTCAGCCTGCTCCGGCAACTCGACCTGATACTCCGCCTCAACCACCTGCGTCTGCAACGCGGGCGCGCGTTCGTCAACTTGTTCGATGCTTGTCACCCGAATCCCCGGTGGGAGAGTTTCATTGAGTTGTTCGGTCAGCCCATCCAAAGCAAAATCGCGTTCGAGTCGCATGTCCAACACTTCGCACGTGGAAGAGAATCCCAGTGGCAACGCCGCCGCGAGACTCATCTTCGGCTGTGGATGAAATCCCTGCGAATACGCCAGCGGAAGTTCGGCGCGGCGGGCGGCGCGTTCCCATAACTTGTGCAAGTCCAGATGCCCCGTGTAGCGAAGCGCTCCCTGCTTGGAAAATGTGATTCGAATCCGCATAGTTGTTTTTCTTAACACCAAGGACACAACGGTCACGAAGAAGATCTATGGAGAGGCTATTCGCTCCTCAGTTTTCCAACCTTGGTGTACTTCGTGTCCTTTGTGGTAAAAAGAATACCCGTGTTAATTTTTGGAGTTCACCGCGTGCGTCTTGAGCCAGTGACGAATATCCCTGAGATGCTCGCGATAATGCTTGAAGGTGTTGTTAGCAACGCGCTCAAAAAGAGTGTGTTCATCAATCAATTTTTGCGTCGTATTTTCGATCATCGTAACAATCGATGAAAATGCCTGAATCTCTTGTGCGACAACATCCTCCAGCGAAACGTTTTTATATTTCTCTACAACCCACTCGTTTGGAGAGTCGTCATCCAGCAGGGGAGAGCCGAAATCAGGATAACCGAATTCCTCCAGGAAAGCATCCAGCGCAGTTTGTGTTTTGCATGGCGTATAAATCTGCTCATGCTGAATTTCATTGATTCGATCCGCGATGTATAGCTCATAAGCCAGGATGTGCGCGAGAATATCTTTGATAGACCATTTCCCCGCCACACCCTTCAACGTCATGCGCCGCGTGTAGCCAACGCGATTCAAGGTCAACTCGAACTTGTCGCGTTCGTGCATTAATTTTTCAATGAATTGCTTTTTGGGCATCCTACTCCACTTTATGTAAGGCTTACGGGCTCACCCTGCGTCGGGCGAGGAGTATGCCGTTTTTGTAGATTACGACAGCGCCATTTGCCGCAGTACGGACATAGAATTGATCGCCCACAGCGAATGCAACGGGAATGTCTTTTCCGATCTGCCTCCAGCCTATGGCCGTGTCATACATCCAGACTTGAGCGAGTTGGTTTGGGATATTGTACAATACTTGAACCGTCCCCTCGCCCCATACTCCATTGCTCTCAGGCTTGGCGTCGTCTTGCAGGCTGGTAAATGTAACGCTCGCAGTATGACCCAGCCGAATGCCCTGCCAGAATTGCGCGACAGAGTTGACAGTCATATTCAATTGATCCGCTGTGATGCTTCGCGCAGTTGATCCTGCCAGCATGGATTGCTGACCGCTGGAAATCGCTCCGCCGCCAAAGTCATCTACTCTAGTGTTTTGGGCGCCGCTGAACCACAAGCCGATGTAGCCGCCTTGATCGTAATACAGCCAACTGGTGATGTCGCGTGTGGCGAGCAATGTTCCGTTTTTGTAGACTTCGACGGTTCCATCGGCGAGGGCGCGTGCGCCGAATTGGTCGCCCACTGCAAAGGTAACGGGAATATCTGCTCCCTGTTTTATCCAACCTGCTGGCCATTCATACGTCCAGACTTGGGCGCGTTGGTTGGGAGCGTCGTACCACACTTCGAGAACGCCGTGACCCCAAGTGGTATTGCTTTGCGATTTGAGGAGCAGGTTTTGTTCTTTCGCAGTCGCGCTGAGGTTGCTAAAGGTGAAGTATGCTTCCTGATCTGCGCCGAAGGGTCCGCCCGCCCAGTAGACATCCGAGTTGGAAGCGTTGCTGATCACTTTCAACTGGTTGGCGTTGACGGTGTATTTGCCTGTGTTTCCCGACCAGTTGCTCCCGATCCCGCCGTTCGCGCGGTTGAAGTCATCCAAGACTGGCGTGGAGGGAAAGCCACTTAGATATGTCCATGCTTGATCCATGGTCATTCCAGCCATATCTTCGATTGGATGGTTTTCGAGTTCAGACAGAATTACCGATTGCAGTTCTGGATCGCCATTCTCGA
Source organism: uncultured Anaerolineales bacterium (assembly GCA_949319575.1). Classification (GTDB taxonomy): domain Bacteria; phylum Chloroflexota; class Anaerolineae; order Anaerolineales; family Villigracilaceae; genus Defluviilinea. The sequence continues at coordinate 10,388 of CASGHD010000108.1, read as the reverse complement.
CTAAAGCATCCAAAAAGGATTGAAGGCTATTAACTTGTTCAGATGTAATAGTTGCCGTATCGCCATTCCCATCCACCAAAGCCTGCAACGACGGAACAAAAAGATCCAGTATGTCCATGCTTTGGTCAGATAGCTCGGGATTCTCAATGAGAACCTGAATAATATTGGGGGTATACGTGTAATATTGGTCCGTTAGCCTTTGTCCTTCTGGTGTTGTATTTAGGATTTCATCACGAACGCGGTAGAGAAGGTCTGCTGTCTCGGTAAAGTTAAGCGTTGTTACCGCGTTACCTGATAGTTGTTGTGCTGAATTGGATGAACAACCAGAATCGCATATACCGCAAAAGTCCGGTGGATTTGTTGGGACAGGGGTTGGCGTATTTGTTGGTACAGGTGTAAATGTTGGGGTACTTGTAGGCACAAAGGTAGACGTGGGGATTATTGGCGTACTGGTCGGCGGTGGCGTTCCATCAAACGTATACGCGGCGATCAATTTTGCAGATGAATATTTTAGATCCCAAAGAGATCGTTCAAACGCAATTACACGACGTATGCCTGTCGAGTCATTGTTCTTAATGATGAAAGAAAGTGAGTTTCCTTGTTGCCACGATCCGTTCACGACTGTCTGCACAAGTCTGGAAACGTTAGGAGGAGAACGCCTCATTCCGAGACTCCATGTGAGGGTATCTATATCATCATTTGGATCGGCGTCGTTAATACTCCACAGTACAGGGTCGTTTGTCAGCAGACGAGTGCTGCTTCCTGGTGGATTCGTCGAGGTAAAAGTAGCGGGAGATCCGGTTGTTTCTGCGTCAATCTTTAATTCCAAAGGAACCGTGTATGTTCCATCTACTGTGAAAATGATATAGGCGTATTTTATTTGTGCGCCTTGTGGAATTTGAACATCTCTAAACTGAAATCCGCTATCAACGCTGTTGCCGCTGGAACATGCCCCAAAATAGACCTCGTTGCGAGTGGGCGAAAAAGTGCAAGCGAGGTTGGTTCCCGCATCGTCACTGCCTTGTGTTATCTTAGCCTTGACGGGAGGATTTCCATCAATCCGCTCGATGTGAATATATCGAATAGATTGCCAGGGAGCAAAATATGTGTAGGGTTCCGGTCCGACATCATCAGAGTGACTGGCAACAAGGGGAGTACCGGAGCCATCAAATCCAACAATAATTACGGCATGATCCCATATATCGTCGGAATCACCTGTGGATGCTGGCCACTCAAATTGAATTACGTCTCCCAGCATAAGTTCATTTATTGTTGCTACTTCTCTTCCCTCTGGACCTTCGTCCCAAAACAAGTAAGATTGAGCAACAAAGTCATAAAACGCCCCAACATCATTCCAATAGCGCCCGCGTTGCTTTTCATTAAGAAGATACCATCCCTCTTGCCCATTGTTGCTTGGAGGTGGCAGAGTATCCGGTATAAACATGGATGCATCACCGTCTTCGTAGATTGCTTGCGAAATAAAATTTGTACAATCCCCTCCCTGACCATCATAAGTAGGATAGTCTGCATTGTAGTTGTCTATATGCCTAACTGCATAATCGGCTGCACCAACCCGATCGTAATCATGGGATGTAGCATCAGGGGGTAAAGCGAAAGATGCTACTGGCTCAGAACTTTCGATTTGCGAATCAGGGATTAAAGAAGATTCCATTATTTTGATCATCTCATCTGTGGATTTTCCGGCTTCTCGCAACATTCTCCACAAATAATCATTGTAGTCATCTGAAACAATTCTCCACTGTCCATCTTCCTTACGCAGAGTGATGGCATGCTCACGATTGTACAAATGAGAAACAATTGGCTCTTCTCCTTCTAATGTCGATGCAGCCACATTTTCATAGATCACATCATGCTCTTCTATCACTGAGACCAGCGCTGTTTGAGTAAAACCATCCACAGCAAAATTGCGGAAATCCAGGAAGTATACATAATCCATATATTTGAGTTCGTACAACTCTGCACGGCGGATCTCAACTGCTAGTTTCCCCAGTTCGGCATCTAGAAAAGCCCTCGCGTCAGGTCTATTAGACGCCAAACCACCAAACCCATTCACTTGGAAGTTGACGGATTGCGAAACGCTGAGTGCTTGGTAGCGAATATCAAAATACGCATAGATAACGCTTTTCAGCTCTTCTTGCTGTTCTACAGAAGCAGATTCTCTCAGACTCACTACTCCGGTAGTAGGTGTGCCTGTTGGTGTAACAATCCCTGTGCTGTTTGCCTGAACAGGTGTGACCCAATTCCCGACGATAAGTAGCATGGCAACCAAGCTCATTATGACAAATGCAACGTGTTTCGGCTTGATCATTTCGATCTCCGTATAGATTTTACAATAACGAGAACAAAACCCGTATGTTCGCTGTGAAAATTTTATGGCATTGGAGTTGCCGAAAGAACAATTGACGGTGGATTTTGATTTTCTCGTCTGGAATTAATATGGGCTTCCATTTTCTCGGTATCTATAGAATGTCTGAAAATAATTTCCTGCACATCTGGCGGGAACATCTTACGAATGTTACGAGCATATGCTGAGCCGCCTCCGGGAATCTCGACTCCCTGAACGTCCCCGTCGTTGCCAAGATGAACTACTGCAGGCATACTAGCAATGGAAAGAGGCAAATCTTCAGTATAAGGTGGCGATTGACAAAATGCCCATACATATACCTCCTGATCGGATCGTCCTAACAATTCCCATTCACACAAAACTTCGCCACGCAAAGGATTTGGTGGAAGCAACTTCATCGCTAAAGCAACCTCATATTCCCTCCATCTTTCCATTTGGATGGCATCAGGCGTGAAAATCGGAATTGTTGGTTGGGTGGGTAAAGGAGATGAAGTGATAACGACAGGTATTGATGTGAATGTGGGAATAGGCGTAGGCGAAGCAACCGTTTGAAACGGTGTTTTTGTTGGCAAGGCAGTAGTCTCATTGCTACAGGCGGTCACAAAAACAAGAAGGATGATCAAGAAATATTGACGAGGGGATGGAAACATCAATTCCAGCACATCAGACTCCAATCATTATGACAACTATCTTAAACGATAGTTTTTAGTTTTTCGCGTTCATCCCGTTTCCAGCCATTTTGAATTGCGAAGCAAGCCGCATCGTACGATTCTTCGCGCCAAGTTTTTTTGACGATGTTCTAAGTATTGTCTCACACCCCAGGCTTCAAAACAGGCTTCCAAATCTGTCTGACAATTAATACACAAATTTTGCAGGAGAGAAACGTCAATCCCCAACCACTGATAACCGATTACTGATCACTTTCCTCCCCGGCGACTTCACCTCCGGGCACATCCACACATCGCCCGGGTTTTCGCGGCGCATCTGCGCAAAGGTCGGCAGGATTCCACACGCGAAACAATCGAAGCGGCAGTCCACGCGGATCTGTCCTTCGAGCGATTGCCTGAAATCTTGGAACAAAAAGTTTTTGCGAACGGCGGCGGTGATATGCTCCCACGGGAAGACTTCATCTGTGCGGCGCTGGCGGTGCGTGTAAAAAAGAGGGTCGAGTCCATGTTCTTCAAACGCTGAAATCCACGCGTCGTATTTTTTGCCCTCCTGCCAGGCATCAAACTTTGAGCCGTTTTTCCACGCGGTGTAAACGACCTCCGCCATTTTTCTGTCGCCGCGCGAGAGCCACGCTTCCGAGAACGAATCTTCCGCCGTTGCGAAACTTAATTTGATGTTTCGGTCGCGTCCTAATTCGCGGCGAAGCAGAGCCTGCTTGGCGCGAATCTGTTCGGGCGTGTCGCATGAAACCCATTGGAACGGCGTCTGTGACTTTGGAATGAACGTGTTCACGCCCGCATTCAACTTGACGCGCATCCCCGCCACTTTGCGTCCCTCGGCGATGACGCGCTTGCACAGATCCGCGATGGCTTGCACATCCTCCAGCGTTTCGCTCGGATGCCCGATCATGAAATACAACTTGATCGTCGTCCAGCCGCGCGCGTAAATTTCGCGCGTGGTGTTGATGATGTCTTCATCGGGAATAAATTTGTTGATGATGCGGCGCATCCGTTCGGTGGCGGCTTCAGGCGCGAGTGTGAATCCGCCTGAACGATTGTCTTTGAGTTTTTCCATCAGGTCAATCGAAACGGATTCGATCCGCAACGACGGTAATGAAACTTTGAGATGCGTGCCGCCGAATTTTTCTCCGACCTTCGTGACCAACTCTAGAACATTTGTGTAATCGGATGACGACAGCGAAAGCAATGCGATCTCTTCAAACCCGCTGGATTTTATCGCCGCTTCGAGCGCTTCCACCACTTCATCTACGGGTCTTTCTCGGACGGGACGCGTGATCATCCCCGCGTGACAGAACCTGCACCCGCGCGTGCATCCGCGCATGATCTCCACCGAGACGCGATTGTGGACGATGTCTATGTTCGGGACGATGAACTTCGTCGGCGGCGGAGGCAGTTTGGCGACGACGCGCTTCGTGATAACTTTTGGAATCTCTGGAATCGTCGGTTCGATATGCGAGACGGTTCCGTCGTCGAGATAGTTTGCTTCGTAGAATTGCGGGACGTAGACGCCGGGGATTCGCGCTAGTTGTTGTAACACATCCTTGCGGTGGAAAGTGGAAAGTGGATTTCTACTTTCCACTTTCCACTTATGCACAGCATCAATAATTTCATGAATAACTTCTTCCCCCTCGCCGATCACAAACGCGTCAATGAACGCGTGCATGGGTTCGGGGTTCATGGTGGAATGTCCGCCGGCGATGATGATGGGGTGAGTCTCGTCGCGGTCTGCCGAGCGGACGGGGATGCCAGCCAGATCCAACACGTTGAGCGCGTTGGTGTAGAGAGTCTCGTAAGGGAGGGTAAAGCCGACGAGGTCGAAGCAGGCTAGAGGTCGTTTTGACTCGAGCGCGTAGAGCGGAATCCCATGCTGGCGCATAAGCGCTTCCATATCCAGCCACGGGGCGTAGGCGCGTTCGGCGAGCGCGTCGTCGCGTTGATTCACTTGATCGTAGAGGATCTTCAAGCCGACATTCGAGACGCCGATGTCGTAAATGTCGGGGAAGACGAAGGCAACTTTGGTTTGGACCGAGTCCCAATCTTTGATTGTGCTGTTGAGTTCGCCGCCCACGTAACGACCGGGCTTTTGCACCTTCAACAGGATATGATCCAGCTTGTTTTCGATCTCTTTGGGCGTGAGCATGGCGAAAATTATATCAGAGCCGCATGGGTAATTTGGGGGATGATATGACGCGCTCCATGAGGACCAAACTATCGAAACTGAAAAGTGAAAATCAAATCGAGCCGTGTACACATGCTTGACGCCGGGCTAAGATTGTTTAACAACTTCTCTACCGTAGATGAGATGATACTTACTGCCAGGACCCGCGTTGCGCTTATCGAAGTGACGCTAAGGCCGCCAAGTTAAAAAGGTTTTCTTATGTTCTTTGCGAGTTTTGCGGCGCAAATGTACGGTGGAGAGTTAACAATTCAAAAGGAGTGAAAGAAAATGAAGAGACTTTTATTGATCTTGTTGGCAGTCGCGCTGACGGCGTGCGCCGCGCCGGCGACGCCCGCCGCCCAGCCCGTTGCGCCCGAACCTGTCGTTGTGACCGTGGTGGTCGAGCCGACACAGGCTCCGCAACAGCCACAGCCCGAACCAATCGTGGTTACGGTCGTGGTTGAGGCTTCTCCAGCGCCCGCGCAGCTGACCGCCGTCCCGCCGACACAAGCGCCTGTGGTTGCTGTGGCGACCACCGCGGTTACCGGCGGCGCCATCGTGGTGGATGATCTTCTGGGCAAAGGCGTGTTCAAAAATATTACTTTGTCGGGCAACGAATTTTCCCTGCGTTGCGTCACGCGCGAGTTGACCATCACCGCCACCGCCGCGCTGATTGATATTACCGAAGCCGAACTCTTTTATCGCACAAGAGATTATCCGCAGGCGCTCTATGATTCCCCATGGAGAAGCGCGGGGAAGATGGATAAATTGGGCAATGGCGTATTCTCCATGAAACTCACCGGCGAATCGGTCAACCCAGACGCGCGGCTTGACCCAGGTTGGTTTGAGTTCCAGATTGTCGGCTTGAACAAAGGCGGCGGCAGGGTGGACGCAACCCAAAAGGTTGAGCAATTGGTGGTCTATCGAATTAACTGCCCGTAATCAAACCTTAGCCACGAATTACACTGATTTTCACAAAAAGCCAACCATTGATCTGGGTTGGCTTTTTGTTTAACTTAGAAACTGTTTCGTTAGTTCTTCTTTTCGACACGGACGCCACGGATTTCACTGATTTTCACGGAAAAGAGCTTTAAAAAGTTGTCTTTTTCCGTGCGCTCCGTGAGATCCGTGTACAAAAGAACCGGGCTTCAGACTTAAGAAACACTCTTTTAGGGTTCATGAAATCTGTGGCTAAAAAATTATTCTCCAATAATTTTTACCAGCGCGCGCTTCTTGCGCCTCCCATCGAACTCGCCGTAGAAAATCTGCTCCCACGGGCCGAAATCCAATTTGCCGTTGGTGATTGCAACCACGACCTCGCGTCCCATGATCTGGCGTTTGAGGTGTGAATCGGCGTTGTCTTCGCCTGTGTCGTTGTGGCGGTATTGACTGACAGGTTCATGCGGCGCGAGTTTTTCCAGCCATTGTTCGTAATCGTGATGCAAGCCTGATTCGTCGTCGTTGATGAAGACGGACGCGGTTATGTGCATGGCTGAAACCAAAATAAGGCCTTCTTGGACTTTACTTTCATGGAGGCAGGACTCTATTTGCGAAGTAATATTTACAAAGCCACGCCGAGTGGGAAGGTTGAACCAGAGTTCTTTGCGGTAAGATTTCATGGTAGTTTCTCACAGAAGACATTTCTATGTAGAGATTTTACTCCACTCTCAGGTATTCAGAATATTCGACCCATAACAGTTGATGGATTTAGCGTTCAGTTTTGTGAGTGCTGTACATTAACTGTAATGGATAAGGAAAATTAAACATGAAAACGTGCATAATCAGCAAGTAATGATGGCGCTCTGAAAATTTTTTTCTCCACGCACAGATCCGCTTTCGATGCTAAAGACTCCTATCCACCTCAGAATCAATATGCCCCGAGAAAGGATTTGAAACGCACTATCCCCCACAGTAGACAGAGAACGTTGTTCATGAGAGAATTCCATCATCTCAATTTATTTTGACCTGCGGGAGAGTATCTATGCCGGCGACCCTGACGATTGAAATACCCGGAGAAAAGTCCATCACGGTGGATTTGAAGGAAGTCTCACTTTCACTAGGGAGGTTTGTCGGAAACGATATTGTCATTCAATCCAATGTTGTTTCGCGCAAACACGCCAGTTTTGAACGACGTGCTGGAGGTTGGTGGTATCGCGATATTGACAGCAGAAACGGCACCTATCTGGAAGGAAAACAGATCCGAGAGATAAAACTGCGGGATCAGATGAGACTGCAATTGGGCAGGGAACCGAAAACGGCGATTTTCATCACTTTTCACGACTCAACCGAAAAAGAGAATTCAACTCCGCGTCCAACTGGAAGGGAAACGGTAATCCAAAGGACGACCTCCACAACAGGGTATGTGTATCTTCGTGGAGTCGCTCCATCTAGGCAGGGAAGACAGATCATTGGCCGTGGGAAAGATGTGGATATTCCTCTCCAATCCCCGGTTGTGTCCCGCGAACATGCCTCCATCCAACCTGGGACGACCGAATGGAACATTACTGACCTGGGCAGCAAGAACGGAACCTTTCTCAATGGAAGGCGAATTACACGCGCCGAACGGCTGAAGGCTGGAGACATTATTCAAATCGGCCCATTCCGATTGGATTATGATGGGAATGGAACTCTCAACCAATACTCTGCCTCGCGTGGACTGCGAATAGATGGTAATGGTCTCGTCTGGGTTGCCGGAAAAGGCTCAAAGCAAAAGAAGATACTTAACGACATCAGCATTTCTTGTTACCCACAGGAATTTATCGCTTTGGTGGGAGGAAGCGGCGCTGGAAAATCAACATTGATGAAGGTATTAAGCGGGCTTATACCGCCTCAAGGCAAAGTGCTTGTGGAAGGGGACAATTTGTACGATAACTATGATGCCTATCGCTCCATGATCGGGTACGTTCCGCAAGACGATATTTTGCACTCGGATCTGAAAGTGCGGGAGGCGCTGGAATTTTCCGCTGGACTGCGCCTACCGCCGGATACGACCGAATCAGAAATTCGATCTCGTATTAATGACGTGCTCGCTAAAGTGGAATTGAACGCGCAACAGGATCAGGTGATCTCCAGCTTAAGCGGCGGACAAAGGAAACGCGCCAGTATTGCAGTGGAATTGCTTGCAGATCCGCCTATATTCTTTTTAGATGAACCAACCTCCGGGCTTGACCCTGGCTTGGAAAAAAAGGTGATGGCAATCCTCCGCAATCTCGCTGATAGTGGTAAGACCATTATTCTGGTCACTCACGCCACGGCAAATATTACCGAGTGTCATCAAGTTGCCTTTCTTTCACAGGGACGCATGGTCTATTTTGGTCCTCCCAGAAAAGCATGTGAATTCTTTGGCGTGGGAAACGACGACTTTGCCGAGATATACAACCTCATCAGTGATTCCGAGCCAGGCAAGGCGCTCGAAAACGCGGAGACTTGGGAAAGAAAATACCGGGCGTCGTCATTCTTCAAGCAGGTGCAGGATCGCTTCCAATCAATGATTGGTGGCAGAGGCGCTTCGCGAGGGAAACGGTCTACGCAACAGTTCTCTCCCATAGCACTCTTCTACCAGTTTTTACTCCTGACAAAACGATATTTTTCTTTGATCTTCCGCGACCGGACGCTTCTGATCATCCTTCTGGCTGTCATGCCATTACTTGCTTTACTCATCCTAGGTATCGCCGACTCAAGCTGGCTTACCGGTAATTCGCCTGCTGCGATCAGTCGGCAACTTGCTTCTGAAATGGTAGCAGGCGAAAGCAGTGCCAGTTACTTCGTGGTTGGCAACGCCCAAAAATTGTTGTTCATCATGGCGTTGACAGCAGTTATGCTAGGGTTGTTCTCGTCCGCCTATGAAATTGTCAAGGAGCGGACGATCTATTTGCGCGAGCGGATGGTCTTTATGAAATTGATCCCCTACCTTGCCTCCAAGGTCATACCGCTGGGAATCTTCGCCGCCATCCAGTGCCTTCTCTTTCTTCTGGTCATCGGTTCGAAAGTTAGATTTCCATCGTATGGCGTGTTTCTGCCAGTTGTGGTCGAAATGTACTTGACACTCTTCCTTGCGGTGCTGACCGCCATCAACATGGGCTTGTTTATCTCGTCCATCTCGCCTAACCAGAATGCGGTCACCTATATTATTTTGGGCACGCTGTTCCTTCAGATCACATTTGCCGGGGTGATCTTCGAGTTGCCTGGTGTTTCGAGAGGATTCTCCGCTTTCACCTTGACCCGCTGGACGATGCAGGCTTTCGGCTCCACCGCAAACCTGGAACAATTGGATACGTTATCTTTAACCCGTTTCCAGCCGGACCCGATTACGCAGTCGGTTTCTGTGGAAGTGGAAAAGCCCGATCCGGCTTGGGAGCCTGTCATGATCATAACCGAGATGAAAGAAATCCCTGGCTGTCGGGACTTGGTTGCCATGCCTTCCGTGGTGAAAAATGAATTGATTACGGTCAATGAAATGGTGACACAAACGGTCACGATTGACAATCCAGAGCCGGTCGAGATCCGGACTCCATACGGCTTTACGCTGAATTATTCGAATAGTATTTCAAACCTGATTGGAAATTGGTTCGTCCTGGCATTTCTTTCCATAGCGTTCTTTGTCGCAACGTTAATTATCTTGAAAATGCAGGATATTACTTAATTGGGCGGTAAAATACAGTAGCATTAAACCTTGCGGCTACCGGGAGAATTGGCATGGACTCTCTAATTGGGAAAAGTCTTGGACGATACCGCATCCTTTCACAACTCGGCAAAGGCGGGATGGCTGTCGTGTATGAAGCGTTGGATACTACCCTCGATAGGCGTGTTGCCATCAAATTCATCCAGCCGGATAAGGAACAGTTGGATATATTTTTTGCGCGGTTCAAGCGCGAAGCCCGGATGCTTGCGAAATTATCGCATCCTAATATCGTCAAAATATTCGATTCTGGCGAACATGAAGACAGTCCGTATCTGGTCATGGACTACATTCAAGGCGGCACGCTCAAGGACTTAATGAAAGGTAAGCCCATCCCTTGGAAAAGATCTATGCAAATAGGGTCTTATGCTAAATCGGGAAAGCGAGTGCCTTGATTTGGAGGAAGTCTGGCTTGCCAAGTAAGCGATTGATGTAAACACATAACGTATGAGCAGCGAGTTTGGTGTAGAGACGGGTGCATAAGCCCCAAAAGGTATG
>CASGHD010000107.1 GCA_949319575.1 uncultured Anaerolineales bacterium | reverse complement strand
CCTCGCAGCGACATGTTCCGAGGCTGAGTAGCTACAAAAAAAACCTCTCCAACGGAGAGGTTTTTTTTACCAGCCTGAAATAAACGGCTCCCACTCTTGATACTCATTCAAATGTTTTCCGAAAATATACGCCGCATTGGCAGGAGGCTCCTTGGGCAAATGATGTAAGCGCATGTGAACCTCTTCCACTCGCCTGCCTCCCTTCCTGTGATTGCATGCAGGACATGCCGCGACAACGTTCGTCCACATGTGCGCGCCGCCCATGTGTCGGGGCGTCACATGATCCACCGTCAGCCCGCCTTCGCGCTTTCCGCAATACTGACAGGTATAATTGTCGCGGCGAAATACTTCGCGCCTCGTCAATTTGACATGCGGGCGCGGTCGATGAACCTGGCTTTCAAGCCGGATGACCGAAGGGCGCGGGAGCAACTCTCGAATGGTCCGAATGTGACCGCGACCGTTCAATACCATATCCGCCTTGCCAGCCAGCAGCAAACCGATTGCCCGTCTTGTATTGCACACGTTGATCGGTTCAAAATTAGCGTTCAAAACCAATACAGGCTCGTACATTCTGGCTCTACAACAGACACGATTATACTGCCGAATTTTTGAAAGCGCACAAGACGCCACTCGAGATGTTATGAATCTGTTACAGGAAAGTTCGTGAACATACTGATCGCCGGCGGGACGGGGTTCCTCGGTTCGGCGCTCACCGCCAGCCTGCATGCCGATGGGCACCGCGTAAGCATATTAACGCGACAGAAACCGCGCGCCGCCAACCACATCCATTGGGATGGGCAAACAACCGAGGGATGGGGGCAGATCGTCAACGAAATGGATGCAGTGATCAATGTCGCAGGATTTAGCCTCGATCACGGACCTTGGACGCAACAACGTAAACGACAATTTGAAGACTCGCGCGTTCTTCCTGCCCGCGCGCTTGTTTCCGCCGTAGCCAGCGCTGACCGCCGCCCGGGCGTTTACCTCCAAACCTCCGGCATCAACTATTACGGCTTGCGAGGCGATGCCCTCGCGGACGAATCTACGCCGCCCGGAGACGACTTCCTCTCTCGGCTGGGCGTCACGTGGGAGGAGGCATCTCAGCCTCTTGAGCAACTCGGCGTCCGCAGGATGATCTGCCGGTCGGCGGTTGTGCTTCACAAAAGCAAAGGATTATTCCCGTTGATGAAACTCCCCGTTCTCTTATTCTTCGGCGGTAGATTTAGCGATGGACGTCAAGCCATGCCATGGATCCATATCGTTGACGAGATCAACGCCATGAAATTCCTGCTCGCGCGCAAGACAGCATCAGGCGCATTCAACCTGATCTCCCCTGCGCAAACCTCCAATGCAGAATTCATGCGCGGGATTGCGCAGTTCTTGCGCCGCCCATATTGGTTTCATCTGCCGGCGTTTGTGTTGCGAATGGTGTTGGGTGAAATGAGCGTGTTACTTACCGAAGGGCGATACTCTCAACCCAAACGACTGCTTGAGTTGGGTTTTAAGTTTGAATATGACACATTGAAAGTTGCGCTGGCAAATTTGTCAGCCTAAAAGGAGTTCACTATGAAAAGAATTTCAATTGCGATCTTGTTGCTGGCTACCGCGTGCGCCCCGGGCGGATTCCCTCAGGGCGCCGTTCAGCCCTTGCCGACAGCCTTGATCGATTCATCCTACCCGACAGTTGAATCGGCTCCCGCGGCGCCGATTCAATCCTCCAGCGGAATCAACGTGAGTGTCGCGCGCGCCTGGCGCGACGGGAAAGATGTCAATGCGGAGGTCTGCTTCACCCTGATCGATGGGTCGGACTGGTCGATTTGGGGCGCAAGTTTACAGTATGGCGATATCGCGTTGTTCGACTTTGCCTCGACCTTGTTGAGCATCCAGGAGCCTGTGGAGGGATCATCGGGTCTTCGCTGTGATACTTTGTCGTTCTTTAACGTTCCGCCCGATGCCGACCTCTCGGCGGTGACGATCACAGTGAACGCCATTGCCGCCCCGCCGCGTCCGGAAGATTATTGCAACATTTACATATCGAAAATTCAGCAGACTCTGAACGAAAGAGGCGCGGGCATCACGCTCGGATGCTCCGATGTGAACGGGGCGCCGGTCATGCAGGTGGTGGGCAAACCAGACAGCCTGTCGCAGGAAGAAGCGGAGCAGATCGTGTTCAGCGATGAGTTTTACACGATCCGCGGTCCCTGGGCTTTTGTCTTCAATCTTGGGCAGTGATGGTTTATAATCGCCGCATGTTCGGTTTCCCGCGAGTGGAAAAATCTTATTATTACCGCCACCCCTAACGCGGCGATGGCGACTTGAACGCGTGGCGCCGTTGTGCCACGCGTTTTTATTTTTGTCCGGAGGTCTTTTGTGAATATAGAAGAACAAGTTGAGTTGTTGATGCAAGGCGCCGACTATGGCGATGAAGACACAAAGAAGGCAATGACTGCCGAACTGCGCGCGCGCCTCGCGGAAGGGAGACCCCTGCGCGTGTACTGTGGCTACGACCCAACCTCCACTGACCTGCATCTTGGGCATACGATCTCCATGCGCAAACTCCGTCAGTTTCAAGACCTGGGTCATGAGATCACATTTTTGATCGGCAGTTATACGGCGTTGGTCGGCGATCCGTCCGATAAAAATAAAGCCCGCCCGATTCTGACGGAAGCGCAAGTGAGTGAAAATGCGAAGACGTATTCCGAACAGGCATTCCGTGTTCTGGACAAGGAGAAGACGAAAGTCCGATACAACGGAGAGTGGTTGAGTGAACTGACCCTGCTCGATCTGATCCGCTTGGGGCAAAACTTCACGGTTCAGCAATTTCTTGCCCGTGAAAACTTTTCAAAACGGTTGGAGAAGGGCGAAGCGATCTACCTTCACGAAACATTTTACGCGTTGATGCAGGGCTATGATGCCGTTGCCATGCAAACAGACGTTCAAGTGGGCGGTTCAGATCAGTTATTCAACATCATCGTGGCGGGCAGAAAATTGCAGGAGGCGCTGGGTCAAAAACCGCTGGTGGGCATCATCACGGGAATCTTGCCGGGGACTGATGGCGCGCTCCGTATGTCAAAATCCACCGGGAATATCGTTCCCATCAACACCGGCGGGGAGGATATGTTCGGCAAGTTGATGTCTATTCCCGATTTTGCCATGGGCATATATATGCGGCTTGTTACGCGCTGGAGTCCGGGCGAGATCGATGGTATCGAAAAAGAATTATCCGAAGGGAAGGCGCATCCGCGCGATGTGAAGATGAGGTTGGCGCGCGAGATCGTTTCCATCTTCTATGGCGAAGGTGATGCCGCGTCGGCGCAGGAAGCGTTTGTGAAGATGTTCCAGCAAAAAGAGATTCCCGACGAAATGCCCGAATTTCAATTGCAGTCCGGGCAAACCGTGCTGGAGGTTATTCTTGCGGCGAAACTTGCGGCAAGCAAATCAGATGCGAGGCGGTTGTTCGACCAGAGGGGGGTGCGGCTGGATGGGGAAACGATTGAGCGCGGTGATACGCCTTTTCCGCATCCCGGCGTTTTGCAGGTAGGCAAACGAAAATTCTTGCGGGTGAAGTGATAAAACCGGGTGATGCTCATCACCCGGTTTTATGTTCATCCTCAGCGATCATTGCAAGGAACACGTTTACCACCTCGGGATCGAACAACGCCCCGGAGTTTTCCTGGATGTACTTGACCACTTTTTGGCGGGGCCAAGCCTTACGATAGGATCGGTCTGAGAGCAGGGCGTCCCAAACATCGACCACCGAAAAAATTCTTGCGGCCATCGGGATTTGTTCGCCCTTTAATTTGTTCGGGTATCCGCTCCCGTCCCAATGTTCGTGGTGGCAGTAGGGAACATCGAGTGAGTGGCGCAAGAACGCGATGGGGGCGAGCAAGTTGTAGGCATATTGCGGATGGCGTCGCATTTCGTCCCATTCGTCAGCGGTCAGTGGTCCTGTTTTTTTCAAGATTTGATCTGGAACGCCCATCTTGCCGATATCGTGGAGGAGCACGCCGCGGTATATATTGACGAGGTCTTCCTCCTTGATGCCCATGGCGTTTGCCAGTCGTAATGTCAGATCTGTTACGCGGCGGGTGTGCCCTTCCGTTTCGCGGTCTCTGAGTTCCAGCGCGCGCGCCCATCCCTCAAGCGTGGTGTCGTACGCCTGGGTGAGTTCCTGGTTTGTCCTTTGTAAATTTTCGAACAGGTGGGCGTTGTCTATGGCGATGGCGGCTTGGCCCGCAAGCGTTTGGAGGTATTGCATCCAATCTGCGTTAGCAGAAAGGGGTGAACGATGGAACACCTCGAACACTCCCTTGACCTGCCCTTTGACAATGAGTGGGACTCCAATATAGGTAACAAACCCTTCGCGCAACAGGAGCGGGTCGTATCGGACCTCAGTGGAATTTTTTAGATCGACGACATGATGAATTCTTCCCTTCATGACAACCTGCCCAGCCAGCCCTTCGCCGATCCGCATTAACGGGCGGGTGGGCGTTATCGTGTTGAAGCCGGCGCTTGTCAGGTATGAAAGGCTTTGAATCTCCGGTCGGTAAATGAGGATATCCGCCGCGTCGACCTTCAGCTGTTTGACGGAGTATTCCGCCAGGATGCTGAGCGTCACCCTCAAATCGGTAGAGGAGGCGATAGCTGAATCGATATCGCGCAGGGTTGTCAGGCGACGAATTTGTTCCTGCCCCTGCTCGAATAAATCCGCGCGGTGAACGGCGTTCCCGGCGATTTCAGCCAGAATGGTCAGCAGGTTTATTTCGTCATTCGTGATTTGCCGCTCCGAATCGACGAAGATCGCCAGCACGCCGACCGTCCCGGCTGTGGAGTGGACCGGAATGGCAACCGCTCCCAACCCGGGCTCAATGCTGTCTCGGTTTTTCTGATAAATCAACGGATCGGATCTTAAATCGCGCGTGATATATTTCTTGCCGGATGTAAACGTCCGCCCGACGATACCCTCGGCGGGCTTCAACTCTTTCACGGGTATATTTTGTTCATTGCCCATTGCGATCCGTTGGACAAGGAGGTTGTCTGTCTGGCTGAACAACCAAATCGAGCCGTGCCCGGTATTCATCAACTGCATTGTCTCGTGTAGCACAATGACGAGCATGTCATCCAGGCTTTGCGCGGTGCGCAGATCGGCGGAGATCTGGTTGATGATTTCCAATTCCCGCACGCGGCGTTGTTCCGCTTTAAAAAGCCGAATCCGCTCAATGGCGCTTCCCAGCCCACCGGCAATCGTAACAAGGAATCGTTCGTCGCCATCGTCAAACGCATCCGGCGCTTTGCTTTCCACGTTGAGCGCGCCGATGATCCGTTCGTTGACTTGGATCGGCACGCATAACTCAGACCGAATATTGCCGGCGATCGGTATATAGGCGGATTCATCGCTCACATTCCCGGTTCGGATGGGCGCGCCGAGACGGACCGCTTTTCCGGTCATTCCTTGGGATACGGGGTATCCAACCCGCCAATTGGAAACATCTGCGCCGCGGTAGGATGGGTGCGGGAACAACAACTCGCCGGACGAGTCCAGCAGAAGAATACCGCATACCTCCGGATACACATGGCCAAGGATGGTGGTAATTTTTTCGATCAATCCATTTTCCGATGTGGCAATTTCCGCTTCCGCTGTCGCCGCCATGTGAAGAACCGTCAGTTCCTTCACCTGCCGGGAAAGCGACGACTCCGCTTTCTTGATGGCCGTGAGGTCGGTGATCACCGCGATCGCGCCGCGATTCCCGATCTCGCTTGAACGCGGCGCGCCGCTGATAATTACCGGCACAGTGTGACCCTGCTTATGCAACAGTAACGATTCGTAGGTGGAAGATTGACCCCGCTGTCGAATTTCACTTTCACGCTGTTGCGCCGTTTGCTTGGAAGGATCAATAAACTCGGCAGGCTTTCTTCCGATCACCTCTTCTTGAGATCGCCCAACCATTTTTGCATAGGCAGGGTTGACGTATTCGAACGCGCCTTGCTCATTGGTGATCGTCAGACCTTGCGCCATGGTATTGAGGATTTGCAATGCAAAATCCCGCTCGTTTTGCAGGGCGGCTTGTATCTCCCGTTCTTTCGTAATATCTACCAGAATTCCGTGCCAATAGATCGGGACCCCGTTTCCGTCACGGATCAGGCTACTATCCTCTTTGATCCAAATGATGTTGCCATCGCGCCGCACGACTCGATATTCTTCCCGAAAGGGCGTCTCCTGGTTGTGTGATTGGGCAAACGCCTGGCTGATCCTCTCCTTGTCGTCGGCGTGGATGGTATTGAACCAATGATCGGGGTCCGAATACCAAGCTTCCTGGGTATAGCCGGTCAACTCGTTATAGCGAGGGGAAACATATACCCCTGTTTCCTTTTCATCCGCATTGCTGAGAAATACGACCGCCGGTGTCTGTTCAATAAGCGTTTGGTATTTTATTTCCGTATCCCGCAACGCCGCCTGTTCTTTCAACAGCCTGCTCTGGGCAATGGCATTCGTGGTCACCACCGACAGGCGCAACAGATAGTCGCTTTGCTTGACGAGATAATCGGTGGCTCCGCCCTTGAGCGCCGCAACGGCATTCTCTTGATCGCCCTGTCCTGTCACCAGCACCACAGGCATCAGCGCGGACCGACTTTTGACATGCGTTAGCAAATCCAACCCGGTCCCATCGGGCAGGCGGAGGTCTGATAACACCAGATCGATATCGGTCTGAGAATCGAGAATAGTCAAGGCCGCAGAAAGCGTCTCGGCATGGAGTAATTCAAACCCGCGTTGAAACGCATCCTCGAGCGCTCGCTCGGTGAGGGCTACGTGAGCGGGATCATCTTCAACATATAAAATTTTCATTGTGGAAATGGTGATCTTGCGTTGCACTGAAGGCGTGATGGATCGGCGAAACGACAAAGATTAACCACAATTATATGCCGAAATGGACAGTTGAGGCTCGCAAAATCCTTGCAGGCGATGGTGAGGCAACAAAAAACGCCTCGCGGCGTTCATTCCTCGTGCAACTCTATTCGTCGATTGATCATGAAAGAGGCGTCGACGGGATTTGAACCCGTGGTGAGGGTTTTGCAGACCCTTGCCTTACCACTTGGCCACGACGCCGTTGTAAACTTCTGAGCGGGCGATGGGATTCGAACCCACGACCTTCTCCTTGGCAAGGAGACGTACTACCACTGTACTACGCCCGCATTCGGTCAACGTTCACCGAAAGTGCCGAGACACAGAATCGAACTGTGGACACCGCGATTTTCAGTCGCGTGCTCTACCAACTGAGCTATCTCGGCGATGTTCTTTTGGTTAAGCGTGCGGAATTTTACTTTGGGTGATGGGGATTGTCAAGCAATGCCCTCCAGTGGGAGCACTCAAAGGTTGTAGATAGCTCAACAGACTAACCACGGAGACACCGAGTCACGGAGTTTTTTTAATTGCTTTTCTCCGTGTTTCCGTGGTTAGGGTTTCCTTCCTGTGGTGAAACCCATCTACATGCTTTTAGCGCACCCCCTCCAGTCAACCACGCTTTATAGAATCTTTTCTTCGCTCGAGCGCCACAAACTTATTCACCCTTCTTGCCAATCTCCGAACGCTCACCGCTACGGACTCATCGCATCCATAATCAATTCGCGGCCGATCCGTTCGGCGATGCGCTCGTTGTCTTCTTCGATCAACACAACCACCACGAACGGCGTCCCCTGCCAGTTACCCGGCGTGCCTGCCAGAAACCATGTCGCGGATGTATCGCCTTCGCTCGCCTTCCCAAGATGCGACCAAAAATTATCGCCCTCCTCGACGAATAACGAAGACGCCTCATCCGCCGGGGTAGCCTGCATCGCCACCGCCGGCGTTCCCGGCACCGGAAGAATTACCCAACCCTCCACGGGAACGCTAACCGCAGACGCAATGTTCGGCGCGGGAATTACTCCATGATTGCTCAACGCGGCAGATGCCAGCGCCATCTGTAAAGGCGAAACATGGAAGTGGTCAAGCTCATCCCTGGAAAGCGACTCGGCTACTTGCAATTGAATTTGCGGCGGTCGTAAAAAACCCATCGACTCGTGCAGGGTCGAAAGTTCTTCCGCTGTAAGGGCTTGCCTGCCGAACAAGGCGGCGGCAAAGGGGTCGACCACTGAGCCGGTTGGGTACAGTCCCTGCGCGGCGCGGTTGATCAACGGCTGGTCGGGGTCGCTGGCTAAGTTCAGCCCGATCTCGTTGAGATAATTCGGGTTAAATGTGGGGTGCGAGGACATCACAAGAATCTCGCCGGTCTGGGCGTTCATCATCACCACCGCGCCCGAATGACCGAGCATCATTTCATCGGCGCGGAATTGCAAGTAGAGATCGATCGTCAACCTCACGTCCAGCCCGGGTGGCGACATGCCGTACAAAAGATGATTCCACCAGATCGAAGTTGCGGATGTGCCTTTGAGACCGCGCAAGTATTCATCGAGCGATGCCTCCAGCCCGGCTTGACCGTATTTGGCATGGTTGTAGCCGATCACCGGCGCAAGGTCGGGGTATTTATACGAGCGTTCCAATTCGCCGATCTTGCCAACGGTGGTCGTGATGATGGTATCGGAGCGATCCAACAACGCGCCCCTTCGGACAAATTGACCCTCGATCATCCGCCGGGGGTTATCGACGCGTGTCAACAAGTCTGGTCCGCGAACTACTGACCACCATCCGGTTGTGAGCGCGGCGGTGAACAATCCCAACATGAGAGCGCCGCCTACCATGAGGTAGGGTTGGTGGTCTTGTAGCGGCGCAGGCTCCTCGTCCAAGTGATTACTGATATGCAAGAGAAACAGCAGCCCAATGTAGGAGACCAACAAAGATGAGCCGCCGTAGGAAACAAAGGGAAGCGTGACGCCGGTCAACGGCAGGAGACGAATATTCCCACCGACGATCAACAGCGCTTGAATTCCAAAATAGGAAGTGATACCGGCGGCGAATAATCGTCGAAAGAGATCGGGCGCGCGCAAGGCGGCGCGAAAGCCTCGCCCGATGATCAGGATGAAGAGGGCGAGCAAGCCCATCGTCCCGAAAAGACCCGTCTCCTCCGCGATCACGGCGTAGATAAAATCCGATCCCGCAACGGGGATCAACCCCGGGCTTCCCAGCCCGGAGCCGCGCCCCTCGATGCCGCCGTTTGCAATCGCAAGCAAAGACTGAATGATCTGGTACGACCCGCTCACCGGATCGTCCCATGGATGCAACCAGGAATCGATACGCGCTTGCACGATACCAATGAAATAGTATCCGGCAATTCCAAACAGGGCGAGAAACCCAACACTGACTAAAATAGCGCGACGCCGCCCTGTTGCAAGGTAGATGATGATCGTGTACAACGCCATGAAGATCAGCGCGGTTCCCAGGTCGCGTTGGAAGAGAAGCAATAACACTGCCAGGTTGCTGATGATGAAAGCCGGCATGATCGTTGCCAGCATCCGTCCGCCCAACGCGAGGCGGTCTGCGAGGAAAGCCGCGAGATACGCAACAAGCAAAAGTTTGAGCGGTTCAGAAGGTTGAAAATATAACCCACAACAACCAAACCATAATTTGGGACCGATGCCGATGGGATTGGTTCCGAAAAATAAGGTGAGCCCGACAAGCGCCAGCGCGCCGGCTAACAGTACGTATTTGTACCTGCGCAAAAAAACAAGTTGGGAGGAGAGGCGCAATCCTAGCAGAAGAATAAGCAAGCTCACAACAAACCACAGAGCCTGGCGCGGTCCGATGTTGGAAGCATCCAGCCTCCAAATGGCGAGCAAGCCCCACCCGCTCAGCAATGCCGCAGAGGGGAAGAGATACGGGTCGGCATCCGGCAGGTATTTAATAATAGCGCGGTGAATCAGAAAGGAGAGCAGTCCCCAAACGAACAAAGCGATCCAGTGAGAGAAACGCAGATCGGCTTCGAGAGACCGCATTTTCACCGCGGGCGCAAGCGTTAGGATGATGGATTGCAGGAGGAGAAAGGCAGTCGCTATTCGTAGCAGATTGCTTTGGATGACGCGATTCATTCTTTGAGATATTTATGAACGAGCAGGTCTAGCTTCTTAAGGGTCTCGGCTGGGATGGCGTCTTTGCGAGTGATGAGCGCGGTGGAAAGCGCATTCTTGCAATCGCAGTTGCGCGCGCCTGTGAATTCTCGCGCGATGATACGAATCGCTTCCTGCGCCAGCGAGGTGTTTCGATGCAGGGTTTGAATGACCATCTCCACGGTCACAGGTTCTTCGCTCACATGCCACACATCATAGTCTGTGACGTGCGCCATCGTTGCGTAGCAGATCTCCGCCTCGCGCGCGAGGAATGCCTCAGGTGACGCTGTCATGCCGATGATCGACATGCCCCAGGCGCGGAAAGTATTCGACTCGGCTCGCGTGGAAAACCGCGGCCCCTCGATCGTGATGAATGCGCCGCCCTTGTGAACAACGCCTCCCGCCTCCCGTGCGGCTGATTCGACCTGTGTGGAAAGATCACCGCAAAACGGGTCTGCCACGCTCGCGTGCGCCACAAGCCCCTCGCCGAAGAAAGACCGGGGGCGCAGGCGCGTATTGTCGTACAGTTGGTCCGGAATAACGATATGACCCGGCGCAAACTCTTCGATCAAAGACCCACACGCGCTAACGCTGACGATTCGTTCCACGCCGATGGATTTCAAGGCAAAGATGTTGGCTTGATACGGCACTTCCGTTGGCGTGATGTGATGTCCGATCCCGTGGCGGGCGAGGAATGCCACCGGCGCGCCTTCCAGTATCCCGCTGACGATCGGCGCGCTGGTCTTCCCGAATGGCGTGTCGATCGTCAGTTCCCGCGCATTTTGAAGACCGGGAATTTCATACAAACCCGAACCGCCGATCACGGCAAGTTTGATGGACTCTGTCATGGTTTCCCTCATTTCCTATTGGGTCGAAGTAGTTTCTTCGGTGTCGATGCGGATCACGAACGCAACATTTCCGCATTTGAACTCATCGTCCGAAATAATGACGGTTGGCGTGGTGAGCGGGTGCTCGTTGAGGCTGGTGCCATTTGTGGAGTTCAAATCCTCCAGCCACCATTGGCGATGGTGATACGTGATACGCGCGTGTTGGGCAGACAGGGTTTCATCCATCAGCGACACATCGCACTGGGCATGCCTGCCGATAATGATCTCCGTCTGTTGGAAAGACAGCACGCGATCGTTTCCCCATTCTGGTTTATAGCGGAGAGAAATGCGCGGCTTTTTCTGGTCGGCAAGCGCTTTCCCCTGCTGGTCGAGTTCCCGCCAGAGCGTCCACAGCGCCCAGCCGAGAAATACATAGAGCGCTATGGAAAGCGCAAACCGAAGGACCAAAACAACCGTAGCGATCATCTGCCTTGTTGTTCTTGTTTCAGGCGGTCGGTTTTTATATCTACAGTTTTTTGGTCGACTAACGCGGTGGGGCGTTCGCTATTGCCAATGCCGTTGGGATTCAAAGGCGATGTCTCCGCCATATCAGGGCGCACAGGAGGATTATCCTGCCCGAAAATGAGCGCCACGCCGGCGAGGGAAATCACATCCCCGGGGTACAGCACGGTCTGGCTGGTGCGTTGCCCGTTGACGAACGTGCCGCCCGTGGAATTCAAGTCGAACAACACAAACCGTCCTTTGATGGAGCGCAATTGAGCGTGATTTCTCGAAACTCGCGGGTCGTCAATGACAAGTTGGTTGTCCAACCGCCTTCCGATATTAGCAACCGGTTCGGTAAGCGGGAACACTTTCACGCCTTCGACGATCAGAAAAGCGTTATCCGGCACATACGCATCATCTTCGAGTTCTTTGGTCACCCCGCCTTTATTTTCCATCCCCTGCGTGTCGGCGACCGGCTCAAGCTTGTGCGAGGCAACCACGCTAATGTCATCGTTGGAATACTTTTCATCTGTTGAGATCGTGATCGTGGGGGTCCCGGTGAACTTCAACCCGGAATCGCGGACGGCTGTGGTTATGATGGCTTTGAGCGTATCGAGTGTCCGCTGTTCCTTCCACATGGGAGAAGATTCGGGGGCGACAATCAGGGTGAATACATTGGGCGCAACGCCTTCCGCATCTTTCTTTTCGGCAATGTTTTGTTTTAACGCGGTAGAGAGGCGTTGAATAACACGGTCTTCCAACTTCAAGCCCGGTAAGATACCCACCAGTTGGTGTTCAACGAGCGATTGTAACTTGGTTTCCAACAGATCCAGATTCAATTTCGTCATTTTCCTGGTCCGCACACTGTGATTTGCAATGATTATAGAAGCGGAGACAAAAAACTGCAAGCCGGCAAACTTACAATTTCAAAACCAAAGGGCGGTTCGGCTAGCGCAGCCTTCGCCCGCAATTCGGGCAGACCGCCTCGTCACCCCGCACCACGAAACCGCAATTCGCGCATGTTGTAGGCTGGGCATCGCCAAGCGGCGCGCCACATGCCAGGCAAGCCCCCTCGCCGACCGGGTTTGCCACGCCACAGAAATCGCATGTCAGGCGGGCAAAGCGATCGGAGAGTTCGCGCGATGCCCCAAATGTGGCAATGGTCCGATCGATCAACTTCCAAACCCGATCGCCAAGTTGAATATTTTCAACATCCTGCGCCAGATCATCCAACCGACTGAGCAGGCTAAACGGATTCCTCAATGCCGCCCACGCCGTTTGACCCAGGCTCGCCGCAACTCCCAGCCATGCCTGTTCGCCCAACTCGACCATGATCCCATCCTCAGTTTTTTGAATGTTGACCGTGAGCGCGGTCTGCCCGCCAGATATGGAACCCGCCCGTGTGGCGATTTGCACCGCCAACGCATCCTGCCCGCCAACGGTTTGCGCGTGTAAATTTCCGCGGTTGAATTCTGCCATGAGCGCGCGCGCGAGATCGGTAGGTGTTATGTTTCCGTGAAAAATTCGTCTGTCCATGATTTCGATTATAATCCGCTTCAACAGCGACGACTATGAGTCGTCGCGTTCTGTCTCTCAAAGAAGTTACACCTAATGAAGCGAAATTGGTTTAATCCTATTGTGATCTTGTTGGGCGCTCTTGTGGCGGGGTTGGCAATGCTCCCGCTGGCGGGGCAGGCTGAGGCGTATCAAGACGCGCCTACCCCTAGTGGCGTAGTCATCACGGTGACGTACACCGACCCGATGAACGTCCGCAATGGGCCGGGGACGTTCTACGATATCATCGGGCAGATCTTCCCAGGCGATGTTTTCCCCGCGACGGGGATTTCGCCGGGGCGGGAATGGATCCAGATTTCGTTTGAGGGAGGAATCGCATGGGTGTATGCGTCGTACGTGGCGGTATCCGGCGGCGAATTACAAGTCGTTGAAGCGCCTCCCACGCCTACCCCATTGATCACAAACACGGTCGACCCGACCCTTGCCGCGCAATTCCACCTCACGCCAACGGTGACGCGGTTGCCAACATTTACGCCGCCTCCGCCAATGATCGAGCCGTCGTTTGATGAAGGCGCGCCGGCGCCGGCGGCTGGAGTCCCCTCCGGGTACTTCATTATTATCCTCGGCGTGTTTGGCTTGATCGGGCTGGCTTTTTCGTTTGCATCTCGAAGATGAACGCTCGTCACGCCAGGGTATTGCCCCTTATCCTTTTTATTGTTGTTTGCCTCCTGTTGGCTTTGTTCGATTACACGGAGCCGGCAATTGTCCGCGCGCAACAGCCTACCGGGAGTGTTCCGACTGTGACGGGCACGCCGGCAGGTCCTACGGTCAAGGTTGACCCAAGCATTCAACAAGTTCGTATCTATGCGGGACCAAGTTCTTTTGATTACCCTGCTGTTGGGATTTTAGTTGCCGGCGAGACGGTTCCTGCGTTGGCGCGCGCGCAGGGCAGGGAGGATTGGATCAAGATCTATTATCCGGGTGTGCCGGGTTCAACGGCTTGGGTGTTCGGGTTGTATGTGTCCTTGTCTCCCGGCGCGGCTCTTCTGTTGGAAGAAATTCCAGCCACCCCGACCCTTGCCTCAACGCCGACGATCAACCCGACGCTGGAGGCGGCTTTTATCGGTCAGCAAACCCCCACGCGCCTGCCGACATTCACGCCGCCCGCGGCGGTCGAACCGCCGACGTTCAATGATTCGACTGAATCTCAGCCGGCAATTCCCACAGGGCTTGTCATCGTTTTGCTGGGGTTGGTGGGCTTTATGGGCGCGGTCATTTCGTACTTGCGCGGCAGATGAAAAAAAGACCGATCTCTCGGTCTTTTTTTTATCCGTTCAACTACCGTTTAGTTTTGGCAGGAGCATGAACCGCCGCAACCACAGCCGCCTTCTCCGTGCTCGTGGCCATGCGATTTGGCGTTGGGGCTGTCCACAGCAAAGCCCGCGCCACGTTCGGGATCGTTGACGTAATCGATCGTCGCGCCTTGAAGGTATTCCATTGAAACTTCGTCGACAACGACTTTGACGCCATCGAGTTCGATCGTGGTGTCTAAATCGCGGAAGTTGTTATCCAGCGCCATGCCGAAGTTCACACTGCAACATCCGCCGCCCGCAACATAGACGCGCAAGGCGTACCCTTCCAGTTGGCGCTCGGCGAGGATGTGTTTGACAGCATCCGACGCGGCGCTGGAGATGGTAAGTAGGGGGGTGTCTGTGCCAACTACAACTTTGGTATCGATTTCTTGTAGCATATTAACTCCTTGGTGAGGGTCTTTTCGTAAATTATGGAGAGATTTTATCCCCTTCAAGGTCGAATGTCAACAGCCCCGGAAGCTGTGTTAGGGCAAAGTAGAAATGTCCCTTTTGAGCAAAGTTAAAATGTCCCCGTCGGAGGACAGGCAACTTCGAGACATTACTAGAAATGAGC